>JAFGFB010000162.1 GCA_016931315.1 Anaerolineae bacterium
CAATGCCTTGGCAGATCCAGCCCCCATTTAGGCCTTTACACCCTAGATAGGGGGCTGGTCGCAGCCTCAAAAGGGCCAAACTTCAGGCAAAGAAAGGCATTTGCATGATAATCGGCTCGCTTTTTCCCCCAAGTTGAAACGCACCCTTCTTGTATCGCCTATTGCCGTTTATGGGGAAACAAGTTATACTCGAAGTTATGAATCTAGATATGCGCACTCTTATGTTCAACCAAGCCATGGGCTACGCCCTGTGTGCCGCGATGATGACGCTGTTTTGGCGACAAAATCACCGCCGCTTTGCAGGTATGGGCTTTTGGGCTGCCGATTTTACCATGCAGGGAATCGCGCTATTGGTTTTTACCCTACGTGACCCGGGACCAATATCAGTGGAATATTCCATCATGGTCGGCAGTACGCTCATCGTCGGGGGGACAATTTTGTTCTGCGTGGGCCTGGAGCGCTTCTTTAAGTTACCCAGCCATTCAGCGCGGAAAATCGCACTGCTGACGGTCTTTATCCTCATTCACGCCTATTTCACGTTCGCCAAATCCGATCTGACCGCGCGGAATATCAACACCGCCACGGCAATTCTGGTGGTCTTTTTACGGTGCATCTGGGTGCTAGGTAACCAGAAAGTACAACCCTTCTCCATCACCAGATGGATCACGGTCGTTTTTGCCGGTTACTGCGTTATCAGCATCGTGCGCATCATCAGCAGCGCCATTTTGGCGCCAGAAGGCGATTTTCTGACTCAAAATGGACCCGTAGACATATTCGCGAATCTGGGCTACCAAATCCTTGTTCTTGCCCTAACATTTCTCATTTTCCTGATGCTCAATCAACGTCTGTTTCTAGAGAATGCAGAACAACAGTCCGCACTTCAAGAGAGTGAGAACCGCTATAGACAATTAGTGGAGCTTTCACCTGAAGCCGTTGTGGTCTACCAGGGTGGCAAAATCAGCTTCGTCAACTCAGCCGCCGTGAGAATGCTCAAGGCAAACACACCAGAGGATTTGTTGGGCCGCGAGGTGCTTGAATTCGTCCATCCTGACCAGCGGGCATTGGCTGCAAAACGCATCGCAGAAACGCTGGCTACAGATAAAGCCGCACCGTTATTGGAAGAAAAGCTTATCTGCCTTGATGGCACATTTGTTGATGTCGAAGTCACAACTTCGCGCCTGGATTACCATGGACGTCCCGCCCTGCAAACCATCGCCCGTGACATCAGCCGACGCAAGCGAATTGAGTCACAATTACAGGAGTACCGGCAACAGTTGGAAACGCAGAACCTGGAGCTGCGCAAGCTCACGCGCGCGCTCGAGCAAAGCGCTAGCACGATTGTGATGACGAACGCACAAGGAATTATTGAGTACGTGAACCCCGCTTTCACGCACATCACCGGTTACACTGCCGATGAAGCCCTGGGGCAAAACCCACGCATTCTCAAGTCCGGATATCACGGTACAGAGCTGTACGGTGATCTCTGGGCGACGATTCGCAGCGGCGATACCTGGCAAGGGGAAATTATCAATCGCAAGAAAGATGGTAGCCTTTACTATGAAGCGGCAACCATCTCGCCGGTCAAGGATCGCAACGGGAATATCACGCACTTCATCGCCGTGAAAGATGATATCACTGCGCGCAAGCAAGCCGAAGAAGCTCTACGGAAAAGCGAAGAAGCCCTGCGCCAGTATGCAGAACAACTCGCTGCGCAGAACGCGGACCTGGATGCCTTTGCGCACACCGTGGCTCATGACCTCAAAAATCCTATTGGGCTGATCATAGGCTACGCCGATCTACTGAGAGATGAACAAACGCCCTTGACCGATGCACAACGCCAATCCGCGCTGCGGGTCTTAGCCCAGACAGGTAAAAAACTCAACACCATTATCGAAGAACTCATGCTGTTGAGCGGCTTGCGCAAGCAAACGGTCACGGTGGCGCCGGTGAACATGCCAGATGTCATTGAACAGGCAAAGCAACGCCTGCTCGACCAAATCGCGCAACACGATGCTATCCTGGTGCTCCAGGATGAGAATCCCTGGCCCCAGGCACTCGGCTATGCGCCCTGGATCGAGGAAGTGTGGGCAAATTACCTCAGCAACGCTCTCAAATATGGCGGGAAGCCTGATGAGGGGATGCCGCCGCGCATCGAAATGGGTTGGAATTGGGAACAGCCGCAGGCACAGGGTGAGCTTCGAGATGCTGAGACGCAAATACGCTTCTGGGTGCGCGATAACGGACAGGGTCTCTCCGAGGAGGCGCAAGCCCGATTATTCGTACCCTTCACCAGGCTCGATCAGGTCCGCGTGCAGGGGCACGGATTGGGACTCTCCATCGTCCAACGCATCATTGAGCGCCAGGGGGGTCGAGTTGGCGTCGAAAGCACGCCAGGGAAAGGCAGTACCTTCTATTTCGTGCTGCCAGCTGCAGCAGATCCCTTTAGTACGTGCAGCACGGTTAAGATTCGCCCCGACCAACAACAGGGAGATCAGACCACGAAGGCGCCCCCCACTTTGGAAGGACTATCGCAAGAATGGCTGGATGCCTTGCGGCAAGCCGCCATCGAATGCGATATCGAGGCCATTCAGACCCTGGGCGGTGAACTTCAAGCAGAGCGCCCCGATGTGAGCGGTTTTGTTGAGGCCCAAGCCCATGCCTTTGCCTATGAGGCTCTGCTTAATTGGTTGGATAGCGCTGCCTAAGGATAGCACAATGCACAAAGAAGACGAAACTGAACCGACAACATGGGAACCCCCGGCATTAGCTGCCGAGGATTTTCATCGCGCCAACGCCCATGCCAACATCAACCGCGCGCCTTATGACCGTATCTCCGGGGTGCTCTTCAAGCGCGCAGCCACCATCAAGCGGGTGCGCTATAAGCCCGCAAACCCAGCCCCAGAGATGCCGCCTCCCTGGCAGGGAAACGGCGAGACAATCGTGCACTGGCTCTTTAGTGAGGAGGAAGGCACAGCCGAAGGATTGCTCGCTGGGGCAACTTTCGTTTTCTTACACGACACGGTGCTGGCGCCCCAAGCAGCAAGCGGCATGCAAGCCCATATCGAGGTAGATGAAGTGCTCTATGTCATCGCGGGTGAGGGGCAGTTGCATCATCGCCCCACAGCGGGCAGTCCGGTACTGGCGCGCGTACTGCGTCCCGGCGATGCGGTTCTCATTCGTGCGGGCGAATTTCACCGCGTAGAGAACACTTCCGATACTGCCGAGCTGCGGCTATTGGTATTGGGATTGCGCGGCGCATGAAATCCCGGCGCGAGGTCATCGTCATAGGCGCCGGCGCGGCAGGGCTAATCGCTGCCGGACGCGCTGCCGAGCTCGGGGCGCGGGCGCTGCTGCTGGAGAAGATGGAGGAAGCGGGCAAGAAAATTCTCGTCAGTGGGCAGGAGCGCTGCAATATCACCAACGCCGCGCCATTGGAAACTTTTCTCACGGCTTATGGGCACAATGGCGCCTTTCTGCGCAATGCCTTCCATCGTTTCTTCCGGGAGGAATTGCTGGCGCTGTTACAACACTATGGCGTGGAAACGCAGGTCGAACGTGGGGGACGCCTTTTCCCGGCTTCGGGACGGGCTGCCGATGTGCGCGATGCACTACTGCGCTATGCGACAGAGCGTGGCGCCGTGATTCGGTATCGCGCCGCGGTACAGCAAATTCTTGTGGACCAGGGCAACGTCACGGGGGTGCGCATGGCAGGGGGTGAAACGCTTGCTGCCGATGCGGTGATTCTGGCGACCGGGGGCGCCTCCTGGACCAGTACCGGTTCCACGGGCGACGGCTACATTATAGCACGCGACCTCGGGCATAGCCTGGTCCCTTTGCGTCCCGCGCTCGTCCCCCTCACCGTGGCAGAGAAAGCCCGTGCGAAAGCGCTGCAGGGGGTGAGCCTGCGAAACGTCACGTGTACCCTTCTAGAACCGGCGGTCACCGGAAAGGACAAGGTCATTCCGCCCCCCTGGCCTCTGCCGCCGACCGGCGAGGTGCTTTTCACACACTTTGGCATCTCCGGGCCCCTGGTGCTCAGCCTATCGCTGGCAGCAGTGGATGCTGTTCGCGCGGGCAAAACAGTCATGCTGGCGCTCGATCTCAAGCCGGGAATGCGACATGAAGAGATTTGCGCCCGGCTGCAACGGGAGTTCGAGCAGACTCCGCAGCGCAAGCTGCCCCATCTACTGCGCGGGTGGGTTCCGAGCACGCTGGCAGATGAGCTGGCCAAGCTCAGCCCGATTGGCGCCGAGCGTCCCGTGCACACGATCCGCGCAGAGGAACGGGATGGATTGGCGCTGCTGCTCAAGAATTTCCGCTGGCGCATCACCGGCGCCCTCCCCCTGGCGGCGGGAATGGTAACCGCTGGCGGGATCGCGCTAAAAGAAGTGGACCCCATCAGCTTTGCCTCACGGCTCATCGCAGGATTGTACCTTGCCGGCGAAGTGCTCGATATCGCCGCCGATACAGGTGGCTACAACCTGCAAGCCGCCTTTAGCACGGGCTATCTAGCGGCTACGGCTGCGGCAAAGTAGCACATCTCCCCATACATTCGACCAGAGCAAGCCTTTAGCCGTAGCGTGACGCTCGGGAGACCCCTGAACAGACCTGCAATACTGGACTTAAGTACAAGTCCAGATACGACTCAAGATAGTTTTACCAATGAGTTAATGGTAGTATAGTAGAATTGCTGGTTGGGTTGCATCGAGGTCAAATGGACAACATCAAAAAACCAATCAGCCAGGCGTTCAATGGAGGAGTAATCAAATGAAGCCAAGCGTTAGTATAACACACATCAGCAAGTCCTTCGGGCAGGTTAAAGCCGTAAAAGACGTCAGCTTCGAGGTCTTCCCAGGCGAGATTTTCGGCCTACTTGGCCCCAATGGCGCCGGAAAGACGACGGCAATCCGCGTGATGCTGGATATCTTTCGCCCCGATGGCGGCAGCGTCACCCTCTTCGATGGTAAGTTGACGGAAGAGACCAAGCACCGCATCGGCTATCTGCCAGAAGAGCGAGGTCTCTATAAAGATCTCAAACTGGAACCAACGTTGATCTATCTGGCAACCCTCAAGGGACTGGATGAAGCAACTGCCCGGCAACGACTGGAGAGTTGGTTAAAGCGCTTCGAGCTCTACGAACACCGGCAGAAAAAAGTACAGGAACTGAGCAAGGGTATGCAACAAAAGGCACAGTTGATCGCCACATTGCTCCACGACCCGGACCTCATTATCGTGGATGAACCCTTCTCCGGTCTCGACCCTGTCAATACACGGCTGGTGAAGGATATCATCGAGGAGCAGCGGCAAGCAGGTAAAGCCATCATTATGTCCACGCACCAAATGCACCAGGTGGAAGCGCTGTGTAACCGCATCGTGCTCATCAACAACGGCGAGGCGGTACTCTACGGCGAAGTAGACCGCATTCGACGGCAATTCGCCGGAAATGCTGTCACCCTCAGCGGGCAGGGCACTTTCACCGATATACCAGGGGTCCTGGAAGCGCGACAACAAAACGGCGACTGGCACCTGGCACTGGAGGTTGGCGTCAGCCCGCAGGAAGTATTGCGCACACTGGCGTTGCGCGATGACGTCAAGCTCGAGCGCTTTGAAATCGCGGAACCTTCGCTAGATGATATCTTTGTCATGGTGGTAAAGGGCGGCGCGACAGCCGGCGAGGAGTAAGAGCCATGGCAAAAGTCTGGTTGGTCGCGAAACAGGAATACCACCGGATTGCGGGGAAGAAATCCTTCCTCATCGCTACGCTGGGCATTCCCATTCTCTTCATCGGTTTAATGGTTGTGATTGCGCTCATCACAATTTTCAGTGAAGATGGGCGCGCCATAGGCTATGTGGATTATGCCGGCATTCTGCAGCCCGATGCGCTGGAAGCCATTGGACAGGACACCAAGCATTACGTTGAGATTCTCCCATACAATGATGAGGCTAGCGCACTAGCGGCTTTGGAAGCCGGCGAATTACAGGGCTATTATGTGATTCCGTCAGACTATCTCAGCGCTCCGTCGGTCGAGCGCGTGACACTGGATCAGCCCGTGAGCGATCGCGGACGCAGTGATTTCTGGGACTTTATGCGCGCCAATCTGGTGCGGCAGTTGCCCGAGGCGGAAGCGCAGCGGCTCTATGAAGGCGCCAAACTCTCGCTACGCACCATGGATGGCAAACGGCAAACCAGCGATGCGGATTTTCTGAGTGCTTTCTTTCCCGCTATCGCTGCTATCCTGTTCGTCTTCAGCGTGCTCGGTACAGGCGGATATATGCTCCAGGCGATTACCGACGAGAAAGAGAATCGCACGATGGAAGTGCTGATGACGACACTCTCACCCGAACAGCTAATGGGCGGCAAGGCGCTGGGATTGCTTGGCGTAGCGTTAACCCAAATCGGGCTTTGGGGAGCCACCCTGGCTGTTGGGCTGATTGTGGCACCCTTGTTCATCGCTGATTTCCCAAAAATCACCATTCCATGGAGCATGGCAATCGTCGGCGTGCTGTATTTCCTACCCTCTTTGGTGCTCATTTCCGGCATGATGATTACTATTGGAGCCACGGTGAGCGAGACGCGGCAGGGGCAGCAGATTTCCGGCATCCTCAATCTGGCATTTAACTTTCCGATGTTTTTCGTCATGGTGATTATGGGCAATCCTAATCATCCCTTCACCGTGGCACTGAGCCTGTTCCCAACCACATCGTTTATCACGATACTGCTGCGTTGGGGATTCACCACTATCCCCACCTGGCAACTTATTGTCAGTTGGATATTGCTTGCCGGCACAGCCTGGTTTAGCATCCACTTTGCGGCACGGGTGTTCCGTCTGGGCATGTTGCACTATGGACAGCCCCTCACTTTCAAGGGGATTCTCACTGCGCTCCGGCAAAGCCGGCAGGGAGCTTAATCATGCGTAACACTCTACTGGTCATCAAACAAGAAATCGCCAATACCCTGGGCAAACCCTCATTCTGGATTACGGCCTTGCTCCTCCCGCTAATGATCATGGGTTTCACCATCGGTTCGCAGGTGGTTGTAAATCGCATGTTTGAGGAAGAAGATGATAGCGCGTTGCTCAATGGCGCGCCTCAATCTCAAGCCATCGCCATCGGCTATGTGGATCAAGCCGGGTTGATTCAGGAATTCCCGCAGGGCTTTCCCAGCCAGATGCTCCAGAAATTCGAGAGTGAAGCAATGGCACAAGCCGCCCTCGAAAGCGGTGAGTTGCAACGCTACTACATCATTCCAGCAGATTACACCGCCACAGGCGAGTTGCTCTCTGTGGAACCGGAGCTCAAGCCCTTCACCAGATTCGGTACCACGGACCTGTTCAGCAACCTGCTTTCCTACAACCTGGCAATCCAGGCACAAACTCCCGCGCTGCTGCTAGAGCCGTTACCCACCATCAACGAACGTGCATTGGCACCCCAAGATGATCATGGGCTTGGCGGTTACGATACGTTTGCCGGGTTTATCGTCCCCTTCGCTGTGCTCTTCATCTTCTTCTTCGTGCTCACCATGAGCGGCGGGTTCATGCTGCAGAGTGTCTCCAGAGAAAAGGAGAATCGTGTAGCTGAAGTATTACTGCTAAGCCTGCGCCCTCGCGAGCTGATGCTGGGCAAGATTGTGGGCCTGGGATTCGTAGCCCTGGTGCAAATGGGGATCTGGTTAGGTGGGAGCCTGTTTGCGCTCGAACGAAATCGCGCGCTTCTCAACTTGGCGGCAGACGCCGTCATTCTACCCTCAGGGTTCGTTGGGTGGGCTATCGCTTTCTTCCTGCTGGGTTTTCTGGTCTATGCGGCGATGCTCGGCGCTATCGGCGCGCTCGCCCCGACTGCTCGGGAAGGGAGTCAGTTCACCTTCATCATCCTGCTGCCCCTCATGCTGCCGCTGTGGTTCCAATCCGCCTTCATCCAGGCGCCCAACGGCGCACTGGCGACCTTCTTCAGCCTGTTCCCGTTCAGCGCACCCATGGCCATGATCACACGGATGGTTACCGCCACTGTGCCACTCTGGCAGATTGTGCTAAGCCTGGTATTGTTAGCGGCAACTGCGTATGGGCTGATAGCACTCGCCGCACGTTTCTTCCGCGCGGATACCCTGCTCTCCGATGCCACGCTGGATTGGAAGCGCCTGCGCAGCGAGTTACTGAACCGTAAAGCAGGCGCCTGAAACACGAAGTTAGCCTAAAGCTAAAGTCTTTTCTAAAGGGATTGTGCGCCGCAGTTAAGCCGTGGTGCACAATCCCTTTCTTTTCCCCAAAGCAAAGCACGCTTAAAAACACCTTTTCAGAAAGTGAGCCAGGGACATACGCACACCCTATGGAGCAGGCATCCCGGGCGCCAGGGATTTACCCTATATCCCAATTCACTGGGTGCGTTTCAACATCCCACCACGCCGGTGACATGGTGGGTTTTACCAGAAACCGCCGTCAGCATGTAATTCGGTCTTAACCCAGTACGGTCCAGGCGGTGGTTTCTTAGTAACTTTGGGGAAAAGGCAAGACGACTGGCATGCAAATACCTTCTCTTTGATTGATTTTTGTGATGGGGCAAAGCCCCATCACAAAAATCAATTTTCTCCTGCGTCCTGTGGGGACGCCTGAGGTTTTCACCCCCGTTTTGAAACGCACCCCAATTCACCACTTGGATTGACACAGCCCGAAAATCTCAGTAAAATAGAGGTCAGACAACTCCCGGCGCACGGGATCAAGCGCCCAGTTTACTGTAAAGGAGCCGACTATGAAAATATCCATCACGTTGAACGGAAAGAAACAGACCTTTGAGATTGCCCCCCACGAAACGCTCTTTCACGTGTTGCGCCGCAATGGCATCCGCAGCGTCAAATTTGGCAGCGAAGACGGAACAGATGGCTATAGCACCGTGCTCGTCAACGGACGCCCACGCGCGGCAAT
Organism: Anaerolineae bacterium; assembly: GCA_016931315.1. Lineage (GTDB taxonomy): Bacteria > Chloroflexota > Anaerolineae > B4-G1 > SLSP01 > JAAZNO01. Next base: position 8,916 of record JAFGFB010000162.1, read on the forward strand.
CGTAACGCTGGCAGCGCAAGTAGATGGCGCCGAGATTCTCACGGTTGAGGGATTGAGCGGTTCACAGCAACGCGGCTGGCGTGGAAGTGCAGAGCTTCACCCTATCCAGCGCGCCTTTGTCGAAACCGGCGCCATTCAGAGCGGTTACGACACACCCGCGCTGATTCTCATCGCCAAAGCACTGCTCGATCAAAACAACGCCCCGACCGAGGCAGAGGTGCGCGACTGGATCAGCGGTGTGGTCTCACGGGAAACAGGCTATACCAAGCCCGTGCAGGCAATCCTGCGCGCCGCAGCCTATTTACGCGGCGAAACGCCCCCGCCGCTTGATGGGGGCCCGGGCGAGATGTTTGTGTTGCCAGAAGACTTGCTCCCTCCCGAAAGCCCCATAGAACCTTATGAAATCAGCGGTAGTGGGGCGGCAACACGCACCTTCACCACCCCCAAAGTCGTCGTCACGCCAGAGGCGGAGCAATTCAGGGTAGTAGGGAAACCCCTGCCCAAGGTGGACGCACTCAAACTGGTGCAAGGGAGGGCCGCATTTGTCGCCGATTTTGAACAAGAAGGCATGTTGTATGCGAAGGTGCTCCACAGCCCGTATGCACATGCGCGCATCAAGGATATTGATACCAGCGCCGCAGAGGCCCTGCCCGGCGTCCATGCCGTCCTGTGTTACAAGAATGTCCCGCGGGTGGTCTATTCCACTGCCGGGCAATCCTACCCCATTCCGGGACCGCTGGATTACGTCAGTTTTGGCACGAAGGTGCGTTACGTAGGGGATCGCGTCGCTGCTGTCGCCGCAGAGTCCCCAGAGATTGCCGAGCAGGCTCTGGAACTGATCAAAGTGGACTACGAAGTACTAGAGCCGGTGCTCGATATGCACACCGCTGCAGTGGAAGGTGCGCCCATCATCCACGATCAGAACGATTATGTGAACTTTGCCGATAGCGAACCGGAACACAATATTGCCGCTCGCGTTCGCATTGATGTGGGCGACCTGGAGGCGGCACTCGCAGCCTCAGATTTCGTCTTTGAGACGGAAGTGCAGACGCAGAAGATGAAGCACATCCCGCTAGAGCCTTGGGTTTGCCTGACCTATTGGGATTCCGATGATCGCCTGGTCATTATGACCTCGACACAGGTGCCGTTCCACGTCCGGCGCATTCTCGCCCCGGTGCTGGGCCTGACCGAAGGGCGGATTCGCGTGATCAAACCCCGCATCGGCGCTGCTTTTGGGAACAAACAGGAAATCTACGAAGATATCGCCGCGCACCTGACCATTGCCACAGGGCGCCCCGTGCTCTTCGAACTCACCCGTGAGGAGCAGTTCATCTATACCGTCACCCGTCACCCCATGATGGTCCGCTACCGGATTGGGGTGCAAAAAGACGGCACGATGACGGCGCAGGATATGTACGCACTCAGCGACACGGGCGCTTATGGCGGGCACGGGCTGACGGTGCTGGGGAACACCGGGCATAAGACGCTGCCGATTTACAACACACCCGCCGTCCGCTTCTACGGCGACACCGTCTACACCACCACGCCCCGTTCCGGCGCGTATCGCGGTTATGGCGTGACGCAGGGTGTCATCGCTACGGAGACGCTCATCACGCAAGTGGCCCAAACGCTGGGAATGGACCCCCTGGAATTCCGGCTCAAGAATATCATCGAGCCAAATACCGAAAACATCATGAGCAAAGCCTGGAGCGAGGGGCGCGAAGCAAAGGGCGAGATGATCGTCACCAACGCGCTGCGTGAAGCTGCCGCACAGGGCGCCGCTGCGATTGGCTGGTATGAAAAGTACGGCAATCCGGAATGGCATATCATCCCCGGAAAACCACACCTGCGACGCGGCATAGGCGTGGTCTTCCTAATGCAGGGATCAGGCATTCCCAATCTGGATATGGCTGCAGCCAGCATCAAGATGAATGATGATGGCAGCTTCAACGTTCATATGGGCGCCACCGACCTGGGCACCGGTTCGGATACCGTTTTGGGGCAGATTGCGGCTGAGGTGCTCGGCTGTACACTCGATGCCCTCATCATCAATTCCTCGGATACCGATTTCACCCCCTTTGACAAGGGCGCTTATGCCTCCAGCACCACCTACGTCAGCGGTGGGGCGATGGCGCGGGCGGCAGAGAAGGTCGCGGAGCAAATCAAGGCTGTGGCTGCGGACATGCTCGGCGTTGAGCCGGAGGAGGTTGTGCTGCGAGACAATCACGCCATGGTCAAAGGCAATGCCGCGGCGGATGTTAATGCCCCCTTCACCTACGCGCTTTCTTTCCGCGAAATTGCCATGAATGCACTTCACAAAGAAAATCAACACCAGATCATGGGGCAGGCATCGTTTGTCAGCCCGGTCAGCCCGCCCCCCTTCGCCGCGCAGTTTGCTGAGGTCACCGTGGATATCAAGACCGGTCAGGTGACCTGTAACCGATTACTCATTGCGCTGGACTCCGGACAGATTGTGAACCCGCTCACCGCTAGCGGGCAAGCTGAGGGCGGTATGTTACAGGCATTGGGTTATGGGCTGACAGAAGAGCTGGTATTCGATGAGAAGGGACGGATTCTCAACCCGCGCTTCGATGACTACCGGGTCTTCCGCGCCGATGAGGCGCCGGCACTGGAGACGATTTTCGTCGAGACCTTTGAACCCAGTCATCCTATCGGAGCCAAATCCGTATCGGAGATTGTCGTCAATGGCTCGGCGCCGGCGGTCATTAATGCCGTCTACGATGCCACTGGCGTCATGCTCAAGAAAACACCACTCACGCCAGAGCGCGTGTGGCGCGCACTTCGGGCAGCAGAGACGAATTAAGATCATCACCCTATCCTTCAGTTGTAGGACCAGTATTACATTCCAAGAGGAGGAATTTCATGATCGAAAGAGGCTATCAAATCGCGGATATGATGGGCTATTCTGGCAGCGAACCCGTCTTCAAGGCAATCGGAGAAGGAGAATTAATCCTGGTCAAGGTCTCTGCCGAAAAGCGCCTCGAGTTGGCGCGCTGGTTGCGCGATATGAAGAACCAGGCAAAACCAGAAATCGGCACACTGCTGGAAGATATCGCCGACGCAGTGGAACTGGCATTGGAGCTGGAACGCTTTCCTATGGGCGGCGATCTCTGTGATCTGGATTTGCCCCACGGCTGGCCCAGCTATTGCGAAAAGACGCTCTAAGGGAGAGGTTAATGGAGACATACCCCGTAATACCAGAGGCACAGCCCTTCTTCTTTGAGGGCAATAAGATCGGCGTGCTGGTCGCGCACGGCTTCACCGGCAGCACCCAAAGCATGCGTTATCTGGGTGAAAAGCTGGCGCATGATGGCGGCTTCACGGTCATCGGACCACGCCTCAAGGGGCACGGCACCGATCCACGAGACATGGCACAAGCTACGGCTGAGGATTGGATTCGCAGCATCGAAGAAGCCCTGGAAACCCTGCAAACGCGCTGCAGCGCCATCTTCATCACCGGACTTTCCATGGGCGGTACGCTCACGCTCTATACGGCAGCGATGCACGCCGACATCATCAAGGGTGCGATTCCGATCAACGCTGCGATTCAACTGCACAGCCCCGATATGGCCATGGTGGCTTATATGCGCGGTGCGCCAGAAATGCTCCCCGGTATCGGCTCCGATATCAAACAACCGGGCATTGTGGAGCTGGCTTATCCCCTCACACCGGTACGGGCGATACGCGAGATTTATGCGCTAATGGGCGTCACTCATGATCTGCTGCCGCGCGTGGTCTGCCCAACCCTGATACTCCAGTCGAAAGATGATCACGTCGTGCCGCCGCCAAATGGCCCCTTCATTCTGGAACATATCGGCGCAACAGATAAGCGCTTGCTCTGGCTGGAGAATTCTTATCACGTTGCCACCCTGGATAACGATAAGGATTTGATTGCTGCCGAGAGCATCCGCTTCATCCAGGCACACAGTTGACTCAGGTATCGACAGATTATCGGAGAAAATTAATCGAGGTTCTGCAAACAAGCCAAGAAGGTTGTGGTTAGTATTTGGGGGGCACGCTTCGCGTGCCCCCCAAATATCCTTCACACAGAAATCTAGATCTGGATATCCGCCACGGAATCCAGGATTTGGGTAGGGCGGTAAGGATAGAGGTCCACGTCCTCACGGCGGGTGACCCCCGAGAGCACCAGGATCGTCCCCATACCGCTTTCAACGCCTGCCACGATATCGGTATCCATGCGGTCGCCGACCATAATGGTATCTTCCGAGTGTACACCGAGATAGTTGAGCGCCATCCGCATCATCAAAGGGTTGGGCTTGCCGATGAAGAAGGGGCGTTTTCCCGTCGCCGTTTCGAAAAGCGCCGCCAAGGCGCCGCAGGCAGGCACAATGCCGTGCTCGGTGGGACCAGAGGCATCGGGATTGGTCGCGATAAAGCGCGCGCCCGCCTGGATGAGCCGTACTGCCTTGGTAATCACAGCAAAGTTATAGGTGTCGGTCTCACCCAGCACCACATAATCCGGTTGCTGATCCGTGATGACGTAGCCCGCGCCATGAATCGCATCCGTCAAACCGCTCTCGCCAATCACATAGGCTGTGCCATTAGGTCGCTGCGACTGCAAAAAGCGCGCCGTCGCGAGCGCCGATGTAAAAATCCGCTCTGGCGGAATCGTCAAGCCCGTGAGACCCAGGCGATGTGAGAGGTCGCGCGGCGTTCGCAACGGATTGTTAGTGAGCACGAGATATTTTGCGCCACGCTCCTCCAACCGCGCGATAAAAGCATCGGCTCCAGGAATGATTTGCTTCCCGGTGACCAGTACCCCATCCATGTCAATCAAATAGTTCTTTGGCATGTGATTTCCTTATTATCCTGTGGCAAAAATGAATGCTTCATCCATTATGCTTCACGCAGCAATGGGCCATACCACTCTGGGCGACGGTCGGCAAAGGTATCCATCTCGAAGGCCCCTTCCCGTATGACGATGCGTTTTTCCTGTGCCCGCGCCGGGTTGATTTCGGCGTAGATGATTCCCGGATCGGCGCCCGTCTCGACCATGACCTTGCCGCTTGTGCCAACGACCTGACTGCGGCCAAAGAAGCGAAAACCGCTCTCTTCGCCAACGCGGTTACAGGCGAGCAGATAGGTGCGATTCTCCAGGGCACGGGTGCGAGTCACAAAATCGGGCATCAGTTCCGAGGTTTCGGGCCAGTTGGTCGGCAGGGCGATAATCTCCGCGCCCTGCAAGGCCAAGGCGCGCAATGCCTCCGGAAAACGCAAATCATAGCAAATCGCTATGCCAATGCAGCCCAAAGGCGTGTGCCACACTTGAAAGCCGCGATCCCCTGGCGTGGCGAAACGATCCACTCCCAAATAGGGCAAGTGCAGTTTGCGGTAACTCCCCAGCAGCTGCCCAGGACCTACGAGAATGGCCACGTTGTATACGGCTTCGGCGTCCAGCTCCAGCAAGCCCACCACCGTGTAAACGCCCAATTCCGCGCAGATGATCGCCAGCTTTTCAGTCGTCGGTCCAGGGATTTGTTCGGCAGCACAACAAGCCGAGTCCAAATCGGAGAAACCGTAACCGGAGAGGGCGCATTCTGGAAAAACAACAAGCTGCGCCCCATTCGATGCCGCCTCGCGCAGGCGGACGACAATCTCCGCCAGGTTTTCAGCAGTGCGACCCAGCTGGGGGTCTGTTTGTACTACTGCAACACGCATAAGCGCCGCCCCCTTTCAAAAACAACTCTCACCCAGGCCTTCAGGCACACCGAAGCAGTCTCCCGTCTATTGGCCCGGCAAAAACTAACTTTCAGAAACCTCCGCTTCACAGCTGCTGGTCAACGTTACCTGCGAGAAAAGCCTATCCAATTGTTCCAAGCCATGGATAACTTGCAGACGGTCCTCAACAGTCATGGTGTTAATCCAGTCCACAACGTGCTGCTCGGTGCAGTGCAACAGATCCTCATAGGAAGATCTGCCCACCGGCGTGAGCGCCAGCACAATGCGCCGGTGGTCTACCTCATCACGTTCACGCCCCACCAGACCACGGGCTTCCAATCCCTGCACCAGTTTGGACATTGTGGGCAGTGAGACGCCCTGCATATCAGCCAATTCAGATAGACACTGAGACCCTTCACGATAGAGACGCGCCATGACCCGAAATTGAGGCTCAGTGAATAAACCTTCACTATGCAAGCGCAAGTCTTTGCGCATCAGTCGTGAAAGCCGGGGAACTACCGCAATGATGCTGTGAGCACAATCCAACAAAGTGGGGTTTTGTTCCATGATTGAAACCTCCTATGCAGCTTTCCACGCCGCCAGACGCGCTGCAATTTCCGCTCGCAAACATGTTTGTATCTCCGGGACCGAACCGCTGGCATCTATCTGCACCCAGCGCGCCGGTTCCTGATGCACCAATTCCAGGTAGCCCGCATGTACCCGCGCGTGAAACGCCAATGTCTCCCGGTCAAGCCGGTTGATCTCGTCGCCTCCCTGTACACGCCGCCGCAAACCGACTTCCGGCGCCAGGTCCAGGTACAGCGTCACATCCGGAATCAAGCCTCTGGTGGCAAAACGCGTGATCTCGCGCAATTCCCCCAGAGGTAGGCCGCGGCCATAGCCCTGATAGGCATAGGTGCTATCGAAGTAACGATCACAGAGCACACAGCGCCCAGATGCTAAAGCCGGAAGAATGAGTTCGGATACCAGCTGGGCGCGCGCGGCCGAATACAACAGGATCTCAGCCTGCGCCACCATCTCCGTATGCTCTGGATTGTGCAGCACATCGCGAATCCGCTCGCCAATGCGCGTACCACCAGGCTCACGCGTGCGCAGCACATCATAACCCTCAGCCAGCAGCCACTCGTGCAGCAAGCCTGCCTGAGTTGTCTTGCCGCTACCCTCAGGTCCCTCCAAAGTAATGAAGAGGCCACGCTTTGTCATCGCTCCTCATTCTCCGCGCAAAATGCGCACGTGCCGGTAAGGATCCTTGCCGAATGACTCGGAAAACAAATGCGCCTCACGCGCCATCTCATGTTGATAGCGGCGAATGTAAGCGTTCTGTGGCGCGAGGTCAATCACGGCAGTGCCCGTGGCCACACGTCTGATCGCTTCCTCGGTTTCCCGCATGGCCCGCTCAAAGGCTTCTCCACCCTCCAGGGAAATGTGAAACAGCTCAGCCAGGAAGGATTCCATCTGCGCCGACGTGTTCGCCCGCAATACATAAACCGGCGCACCGCGCCGTTCAGCATCCACCACAATCTTGGGACGCTGCCGGTAATGTTGCTTGGTCGTCACCAACACTTCAGCAGTGCCGAAGTCATCCACAATTTCTACCGGCACCTGTAACATCTGCACCGCGCGGACCAGACGGTTGCGAGCAATGCCGTAGGGGAAAATCCGCACGGTCTTCACCCGCACATCAGAAGTGCGGCTGACCGGCAGCGCCCGCGAGATGACAGGTTCCACGGCCTCTTCCGTGAGGTGTGCGGTAACAGCATCCTTGTGGATATTGCCGTTATCGCCACGCGAGCGCAGCTGCGCACGAGGCGGGCGCCCCCGCAAAAGTCCATCTACCGACTCTGCCACATCCTCGTGTACCAGGACTTGTTGACGGGCCTGAAGCTCGACGAGAATATCAAAAGTCGGCGGGGCACGGCGCTCCAGCACCGTCTTCTGAGTTCCACGGCGCCGGGCCTCCTCATCGGAAAGCGTTACGCTCTCAATGCCACCCACCAGGTCAGAGAGGGTTGGATTGAGCAAGAGATTGTCGAGCGTGTTGCCGTGCGCCGTAGCGATAAGCTGCACGCCGCGTTCAGCGATTGTACGTGCTGCCATCGCCTCCAGCTCCCGCCCGATTTCATCAATCACAATCACTTCGGGGTTGTGATTCTCGACCGCCTCAATCATCACCTCGTGCTGTAAGGTGGGCAACGCCACCTGCATCCGCCGCGCACGCCCTACCGCCGGATGGGGAATATCACCATCACCGCCGATTTCGTTGGACGTGTCCACAATCACCACACGCCTGGTCTCAGCCAAGACCCGGGCGGCCTCGCGCAACATGGTGGTCTTGCCCACACCGGGACGCCCTAACAACAGCACGCTCTTCCCCGAGGTAATCAGGTCCTTGATGATCTCAATGGTTCCATAAACAGCCCGCCCCACGCGACACGTCAGCCCTACCACGTCACCACGCCGGTTGCGGATAGCAGCGATACGATGCAAGGTGCGCGCAATACCGGCGCGGTTATCCGCGTCAAAATCACCAAGCCGCTCTACTACAGAGGTGAGCTCGCTTTGCAGCACCTCCGCCTCGCGCAGCACGACCTCCGCATCAGTATAGCGAGCCGTGGGCACACGTCCCAAATCGAGAATCACCTCCAATAAGTCATCGCGACGGCCAGTTTTATCCAGACTTGCCTGGATATCCGGTGGCAGAACGCGCATCAACGCATCCAGATCGTCTATCATAATCTGCGTACCATCAGCCATAAATTGCTTATACTCTCCCCAAACAGGCTCCGGATAGAGGGCATTCGACTACCCAATCTCATTGTACCACGAAGCAGAACAAGTAAAAGCGATATTAGTTAGCTTGACAAGCTATCAGGCTATGCTAAAACGTAACTGGGGACAAGATAGCCAGCCAGCAAACGCTTGCTATCACAGCCACCACCGCTAAAGGCTAAACCGGAGAACCATGCTGAATAGAATCCGCCTTCTGCGTCATCTACTGGAACTCGACCGACATTTTCCAGTGCTCAATGATGCTGAAGTTGCTACCGAAGTCGAGCGTTTTTTCCCCTGGAATTTCTGGGTCAACCTCCTCGATGGCGTGAGCTTCTGGCTCGGTATGACGTTTATGTCTACCGGCACCATTCTCGCACTTTTCATCAGCAAACTGACTCCCGACCCACGCGCGGTAGGACTGATGGCAGCGATCGCACAAGCGGGTTGGTTCCTCCCCCAGCTCTTCACTGCCAGCGCAGTCGAACGTTTGCCGCGCAAAAAAGCCATGGTCGTGAACCTGGGATTGTTACTGGAGCGCGTCCCCATCGTACTGCTGGCAGTGGCGCCACTGTTGGCGTTGCGCCATGCCAGTTGGGCACTGGTGATTGCCCTTGTAGCGCTTACCTGGCACGTCATCGGCGCCGGCACTGTTGCTGTCTCATGGCAAGACATGATCGCCAAGATCATTCCACTTCGGCGTCGCGGGCGCTTCTTTGGCCTCACCAATGCGCTGGGAACTCTAGGGGGCTTCGTAGCGGCAGGACTAAGCGCCCGTCTATTAGCAAGCGTGGATTATCCTATGAATTTCTTCTATTGCTTCGTGCTTGCAGCACTCTTCATCGGCGTCAGCTGGGTTTTTCTGGCTCTGGTGCGCGAACCCCCACAGCCGGTAACCACACCCCGGCCCAGCCAGAAAGAGTTCTGGAAGCGACTGCCAGAGATTATCAAGCAGGATCACAACTTTACCCACTTCATGATTGCCCGGCTGTGCCTGGCGTTAGCCGGCATGGGTGGCAGTTTTCTGGCGATTTCAGCCATTCAACGTTGGAATTTAAGGGATAGCGCCGCCGGTTATTACACGCTGGCCATACTGGCAGGGCAAGCTACAGGGAATTTACTCTTCGGCTTTCTCGCCGATCGCTTTGGGCACGTGCGCAATCTGGTCTTTGGCGGCGCAGCCAGCGTCCTGAGCTTCATTCTCGCCTGGCTGGCGCCTTCACCGGGATGGAGTTACGCCGTATTCGTGCTCAATGGCATTGGCGCAAGCGCGCTCTTCGTTTCGGGCATCATGGTGGTCATGGAATTCTCCAACGCTGAGCGTCGGCCGACCTACCTGGGACTTTCCAATACCATCACCGGCATTGCGGGATTGGTCGCCCCGCTATTAGGGGGTTTTCTCGCCAGAAACAGCTACAGCTCTGTGTTTATCATTAGTGCGGGAATAGGGATACTCGCCTGCATATTGATGGCGTGGTGGGTTCGCGATCCCCGGTGGAGCGCTCAGGGCGCACCCTTAGCCCAATCAGCCTGATTAAATATCTACTTCCCAGAGGTCTATCAAACATGAAAGTTCTACTCACTGGCGCCTTCGGTCACATCGGCTCCCATACTCTGGAAGAATTACTGAAGCAGGACCATGAAGTGCGGTGTCTCGATCTACGTCAACCCAAGACTGAAGCCGTTGCCGAGCGTCTCAAAAGACGGCACGGGCAGCGCTTCGAGGTGCTGTGGGGCGACGTGCGAGATGCGGATTTGATTGCTCGTGCCGTAAGCGGACAAGACGCCATCATCCATTTAGCTGCCGTCATCCCGCCGCAGAGCAATGCCGAACCGGAGCTGGCACGTCAGGTCAATGTCGAAGGGACGCACAACCTGCTGACGGCGGCTGAGGCGCAACCCAAGCCGCCCAGGTTTACTCTGGCTTCTTCGTTCGACCTCTTTGGTCCCACACGCCACCTGCCCCCACCCCGTCGGGTGACAGACCCAGTCATCGCCACCGATCCTTACACGGAGCACAAGATTGCCTGTGAGGCAATGGTCAAAGCCTCGCAGCTAAAGTGGGCGATTTTCCGGTTCTCAGATGTGCCGCATATCGCGCTGCGCAAAGCCCATCCCATCATGTTTGAGATTCGCCCCGATACACGGTTCGAGGTCATACACCCGTATGATTTGGGCCTGGCGCTCACGAATGCGCTGCAGTGCGAGGCGATATGGGGACGGCTATGGCTCATCGGCGGCGGTCCAACCTGCCAGATAACGTATGGCGAGTATTTGGGAGGGCTGCTGACAGCGATGGGCATCGGGACATTGCCCGCAGAGGCATTCACCACAGAAGAGTATTGCACGGATTGGCTCGATACGGAGGAAAGCCAACGCTTGCTCCACTATCAACGCGCGAGCTATAATGAGATTGTAAATGAGGTAGCAGCATTGCTGGGATGGCGACGTTATTTCATGCCCCTGGCGCGCCCTTTTGCACGAAGGGCCATACTCAAGCTCTCACCCTATTGGCGGGAGCGTCATGATGGCGCCTAGTCCATCAGCGAAGTGACAATCGCACGTTACTATTATCAAAGGAGGGTATTCATGAAGACTGGAATCGCGACCGTTCAAGCCCCTAAGGCCCTTGGACCCTATTCACAGGGCATCAGTACCGGGCAGCTGGTTTTTACATCCGGGCAGTTGGGTTTGATACCGGAGACCGGCGTTCTCGCCGGACCGGATGTGGAAAGCCAGGCCCGCCAGGTGATGAAGAATATTCAAGCGGTGTTGGAAGCCGCCGGAACTGACTTTGCCCATGTGGTCAAGACAACCATCTTCCTCACCGATATGGTGAATTTCAAGGCCGTCAATGCTATCTACGGAGAATATTTTCCCGACACCCCACCTGCGCGTTCCACCGTGGCGGTCGCAGCGCTGCCCTTGGGCGGGCTGGTGGAAATCGAGACCATCGCATTGCTGCCCTAAGAGAGTTCTCGCAGAAAAAAGCACAGCGCCGGAATCAAATTCCGGCGCTGTGTGTACCCCTGTCAGGACTTGAACCTGAAACCTTTTGGTCCGCAACCAAACGCTCTATCCAATTGAGCCACAGG
>JAFGFB010000163.1 GCA_016931315.1 Anaerolineae bacterium
ATTGTCACCGGGGTACCCGATTCCCGCAAGTACGCCCTGCGGTTGTTAATGTGTAAGTAGTTGTTAGAGATATTTTATACAAGGAGTATTATGGCAGGAATTGCAGGTATCGTAGATCAAAATCCTCAAACCGTTACCCGGATGTTGGGTCGGATCAGCCATCGCGGCGCCGCCGGCTCGAAGATTGTGGAGCGCGATGGGATTACGCTGGGCGCGGTATGGCCCCAGGCACAGGTCGTCCCCATATCGCGTACTCTGCGCCAGCGGGCGGCGTGGGATGGGCAACGCCCCCCGTTGCCAGATCCCCAGCGGCTGGAACATGCACGCGCCCCCTTTGCGCTAGCGATGGCTCAAGCGCGTCAGACATTGTTCCTGGCTCGAGACCCCTTGGGCATTTGCCCGCTCTATTACGGGTATACCGATAGCGCGCAGCTATGTTTTGCCTCAGAGGTTAAAGCGTTGCTAGAAGCGACCTCCGATATTCACGAATTTCCTCCCGGCGCCTGGTATACTCCGGGCACTGGACTCCACGTTTACGCGCCGCAGAAAACTGCTTGTGCAGCGCCTGCAGATACGACGGCGATATTGCTGGATTTGCGTCTACGTCTTGAACGCGCTGTATGCCGCCATATCGAAGGTGCTGAGATGGGCGCCTGGCTTTCCGGCGGGGTGGATTCCAGCGCCATCGTCGCGCTGGCGCGTCCCCATGTGCAAACGTTGCACACTTTTGCTGCCGGACTTGCGGGGGCGCCGGATTTGAAGTATGCCCAAGACGCCGCTGATTTTTTGCACACCACACATCACACGGTCACGGTCACATTCCCGCAAGTTCTTGCCGCATTACCCGCAACGATCTATCATCTGGAGTCATTTGATGCGCTGTTGGTGCGTTCGGCGATCACCAATTATCTGGTTGCAGAGGTGGCTGCGGATTTTGTCAACACGGCCTTCTCGGGTGAGGGCGCGGATGAACTCTTCGCTGGCTATCGCTATCTGCGCGAGCTGCCACCGGAGCAGTTGACCGGGGAATTGCAGAAGCTTCCCCAATGTTTGCATAATACCGCATTGCAACGTGTGGATCGCAGTGCGGCTGCGCATGGTTTGGTGGTGCATGTGCCGTTCCTGGACGCTGAAGTGGTGGCGGTTGCTGCGCGGATTCCATCTCGGCTCAAGTTGCGCCGCAGCAATTGTATCACCGAAAAGTGGATTCTGCGGCAGGCGCTGGTGGGTCTTCTGCCCGAGGCGGTGCTTTGGCGGCGGAAAGCCAAGTTCTGGCAGGGCACGGGTTTGGGTGATTTGCTCGCGCAGCATGCCTCTGAAAACATCAGCGATATGGATTTTCTGCGCGAACGGCAGCTACCCAACGGATGGGAGCTCAACACTAAAGAGGAATTGCTGTATTATCGCATCTTCAAGGAACACTTCGGTGAGTTAGGGAACCTGGACTGGATGGGGCGTACCAAGGGCGCGCCGCGCCAGTCGGGATGATGCATGGCCGGCAGAAGAGTTCCGGGGGGGCTCACAGTTTTGGTCGGGGGCGACGGTGTTGAGAGATCTTTGCTCTCTCTTCACGCGCTCTTTGACGGTATTCATGATCCCTGCGAATCAATTCGGCTACATGTTCGGGCGCCTTACCTGCCAGGTCACTTTTCATGGCAGCAGTGATGACTGCGTGATTCAACGGGAGTAGTGTCGCGAGCATGTTCACGGTTATATTGCTCATCGGCGATTGACGCTGCATTATCTGCCAGATTTCCGTAGCTATCGCATTTGTCCCGTCACCAATCATCACCATCGCAGAAAATTCTGCCCCTTGCCCTCTATCGCGAGGATACCCGCGGGTCCTACCCGCACCTGATCTATTTCACCTCTTGGGTTGCGGTAACCGGCGAGCAGAAACCAATCATTGATCGAAATGTTTGTGCGTCATTTCGTGCGGGTTGAGTGTCAGGTTTAACCCATCTCCGAGCAGGTTCCATCCGATGCCGAAGAGAATTAGCGCTACCGTTACCGGAAGATAAAGCCACCAATACTGGAAGGGATTGCCGTTCTGCCCGATAATCCAGTTTCGTCCCATCATAAGCACGCGCGACCATTCGGGGATGGCGGTGCTGTTTACGGTACCGCAGACGCCGATGAAGGCGAAGGCGGTCTGCAAAACGACCATCCCGCCCACATCCCGCGCGAGCAGCACAATCGCCGGCGCTATGGCATTGGGCAGTATGTGGCGGAAGATGATGCGCAAGGGACGCTGCCCCATCACGATGGCGGCTTCTACATATTCCGCATTTCTTAGGCTGGCAATCCTGGCGTTGGTCAAGCGGGCATAGCCCATCCAGGAAAACAGAATCAACGTCAGCATCACGGGGTCAAGCCCCAATCCCAGCACCAGTTGTTGAAAGAAGGTGGCAGGAATCTTGATCGGAACCAGGCTGTTATAGTCGAACAGCATCAGGTTAGTCGTCTGCATGAGCACGTGAAAGAGCCATACCCCCGCTATCACCGGAAAAGCCAAAAACGCATCTGTGATGCGCATCAGCACGAAGTGGAGCATGCTGCCTACATAGCCGCTGATTGCGCCAACGAACGTCCCCAGCAAAGCGGCAGCCAACGCCGTGAGTAAGCCAAAGCGCAATACGGCGCGGGTCCCCCAGATCAACGAATGGTAAATATCAAAGTGTAACAACTCCCGCCCGTCGGGAGTGTCCATCAAATACGCCACCGTGCCCAGGGGGACCCCCGGACCGGGCGGCAGTGGCGGTACTTGCGTTATCCCTTCCACATAGCGGTATGACGTGGGCTGGGTCGGGTCATTGGGCGGCGCGAGCCAGGGGGCTGCCAGCGCAACGGCGACGAAGAGGATCACAATGATCAGTGCCACCCAGTTCAGCCGGATGGCGAAGAAATGCCGCAGGCGCCTCATAACAGCACCTCTTCCCGCAGACGAGGATCAATGAGCATTTGGAGCACGTCCAGGATGAACATCAGTGGCAGCACCAACAGAATCCCGTAGACCGAGAAGCCCATCGTCGTCGTGATATCGGGAATCAGCGTCGAGGCGGTGCGCGTACTGATGCTGAGTGGTGCGGAAACGCCAGGCAATGCGAAAATCACTTCCACCACGAATACCCCCGTCACCAATGAAGCCGCTGAAAGCGCGGCGCTGTTCAACGCGGGGAGCATGGCGTTGCGCAGCGCATGACGCCAGAGCGCCTGCCGCCACGACAAACCTTTGCCGCGCGCCGTACTGATGTAGTCCTTGTGTATCTCCTCGAGCATCGCTGCCCGCGTCACCCGGCCTAGGGTGGCCCAGTGTGCCAGGCTGAGGGTGAAGACCGGCAAAACTAGGTGGCGTAGCGCATCAAGGGTGATATCCGGGCGGCCGTTGAGCAGACCATCTACCACCAGCAACCCCGTGATGGTTCTGAATTCGGCTGATTTCACCAGCAATTCGCTGGACAGGGTCAACCGCCCCACCGGGAACCAGCGTAAGCCCACATAGAAGATTGCTAGCAGCATCAGCCCCAGGATAAACGGTGGGATGGATGTGCCGATGAAGGCGAGCAGGCGAAAACCGTGATCGGACGTACGCCCACGTTGCCACGCCGCCATGGCTCCACTCAGAATGCCGAAGGGGATGAATACCAGGACCGACCACAACGTCAATTCCGCCGTCACTGGCGTGCGGCGGAGCAGCGCGGTCAGCACATCATCGCGCAGTGCTGGGCTCCAGCCCCAGTCGCCGCGCAGCAATTTGCCCAACCACCGCACATACTGCACGGGATAGGGGTCATCCAAGCCGTGATCTTCGATGATGCCGCGGAGCATCGTGTAGGAAACGCCGTAATCGGTTCGCGGCAGGTATAGGGTTGCTCTGGCTTCCACAGGTGCCAGCATTAGCACTCCGTAGAGCACCGCCGTGATGATCACAAATGTGAGCATCATAAAAATCGCTCGTCGTACCAGGAACTTCCACACCGACATGCGCATCCTCCAGCAGCCATGGAAGCGCAGTAGAGCTGCGTCTCCCTACGTACACATATCATACACTCAAGTGTCTCACAATGTTCAATCTAGCCGGGGGTATAGGGTGAATTAGTGATTGTATAACACCTCACTTGAGGTTGCCCAGCACGATGCCTCCCAGCATTGCCAAAACGCAGCCGATAAAGGTCAACCGTGCGGCGCGGCTTCGGGGTGCAGGTTCATGTAGCCAGTAGATGCCGATAAGGGCGCTCACGACTACCGATAACTGTGAGATCGTGAAGCCTTTCCCCGCGCCGATGACCCCGACAAGGAGCAGCATTCCGTAGTTTCCCAGACTCCACAATGCGCCCGTCAAACAGGCGCGACCCGCATCACTTATCGAGGCCAGCTTCCAATTCTGGCGTGATAGCGCTGCCAATAGCGCGCTTCCGGCAGCCATGCCCAGCGCCATCGGGAAAGCTCCCGCCCAAGCCGATACGCCGGAAATCTTGACCGGAATGAAATAGCTGCCCCACAGGATGCCCGCTCCAATTGCCCCCAGGAGACCCAACCGAAATTCCCTCTTGTCTTGCGTTTCCTCATCGCTGCCCTTGGCGAGAATGATTAGCACTACGCCAGTGAGGATGGTCAGGATTGCGAGGCTGAGCAGGACGATGGCGCCGCCGCCCAGGTTGATGAACTCATCAAACAACAGTGCGCCCCAGATCAGGCTGACCGCAATGTTGAGGGGCGCCCAGATGCCAAAGGCTTTAGCCATGCCTAGTTTGGCCGTACCTGTGAAGGCGGCTAAGCCGCCAACAGCCCAGATCAGGCCTCCGCCAAAGGTTAACCAGAACATCGCGCCAGTCACCGTCCTGACGCTGCCCTGCAGCAACGCCACCACCGTCGCGATGACGAGGTTGGCGCCCGCCACATACAGATTCTTGATCTGTTGATTGGGGAACTTGACCCTTTGGGATGGCGCCAGCCAGGTCCCCCACCCAAATACGGTAATGAGTGCATAGAGCCAACTGTGCATCAGGGCCTCTCTTTTGTGCCGGAATTGGTGAGATACGGGCTTATCCTTTGCCCATCGAAAATTCTAGCAGGGGCTATGGGCGCACGGCAGGGCGCCTGTTGCAAATATACTATGTTTCGACGGCAGTGTCAACGGCGCGCGGCGCGGGGTAGTATATACAATAGTAGATCGTACAGATCGCGCCCTTTGAGGTAAGCGCGTTGCAAGACGGCGTGCAGTTTGCCTGCCAGCAGCGAGGCGCGGTCGTGATGCTGAAGGTGTAGCAGAATGTGCCGCCGCACTACCGTGGTGGTCAGGCCAGCTCCAGACGGAGGGCGGCCACTGACGGCGCCGACGTGAGGGGGAACCCTAATCTCGCTCCCAGATCTGCGGATTTGCCAGGTGTAGTGGGCGGCGCCCATCCAGCCAGGCCAATACATCATCCACGATCATCCGAGAATGGTGTTCGGTTACTTCCCGTGCGGCACCGGCCAGATGTGGAGTCAGCGTCACATTGTCAAGGCTCAATAACGGGTGGTTTGCGGGTAAGGGTTCGAACCAGAACACATCCAATGCGGCCCCGGCGATACG
>JAFGFB010000164.1 GCA_016931315.1 Anaerolineae bacterium
CACCAATTGGTATTGCCCTTGTTCAAAAGTTGTGTTTTTGCGCCGATTTAGCCCTTTTCGCTACTATTTGCACAAAACTTACGTTAGCGCGCCCAAAAAACAAAAAAAGGAAACCCTCTTCGTCTGCTCGCAAAACCTCGCTGGCTTTTCTTCAAAAATCTGCCCTTCACCCCAAATTGCCCGTCACTGGACGGGTACCTTATTCGTTCTATAATGTAGAGGACCAAACAATCGTAATTGGTGTGCGCATGGGTCCTCAAACCGAAACATATAACGAAGCACAGGTGATTCAACAGGCTCGTCAGGGTGACCGGGCAGCGCTTGGGCAGCTCTACGAGCGCTACGTGGATGCCATCTATCGTTACATGCTCTACCGGACCGGCAGCCACGAGACGGCTGAGGATTTGAGCGCTGAAGTTTTCGCCCAGATGCTCACTGCCATCGTGCGTTATGAGGATCTGGGCGTGCCTTTCAGTGCTTGGCTGTTCCGCATCGCCCGTGCGCGGCTTGTGGACCACTGGCGGCGGAACAAACGCCGCGAGGCCCAGACGGTAGCACTTTCAGAAGCGATTGAAGACTTCCTGGTCGGCGCCGAATCTGCAGAGGGGCAGCACGCGGCAACCCGCGATGAATATCACGAGTTGCTGCAAGCTCTGGGATATCTCACCCCGGCAGAACGCGAGCTGGTTTTATTGCGCTTTGCCTCCAATCTGAGCAACCAGGAACTGGCGTTGGTGGTTAACAGCAATCCCAACGCGGTGAAGAGTATGCTATACCGGGCGCTGCGCAAACTGCGCGAGATCATGACGCAGCAGGCGCAGTTCTATGATCGGGATGAGAAGGGGTAGGTTGAGCGTGAAAGATACCGATGAATTGATGCAACTGGCATCCACCTTGCGGGGCCTGGGAAACCCGCGCGTTGCTGGGGAGGCGCGGACGCGCATCTGGCAGAACGCGCAGGCGCAGGTAGCCCTGGCGCAGGCGGCGCCAGCGCGTTCCCCGTGGTATGGGGCGCCCTTCTTCCGCGTGCTGGTCCGGGCTGTGGCGGTGTTAGCGATAGCATTCGTTGGCACATCCTGGCTATTGTGGCGCAGTGTGCCCGGTGATGGTCTTTACCCCGTCGCGCAGGCGATTGAGGCGCGCAGTCTGGCCTTGCTGCCGGCGGCACAACGTCCCGCGCTGGAGTTGCAGTTGCTCAACCGGCGCGCTGCCTCAGCGCAGCGCCTTGCAGCGCGCCGTGCTGAAGTCCCGCCAGAACTGGTCGCCGAGATTGCGATGGCAGCGGGCGAAATTGCTGCGGAACCTGAAGCCTGGGGTGGAAAGTCGGCTGCGGTCGGTGCAGTGTCCCGTCAGATGACGGCGCTGCAGTCGGTCGCATCTGCTCAACCTGGCAACCGTCAGGTCGCCGGTGCCCTGCAGATGGCAGCGACAGCGCAGCGCGATTTGCAAGCACTGGGCGCCCAACAATAAGCCGGAATTGCGCGCGTTTCTCACCCGCCTCCCTGAAATGTGTTTTGGGGTCCCGCGAAGCGGGACCCCAAAACACATAAAAAAGATCCTCTTCGTCTGTTTGCACAACCTCCCCCAATTTCCACGCCGACCTGTCGTCTGTCCCTAACGTGCGGGTCGATTTCAAGTTCGGGACAAAAACAAGCCACTGTCACGCCAAGACCTTCCTTTGAGGCATTTTGTGCGGTGGGGCTGCGCTCCACCGCACAAAATTACCTTTCTAACGCGCCCCGACTTTGAAACCTCCCCCATAATTGTGCTATAATGGCAGATGAAGTCACATGGTAAATGATAGGTGCATGTTAGAAAATAACGCTGTTTTGAACGTCGTGCAGGACCGCCTTGGTTACACCTTTCGCCGTCCTGAGCTGCTGACCCTGGCATTGACGCACCCTTCGTATGCGCACGAGCATCCCGAACAGGGCAGCGCAGAACAGCACAACCAACGGCTGGAATTCCTCGGCGACGCGGTGCTCGATTTCCTCGTTGCGGCCTGGCTCTTTGACCAGCATCCCGACTTCCCTGAGGGCCCCCTCACACGCATGCGCGCCACCCTCGTGCGCACGACCTCCCTAGCGCATCTGGCGCTTGACCTGGGGTTGGATAGGGCATTGCGCCTGGGCCATGGTGAGGAGGAGAGCGGCGGCCGTAAGCGCTCTGCCAATCTCTGCGACACATTAGAAGCCGTTGTAGGGGCGCTCTATCTGGATGGTGGTCTCGACTGTGTTTGGGAGCGCCTGGCTCCCTGGTTCTCTTGTGAAGCGGAGAAGATTCTGGCAGCGGAGTCCTATCTCGATGCGAAATCACGTTTCCAGGAATGGATTCAGGCAGAAACTGGGATCACGCCCAACTATCGCATTTCAGGGGATAGTGGTCCCGATCATGCCAAGGTTTTCACCGCACAGGTACTCCTGGAGGACCATGTGGTGGGCGAGGGGGTCGGCTCCAGCAAGCGCGTGGCTGAACAGGCGGCGGCGCAGGCGGCTTTGACGGCGCTACACATTATGACGAAAGATGGATGACCGGCATTGAATCATGAGGCGCTGGCGCCTGACCGGCTTCAATGCCACTTCTAGGCAAGGCAATTTGAGGGGTGTTCTATGATGCGTTTTGACCGCTTTACCGAAAGGGCGCAAGAAGCCGCGCGCCGCGCAGTGGAATTGATGACCCATTACGGACATAGCCAGGTAGATGTGGAACATCTATTGCTGGCGCTGGTGAATCAGCCGGAAGGAATGGTGCCGGAGATTCTGACCGATATGGGTGTAGAGCCGTCGCTGTTGGCTGAGCAGCTGGATGGAATATTGCGGGCTACCTCGCGCCCCGGCATTTACGGCGCGGGTGGGCGCCAACAAGTCTTCAGCACCCCCCGCGTCAACCGCGCGATTGAGCTCGCCGGTACCGAAGCCAACCGCCTCAAAGATGAGTATATTTCTACCGA
>JAFGFB010000165.1 GCA_016931315.1 Anaerolineae bacterium
AGAGTGGGTGCGGGGAACGATCTGTGCCTGTCACACGGAAGATTTGCTGTCGGATATCTGGCGTCTACACCGTGGTTCCGCGCTGCGCCGCGCTGTTCATACCTACGGGGAGGTGACATGTTCCAATTCCAAACGGATCCTCGCAAACTCAAGGAACGGATCAAGCGCTACGAAGCGGCTTTGCAGAAGGAATTCAAGAAGTTTCGCTATATTAGCGATGGTTCTGGGAAACGCTATGTGATCGGGCCCATGTATTTGCTCCTGGGCGACGTTCCTGGGGCTGTGAGGTCTTTCAAATGGTTCGAGAAAACCTTTCCTGATGACATCGGCGAGCCTTTCCATTGGCTGTGTTGGGCATTGGCTCTCTACCAGTCAAATGATCGGGCGAACGCGGCCAGGATACTGCGCAGAGCGATGTTGTCGAATCTGTACCTGCTGCCGGCTCTACTGGGAACTGAGCCGCTAGCGTTGGAAGTGAGGCGAAGGCCAAGCTGGGAAGACAAGGCGTATGTTGAACAAGGGCCTCTCGAGCTTTTCCAATTATGGGATGAGCAGGCGCTGGCATGGGCGAGGGAGCTTTATCAGAGTGAAGGTTTTCGGAAAGCGAGAGAGCGAAGCATAGAGATCATTCGGCTTCTGGAAACCGAACCGGTAGGTCCCAAGCGAAGTGCGTTGGTAGACGAGCTCTTTACTCTTCGCAACTCAGGGTAAAGCCGGCTGGCCGCATCAGCTTAGGCTATAGGCCATTCCGGGATGACGTCATCAATTTCCGCCATCAGCCCGATCGTCTCCTTCAGCGCGACCACCACTTTCTGGTAGTGCAGCAGATCATCGAAAGTCAGCAGCCGGCCGCGGCGGTCCTTGAGCCATTTGTCGCACACCTGGTAACCGCCGATTTGAAATTCCCATACCTCCTCTGGTACGCCTTCGAAGTATTGTGTGGGATTGATAAAGACGCGCCCGGCAGCGTATTGCGGATGGCCTTTTTCTACGCGGTTGTCGCCGGGTATCGGGTAGCGGGTGATGACCTCGTTGACGCGCGGGTGCTCCAGCAGGTGGAAGGCGACAAGATCGCGTCCCAGGGCGACGAGGCACCAAAACTGCGCCGGATTCGAGGGCAGCGGAATGCGCGGAAAGTCGATCTTCAGGAACTCGGCGTAACGCGCGCGATAGGTCGGGCTGTGGAGAATGGCGTAGATATAGTGGAGAATGTCCTCGGGAGTGAAGACCTCACCCCCCGGTGCTGGGGTTAAGACCTCACCCCCTAACCCCCTCTCCAATGCTTGGAGAGGGGGAACCAGAGAATAGCTGTGCTCCACATCTTGGAGCGTGCGGATAGAGCTCAGGTGGGAGACGATGTGGTCCAGGACATCATCGAGGTGGTGCAGGACCTGATCATTGCTGAAGCGGATGACGCGAAGGCTGAGGCTCTCAAGGTATTCCTGACGGATGGCATCCTGTCCCTGGGTATAGTCGTGGATAGGTCCGTCAACTTCAATCACGAGGCGTGCTTCAGCGGCATAGAAATCCACGATGAAGCGCTCAATAACATGTTGGCGCCGGAACTTAGTGTTTGCCAGTTGGCGATTGCGCAGCCTTTGCCACAGGAGATCCTCTGCCGGCGTCGGTTCATGGCGCATCTGGCGTGCCAAAGGCTTCAACTTCGCCCACAATTCAGGCGCCGCGCGCCTGGCGCCTGCTGCCAGCTCATCCTCTTCACCCCATCGCGGCTCCTCAATCCGCAATAGCTCCCCCTCCCCCTCTCCAAGAATTGGAGAGGGGGCCGGGGGGTGAGGTCGAAACTCCGCGCCCAACCGCTCCTCCATCGCCCGCACAAACTCCGGGCTGAGATTTGGCACGCGATTGCCGTGCGCGGGATCCGGCGGCCAGGGAGAAAGTCCAGCGGTGTCGAAGAGGGTGGTAGCAGTAGGTGGGGGGTAGAGGTAGAGGGGGAAAGTATAACAATTATCAAGACTGCTAATGTACTCTTTTGCTATCGCATGTTTCGCGACAAATGTATGCAGCCAGGGGAACTCGCGGATAGATCTAAATCCCACCAGGGAAATGTTATCTCTATCAATTTGGTGTTGGGTGATCTCCCGTCTATCTCTAGCAAGGA
The DNA here is from genome assembly GCA_016931315.1 of Anaerolineae bacterium. Taxonomy (GTDB): domain Bacteria; phylum Chloroflexota; class Anaerolineae; order B4-G1; family SLSP01; genus JAAZNO01. Next base: position 2,120 of record JAFGFB010000165.1, read on the forward strand.
TTGAGGAGGCATAAATCATAAATCTTTGATCAAAACATCGATAATCTAATATGTTAATAGGATCTGTGATTTGAGATTCCCTACTCCATTCTCTGGCAGCTTTGAGAGAAAAGGAGGAAGAATCTCGAAGAGCATAAACCTCTCGGATCGCAGAGTCTGGCATTGTTCCAGATAAGTCCCTTAGCCTCTGTTCTAATTCCGGTTTTGAAAACGCAATAGCAAAAGCGTCTCTGCCAGTCGTAACTCCCATACTGTTTTGGATCAGAATGTCGGGAACCCTATGACCGCCCTGATACTCCTCCAGCAGACCCATGTCTTGCGGCGTGAACAGATAAAACGGCGTCTGCGGCTGGAGGACCTCCCACGTGACGCTTTCGACCTCCAAATCCCCCAACTGCCGGTACTTGTTCTCTCGTTTCCCCCACAGATCTGCGTGATAAACCTTCGCTGGCCCCGCCTTCCCTGGCTCCTTCACGAACAGCCCAATCGCCACGCCCTGCATGATATCGAAGACGTTCTCATCCGGGCCGCCCTCGGGCGCGACCTCTTTCTTGCGCGCGTTGCCGTGCAGGTCCAGGATGTAGATCTCGCTGAAGGTCTCCAGCAGGCTTTGCCGCATCCCCCGGAAAGTGGGATTGTCCAGGTAGCCGTTGTTGCTGATGAAAGCCAATATTCCCGCTCCGGTCTGCTCAATACGGTGCTGCCCAAAGCGGATGAATTTCACATAGTCGTCTTGGAGCCACTTGGGGTTACGTTCACCCAGCGGTTTGCCATCTACCTCGTAATAGCCACGCACCTTCGTCCCATTGGGCAGCTGGCCCTTGAGCAAACCGTCGATCCACGCGCCCTTGTTGGCCGAGTGTCCCGAATACGGCGGATTCCCCATCACCACCATGATGGGCAGGGCCTGCTTCACCGCATCGGCGGCGGCGCTCTCATCCGCCACGAATTGCGTGAAGAGCGGCAGGCCCGCTTCCGTGTGCGGCGCTTCGAGCGCGTTGGTCAGGTACACCTGAATGCGTTCGTCGCTGGCGAAGTCGTAAGCCCAGGCGGCGCGCTGCTCCGGTTGCAGATCGTGTCCCGCCAGCTGCAACGCCAGTTTGAAGTGCGCTACGGCGTAGGGCGCCATCAATAACTCGAAGCCGAAAAGCCGGGGCAACAGGTGCTCGCGCACGTAGCTCGACCATAACCCCGCGTTGCCGCTCTCCATGAACTGCGAGCGGATGAAATCTATGACTGTATAGAGGAACGTCGCCGTGCCGGTGGCGGGATCGAGCACCAGAACGCGGTGCACGTCTTTGGTTCTGCGGACCTGTTTCTCCTTGCCCTGCACGCGCAAGCCGGGGTCGGTGTTCTTCACGGTCACCTTAGCGGTATCCGCCAGGCCCATCGGCAGCCCAAAGCGCGATTTGAGCAGCGCATCCACAGAGCGCACGATGAAGGAGACGACTGGCGCCGGTGTGTAATAGACCCCGCGCGCCTCCCGTAGCCGGGGGTCGTAGGCCGCGAGGAAGGTCTCGTAGAAGTGGACCACGGGATCATCCTGCCGGGTGCGCTTGCCGAAATCGCTCAGCACCGCATCGATGTCCGTGTAGGCGAGCAGTTGTACCAGGTCTTCGACCAGTCCGGCATACGGTTCATCCTCCAGGTCGGGTCCGGTGATGTAAAAGAAGAATCTCCGCAGAAAGGGATTCGTTTTGGGGATGAGGCCCTGCGCCTCCTGTCGGCTGAACTTCACTCCCCCTCGCCAAGCATTGGAGAGGGGGTCAGGGGGTGAGGCCACGCGGGCGGAGAACAGGCCGTAAGCCAGCGTCTGGGCGAACATGTCGGCAAACTCGCCCAACTTCTCCGGCTGATCGAGATCCGCCACCAGCACCTCGGCAAAAGCTCTGCGCCAGCCATGCAGCAGATCGGAGGCCTGCTCGATCTCGAAGGCCGCAACGATGATCTCCCGAATGAGGTGCGTGAGGCGCGCCATGCGCTCGGCCAACTCCCGGGGCGTGGCGATGGGCTGGGGGGTATGCACCAGGAAATCGCCAAGCAGTGCTGCGACGTGCTGTACGCCGTTCTTCTCGGGCTTGAATTTGCCGCTGTCCACCGCCCCCAGGCTTTCGCTGCGGCGCAACTCGCCATCCACATACCAGCGGAACAGCAGATAGTCGGTGAGGATGAGATTGGGCAGTGCGGCCCGGTAGCGTTGCAGCTGCGGCGTGCGCTCCACCTCGTTGAGTGGCGAGCCCACATCTTTGGCTTCGATGTGACCGATCAGCAACCCCTCCTTGAGGATTGCCAGATCGGGCGCGCCGCAGGCAATGCGTTTGGGCTCGTTGATGGCTTTGAC
>JAFGFB010000166.1 GCA_016931315.1 Anaerolineae bacterium
CGCCCACTTTTGCCAGGTATCGAGGCCCATCGCGTAATAAAGGTGGGCGCGAATGTGCTCCAGGTTTTTGCCGGTGCGGAAGGCGTCGCAGCGTTTGACGCATTCATTGATGGCTGCGGGATCAAGACCAGCCTGCTGCGTCAGGGCCTTCCGTTGAACGGGGATTTGCCCGGCGGAGATGACGGCTAACTGGTCGGCGTACCCGGCTTGGGCGAGCGCCTGCAGCGCTGCGGCGCTTGCGGGTGACCGGGCAAGCGCTTCCAGGGGCACGGCTATGGGCAGCCAAAGTTCGATATCGTGTCGGAGGATGCGCAGAACCGAATCAGGTATGCCGGTTTGCGCCGCGAATTTACGGGCGCGCGCGGGGGTGCGCAGCGCTGCGTGGAGGTCGCTGAAACGCGCCGCGCCTGTCTCGAGGAGGCGCGGCAGGGCTGCGGCAATGGCGTCGAGGTACTCAACCCGTCCCCAGTAGATGATCCCCAGGGAGGTGGTCATGCCATCGGCATAGGTGATGACGCGGGTAAGGCGCTTGTAGAAGGGAACCAGGCTGGAGATCGGGAGGTTGTAGGCGTCAAAGGCTGCGTTCATGGTTCAGCCCCTTCGCGGCGAGGGTGCCTGCACATGTGAGCCAGCTGTATGAATGCATCGCGGTTCATAGCGCCGCCAGCGCCATCATGGCGAAGGGCAGGATGTCCTGAAGGGCATGGAAGAGCCAGGGCCAGAAGAAACCGCGGGAATCGGCCATGCATCTGCCGAAGAACCAACCGAGAAAGGCGGTGATGAGGGTGCCGGGGATGCCGGAAGGCACACCGCCGATGTAGTGCGCCAGTCCGAAGGTCACCGCAGCCATCCAGATGGCATGGGATTTGCCGACAACTTCGATGAGGGTGGAGAGCGGCGCGGCGCGGTGCAGAAGTTCCTCGGTGAAGCCATTGGAAGCGGCAAGTAGCAGGATGAGGGGGATGAGAGGGAAGAGCTTGCGCAAAAGGTCGGCGGTGGGTGCGAGCGGGAGGATAAACATGAAGACCTGGGCGACGATGACGACGAGGGTGAAGATCACTCCGAAGCGCCACAGCGGCTCCGGGACTTTCTCGCCGAGGATTTTGAGGGGCGCGCTCATGGCGGGGCGGTCGCCCCAAACGAGGAAAAAGTTCTGCCGGCGTTTGCGAAGCAGGAAAAGCAATCCGAGCATCGCCAGGGCACCGAGAGTTTCGAAAAGCTGCAGGGCGAGCACGGCTGTGCTGAAGGATTGGCGAGCTTGCCACGTTGCCCAGGCGGGTGATTGCGCGAGCCAGTTGCTCGCGCCGGTCCAGGCGACGAGCGCCAGGAGGATGGTGGCATAGGGGGCGAGAGCTTTGAGAGGCTGTCCCAACCGGCTACGGAGGATGAAGGCGCCGAGGAAGATGGCTTTGATCCATGTCAGGGCCGCGGGTACGGCGCCGGTGAACTCGAATTGCAGGATATCGCTCAGCGGGGAGGCGAGCAGGGTCAATACCCAGGCGATGGCAACGAGATTGGGATCGCGCGACGGCGTGGCTTTTCCCATGGAAGCAGCAGGTGTGTTCACAGGCGAATCCTCCTAGTGTGCGTTAACGAAAGGGCGCGCGGATGCTGGTGGTCAGCAGAAGTACACAATTTGATTATATAGCTAGGCGCGGAAGAGGCGAAGCGGAATGAATCGGACAGGGGGTAACTCAACGGCGCAGAGGACGGGTAGAGAATTGGATGCAGAAGCGCTCAGTATAACGGTGTAGATGGATACGGCGGTAAGCCCATCGCGGGAGGGAGCGCGGCAGGGTGAGGGCTCTTTAGGCGACGCCCCGGCTATCAGGGCGCTGATTGCACCTGATGGATGTCAGGTTCGTAAACCAGGTTCCAGAACAGGGGGTTGTCGCCGCGCGGGTAGATATCGCGGATGACCCAATCGCGGGGCGGGTAGCCTATAGCGGCGCCGAAGTAAGGCTGTTCGCGGGCGAAGACATCAAACATGTAGGTGAGTGGAAGCTCCCCTTGCATGAACTGCACCATGATGCGTGCTCCACCCGCGCCACGGGAATCGCAGGTGACGCCGGGCTCACAGCAGGTGCGCCACCATTCAACGTTCGTAATCTGGTAGGCGGCGGCAATATCGGCTTGCAGCAGGTCGGCAATGACGGTGTCGCGCCGGTCATCCATGCCACGTTCCGCCCAGGTCTCGCTTACCTCCCAGAGCTCGGTTGCGGCGGCGGCATCCCCCCGCAGGAGCGCTTGCACAAAGGCGTCAATCTGTGCCTGGGGACCTTGCAGGTCAGCGCCTTGGAGGAGGGAATAGCGTATCTCGGGAATATTGCGAGCCAAAAGCGTTAACCCGATGGCGCCAATGAGCACGCCCAGGAGCAGGATTCCCAGAATGCCGGGTATTTTGCTCCACGGAGATTGCTTCATGGTTCAGTTGCCGGGGAAGTCTTTTTGGTAAGCGCCGTGAAGGTGTATTCGCCGCGCGCCCAGGCTTGCAGGTTGGCAAGACGTTCTCCGTTATCACCGTGCTCGGGATCGTCGAAGAAGCTCTGGAGCCTGGCGCAGGGGAGGTCGGCGCAGAAGCCACAGTGCGGCAAATCGCGTTCGAGGGCGCAACGGGCAACCTCGCAGACGCCCCAGAACATACGGCTGCGGGAGGCAAGGCAACCGGGACAGTGCATGGGTTCTTTCCAGGCGCAGTCACCGCAATAGGCGCCGCACATGCCGATCAATTGTGGGTCCATTGGAAATCTCCTTAGTTTCGTTGATGACAGGTTATCCTGGTCTGGTCCAGACAAGGGAGTAGCGCCAGAACAGATGATGGCGTACCTGTGCGCCGGGTAACAGCTCCCGACAGGTCTCGCGTACCTGGGTGACGGTAAGGTAGCGTTCGTGCTGCCCATGTTCATCCCAGGCGGCGCGCGCTTCCGCCGAAGCCCTCAAGCGCCTGTTGTGCAGAAGTCCGAGCAGCGCACTCGCCGGCATGGCGAGCGCGCCAGCGAGGATTTCGCCCAGTGTCACGGTCTCGAAGAGGTCCAATACCGCCAGCGTGCCGCCTGGCTTGAGGGTGTGTGCCAACCGGGGCAGGATTTCGGGCAGGGGAAGGTGGTGCAGTGTAGCGATGGAAACGATAGCATCGAAATGCGCGCCGGGCAGGGCTTCCGCCAGCACATCGGCAATGCGAAATTCGATGTTGGGGTAAGCGCGGGAGCGCTCCCGTGCGAGTCGAATCATCTGCGGCGAGAGGTCCAATCCCAGGACCGAATCGAAGCGCTCAGCCAGGCGGCGCGAAAAGGCGCCTGTACCGCAGCCTACATCCAGCGCGCGTTCGCCCGGGCGAAGCTGGCGCAGGAGGAAGTTATGATAGTGCCCGTTGTGGTCCCAGGCAGGCTCGGGCAGGAGGGCGATGCGATCAAAATCTGCCTGAAATGTGGCGCGAGAATCCGACATAGGCCCCTCTGATTGGGATTTTTCCTTTCAAGAAATCTCTGCATTCTCTCCGCCTCTGCGTTTCTGCGTTGAAAAAAGAGAGTTTTAATGCAGAGAGTGCAGGGCGCGCCAGCCATCGCTGCTTTTGCCGCCGTAGCCGGGCAACCAACGCGGATAGCGCATGGGAAGGATCGTTATCAGAAACTGGATGCAGGCAGCGATGGCCATTGCATTGCCGGCACGGGCGAGCCAGAGTGGGATTTCTCGCAGGGAGGTGATGCCCCAACCGAGAAGCGCCAGCAGCAGGGATGCCAGCGGACCGGCGAGATGAATCGCCAGATTGCGATAGGGGGCAACACCTTCATCTGCGTAATGGAAGGTCCCGATAAAGCCGGTAGCCCAGCCGATGCAGAACTGCAAACGGTTCCAGCGCCGTTTTAGTTGCTTGTCGCTGTTGCCCAGACGGACGGTGACCTCGTGATCGGTGAGCACGAGTACCGCAAGGGCGTGGCTCAGTTCGTGAACCAGAGTCATGAGCGGCAGCACGATGAACCACAGCCCTGCTACCCAAAGCAAATAGAGCAATCCTTCTGTTACAGGCGGCATCCTTCTACTCCCAGCTCAAGCAGCACATGGTTGCAGGTGCATGCCTGCAGGCGCTATTCCAAAATGGCCCGCAACGCCCCAAAAGAGATGACCTCGTTGATGGCTTCGACGAAGGCGATGTGTTCCGGCGTGACGCTGGCAAGCGCGCCCCGCAGGATGATGGCTTTGAGGTCCACATCCTCGGCGCCGCGACAGGTGGAGAGGACGCAGAATTCGGCGCAGAAACCGGTGAGGATCACGGTATCCACGCCCAAGGCGCACAGCTCTTCCAGCAGGGGCGTCTTGTTGAAGGCGTTGCCGTAGGTTTTGGTGATATGCAGGTCGGTGGGAAGCACTTTCAGGGCTTCGGGCAGGTCGAAGCCGGCTGCGCCAGGGACGAGGTTATCGCCCTCATCGCTGTGTTGAATGCAGATAACGGGCAATTGCTTTTCCCTGAATAAAGCTATCGCTGCGTTGATATATTCGATGGCGGCGTTGAGAGATTGCGTTGTGGCTGGGTTGATCTCGAAGAAGGCTTTTTGTACGTCAATGACGAGCAGTGCAGGGTGCATAGGTCTCCTTGGGTGAATGAGTCAGCAATGTTCGGGAATCAGGAATCAGGATGCAGCGGGCTGGGTGCGGTGAAGGTTCGCCGCTGTTCGACGATGACGTCTGGCGCGAAAAGCCGAACGTGCGCCTCGATGCTGTGCAGCTGGCTGATGACGGAATTCGGGGCGACGCCGGGAGGTGCATAGGCGACGTAGAGCGCATGGGTGGTTGCGGTGGAGATGGGGGAGCGGGCATCTTGTCCGTAGATGATGGTGCAGCAGACGCCCTTCGCATCACGCATGACCATATCGCCGGCGCGCAGTTCCTTGAGGACGCCGTTCATTTGCTGCATGTGTTCGCCAGCCTGCGTCACATCCATGAGGATGGCGCCGCGCAACCTCGCGACATCGTGGCTGGCGGTGAGCACGAGGGTTTCGACTTCCGCCATGAAGGTCGCATCCACGGCGGGGGAGACCGCGGGCAGGGACTTGCCTTTGAGGACCAGGGATTCGAGCTGCAGTTGCACGTGATAGGTTTTGTCGAAGCGGGCGTAGTAGCGGTCATAAGCTGCCATAACGGGAAGTGCGAGAAAATCGCGCCGGGTGAAGCCCCGGTAGCGTTCACGCAGGCGCGCTTCGAGCTCGCGTTTGCGCGCGTTCAGGTTGGCAGAGGGATTGCTGTTATCCAGCCCTGAGAGTTCCAGGATGCCGATAGCGGCGCCGGGATGTGTTTTTTGCCACGCGGTACTTACTGAGCATTCGAGCATAATGTTTCTCGCAGGGCTTGCAGTTCTCGGGGTGAGGTGACATGAATGACGTGCTTCTCCTTTCGAAAGTCGTCGCATAAGGCGAGCAATCGAGGGCGCAGGCGCTGGTGTATGTTCCAGATCATTTTCAGTAGGGTTCCTGTCATGGGCAGCATCGGGCAGCCCTCAGGCCCGTCCTTCCTTGGCGTAAAAAGGCACGCGAATTGCCGCTTTAGGGTCCACCAATAATGGGTCGCCAGTGGCAGGTCAACGAGAATGATGGTGTCGGCAGCTCTGAAGCGGGCTTCGATGAGGTCGAAGCTGCCCCAACCGTCAATGATCCAACGTTCCTGCGCCAAAATGTGGTCGTGCTCACGTTTCACTTCTTCGTATGAGGCAGGGGTCCAGCCTGGTTTCCACTGGATGCGGTCTATCGCGTACGAAGGGATTCCAAGAGTACGACTCAGTTTTCTGCACAGCGTGGATTTTCCGCCGCCGGCGTTACCGATGACTGCAATACGGTTCATAGGACAATTGCTCTGAATTCCTTGGAGGTGGGAACAGAAAGAGGGGACGGCGGGAAGACGCCGTCCCCCAGTATTCGCGTTACAGGGTGCGGGGTTAGGCTTTGGGGATGCGCTTGTTGATTTCGGCGATGATCTCCTCCGCCTTTTCCTTGGTCAGACCGAACTGCGCGGCTTGTGGCATGGCGACCAGTTTGGCGATGGTCATGTTCTTGAGCATGCCCACCATGGGGTTGGTGGTGATGCCCGGCACGTATTGCTCCAGGGTTGCCTTCGCCTCTGGAATCTCCAACAGATCGCCGACAGTGGTATTCATGGTCAACTTCATCGAAAGCCTCCTATATTGTCCTTTAGATTTGTTATGGCTACTGAAACCCGAAACGATTAGCGCATCAAAGCGCGCAACTTGCGTTGCCAGGTTGATCGGAGGCTGATTACCGGACGCCGGGTTGTGCGGCGGACCGGGTCCCGATCAACGAAACCGCGAATCTATTCGGCTTCGCCCTCCATGCGGGTGGCGGTGCCATGAAACAGCTCCAAGCCCTGGGTGAGAATGACGACTTGTGCTATCAGCAACCAGATGAAGAACAGAGTCAAGACAAGCGCCGCCCCGTTGAGGATGGATGGCAGGTTGGTTTGCAGGTTTTTGAGGATCGCGGTCACGTCATCCAGGGAAGATTGAGACTGCGCCGCCATGTCCTGATATTCACTCAGGCTGGTGGAGATTCTTTGGACGCTGGTGGACATGGTGACCAGATTGTCCTTCACGGAAGCGAGATTGTCATCGGTGGCACCGATGCCGGTCGCCATTTCGACGAAGGTGTCGGGGAGTTTTTCGAGACTGGTCGCCAGCTCCCCCAGCGATTCGGCGAGTGGCTTCTCCGGGCTGTAGGGTTCCCCGGCGGGTCCAATCAGGTCGCCCACCAGCGGGGCATCGCTCAGCAGGAAGCGGAAGGTCTCCAGCGATTGGATGGTGCCTTCCAGAACCTCGGCGGCGTCTTGTGCTGTGCGCAGTGAATCGGTCGCAGCTTCCAGCGTTGAAGGCAGCGTATCCGACAGGATGGTGCTGACATTCGTAAGCACGGGTTGGCTTTCCTCTACGGTCTCGGCGGTGGTTGCGAGCATCGCGGAGAGGGCATCTACGCTATCTACGGTGGCGCCGAGCGCCTCAGTGGTAGTCTGCATGACGTCTTTGCTGGTTCCGATGCTGTGGGTGAGCGTTTCGAGGGTGGTATTGGCGGCAGCGGTCACATTGGGTTTGGCAATCCACACCAATGCCAGCCCGGCAAGACTGAGAAGAAGCCCCAGGATGCCGGCAAGCATCACGAGGATCCCCAGAATTCGTCGCAGCAAGCTCATAGTTCCTCCCTGGATCGGCAAATAGGATTCAGAAATGGTTGCGTTGAAACTAATATCAGTATAGGAAGTTTGGTGGATTAGTCAAACGGGCTGCCATACCAAGTCAAAGCCGCTCAAAAGCTATCGGGTTTTGGGGAGGGTTGAATGCGGTAGTTTGTGGGAGTTCCCTTTCGCTATACTGAGTATTGTTTGAGGCGGACCATCCTTTGAGCCGGAGGAAACTTCCATGAGGATTGACCTGATTGTCGTCTATGTGCCGCGTTATCGCTTTGGTCACGAGAAGAACTTTGTGCCGCCCCTTTCGGGTATTTATCTTGCCGCGCTAACGCCACCGGGGCACGAGGTCCGCGTGATTCACCAGCAAGTACAAGCGGTGAATCTGGACACGGACGCGGATTTGGTGGCGCTCTCTTTCTTCAGCGGTTTTGCCGATGAGGCTTACCGTCTGGCGGACGCTTTTCGCGAGCGGGGTAAACTGGTAGTAGCCGGGGGACCTCACGCGACCTTCTGGGTCGAGGAGACTCTGGCGCATTGCGATGCGGTGGTTGCCGGAGAGGCAGAGACACTTTGGCCCCAGTTGCTCGCCGATGTCGCTGCCGGCCGTTTGCAGCGCCTCTACCAGGGCGAGCCTCCATCGCTGGATAATCTTCCACGCCCGCGCTATGAACTGTTGCCACGGGATTTCTTCGTACAGCACGTGGTGCAGGCGACTCGAGGGTGCCCGTTTGCGTGTTCGTTCTGCAGCGTGCCCAGCCTCAATCCGGGTTTCCGAATGCGTCCAATCGCGGATGTGTTGCGCGACGTACGTTACGACGATTTTCGCCATTGGTGGCAGCGCAAGGTGGTGTGGTTTTGGGATGACAATCTGACGGCGACACGCTCATATATCAAGGAGCTGTTACGGGCAATGATTCCACTCAAGCGCTGGTGGTTGACTCAGGCGAGTATGGATATTGCGCAGGATGCAGAACTGTTGGATCTGATGGAGGCATCGGGCTGCATCGGAGTCTTTTTCGGCATCGAAACCTTCGGCGCGGCCTCGCTCAAGGCGGCGAATAAGCCGCAAAATCAGGCGGACCGCTACCGGCGTTCGATTGCGGCGTTGCACGAGCGTGGAATCTGCGTGATGGCGGGTTTTGTCGCTGGTTTCGATGGAGACACTCCGGAGAGCATCGTTGCTATGGCGGAGCAGATGTACGATATTGGTGTGGATGTGCCCTTTATTAGCATTCTTACACCATACCGGGGCACGCCGCTGTATAAGCAGTTTGCTGCTGAAGAGCGGTTGTTGCCGGGGCTACCAAGTGATGCGAGTAATGGCTACAATGTGGCTTTTGCCCCGCAGGGAATGGCGCCGGAGGTGTTGCTGCAAGCGCATCGTACGCTGTGGCGGCGCGCTTTTTCGCCGGGTGCGGTGGCGCGCCGGATTGCGCGGGCGGCGCGCACACTGCGTCTGGGCGCGTTTCTGATGATGACGGCGATGAACGGCTTCTACGGGTTCAAGCGCCTGCGGGGCAATACGCCCAATGTGGCGACGCCGGCGGCATTTCAACTTTGAGGCAAAAAGAAGACAATCATCACGCAAATGTCTTTCTTTTGATTGATTTTGGGCGGTGAGGCTTTGCCCCACCGCCCAAAATCAATTTTAGAATACGCCCCGTAGCGGCGTTTGAGATTGTTGCCCCCATTCTGAAACGCACCCGCGACGCCGGCGGGGTAGGTGGACGGGGGACTGCCGTGCGCTTGTGCGAGAACTTCCTACCGGGGGGTGAAAAGGCTGAGAACGCCCATGGTCAGGGCGCGGCGGGCATGTCCGGAATGGCGTGCGGTCCTTATCAGCAGACTTAGGTTGCGGGGATTTCGAAGCAGGCAGGTCGCCAGTTGGTGAATGTGGAGCGCGCCATCCACGTCCAGGAATTGCTCGAAGGGGGGCAGTGGGTCGTGCAGGGCATCGGAGATCACCCGCAGCACCAGGAAGGGTAAGCCGTGGGTGGCAGCTAGCCGCGCAATCCAGTAACTTTCCATATCCACAGCGATGGCGCCGGTGCGGTCGTGCAGAGCTTGTTTTTCGCCGGGCGTGCTGATGACGGCGGGCGCTGTGAATGTCTGCCCGATTATGACCCGCTGTGAAGCGGCACGGAGGGAAGCGGTCGCTGCGTGCAGCAGCGTCGAGTCGGGGGGATAGGGAGGGAGCGCGGTGTCATCGCTGCCAAAATCGGAGAGGGCAAGCAGGGAGGAAGCGAGAATGAGGTCGCCCACCTCCAGCGCGGTAGACAATGCGCCGGAGAAGCCGATGGAGAGCACCGCCGTGACCGGAGCGTGTTCGAACACCGCCACGGCGGCGGCTTCAGCCCGCGCGCGCCCCATGCCGGTGATTGCGAGTAGCACCGTGCGCTCTCGATAGATGCCGGTAAAGCCGGGCACATTCAGCCCGGCGATGTGCGCGGGCGCCAACGCCATTTGCCGCCGGAGAGCGGAGACCTCCTGATTTAGCGCAGCGAGCAGGGCGATCACAGGGGCGTCTGGTTGCGGAAGCGCGAGATCAGGAAAGCGCCCATTTGATCAAGCGCCAAAGGTCAGGGAAGCTATGCATTGCAGCATTCATCGCCGCAGCGTCATGCCCGCTGTGGACCATGCAGTTGGCGCAGCGCGGGTCGTTCCCCGTCCCATACGCATCCCAGTTGGTCTCTTCCATCAGCGCCTGGAATGAGGGCAGGTAGGCATCTGCCAGCAGATAGCAGGGCTGTCGCCACCCACGGGGGTTACGGGTTGGGGTGCTCCAGGGGAGACATGCCAGCTGGCGTTTGCCGGTGAGAAAATCCAGATAGAGCGGGGTATCGGCGAAGGGGACGTGCCCCTGCAGGTCGGCAATGGGACCGAAGCGCGCAATCGCCTCGGCGCGAGTGAGGAACAAGTCGGCTTCGACCGCTTCGAAGCTGAAAGCCGGGGCAATCATGATGCCATCTACCGGGATTTGCGCCAGCAACTCTAGAAGTTGAATAACCTCCGCGACCTCAGTTGTTTTGTAGAGGGTAGTGTTCACCATCACCCGGAAGCCACGGCGTTTGGCGACGGTAATCGCCTCCATGGCGGTGGCAAAAACCCCCTCACGCCCGGCGTAGGCGTCGTGGGTCTGCGCCAGCCCGTCGAGGTGCACGACAAAACTGAGGTAGGGACCGGGGCTGAAGTGGTCGAGCGCATCTTTGAGAAGCAGCCCATTGGTACAGAGCGTGACGCCGCGCTTCCGCGCGAGGATTTGTTCGATGAGGGGAACAATATCGGGGTGCAACAGCGGCTCGCCACCTGTGACGCTGATGATGGGAGCGCCAGATTCGTCTACGGCGGCAAGGCACTCTGCAAGGGTGAGACTGTGGTTGGGGCATGCCTGCAATTCACGGATGCGTCCACAACCGGCACAAGCCAGGTTGCAGCGCAGCGTGGGTTCGAGCATGAGCACAAAGGGGAAGCGTTGGCGCCCACGGATTTTGTTAGCGAGGGTGTATTTTGTCAGAGACCAGAGAAGCTGACGTGAAAACGGCATTGGAAACTCCTTTCAGGTTTTAAGCACAGGCTAGACCGGTGGTGTATGCCCCCTCGTGGCATCAGGCGCAGCGTTTAATACTGTTGCGGTGCTGCGGTTGGGTCGAGACGGGTATACCCCCAGATGTCAAAGGCTAAGGACCATTCCCGATTCACCAGCTCGATGACGTCTGCTGTGATGTGGTATTGGTTTTTCCTGTAATCAGACACCGAAGCCAAATAGCTCTGAAACGCCGGTTCTGCAGCGGCGAAATTCGGCAGGTTCAATGCCTGGTAGATGCGACGCACTTCAGCGAGCGGGGCAGCTTCCAGGTCCTCAAAACGGACCTCGACCAGGCGCCCCGGAGGAATGAGCGCGCTATCGGCGAGGTATTGTTGCATGAGCGCGGGGTAGAACTGAAGGATGAAGCGGTCAACCTCAGCCGGTTCGATGGTCTGCAGTTGCGATTTGGAGAGCACCACTTTCCAGAGGCGCCGGGTGGATAAGAACAGGTCGTAGGGGTTGCGAACCATGTGGATGAATCTGGCATCGGGGAAAAGTTCAAGTAGCACGCGGATTCTGCCGGTGTCAGCGCAGTTTTTGAGCAGTAGCTGTTTGCCCCCGGTATGCAGCGTCGCTTTACGAAGGATTTCCAGGTAGCAGGCGGTCCACTCATTCAGCGCCTCGGGAGAGATATTCTGGAACAGGGTGGTCTGGGCAAAGATTTCAGCGGCTTGACGGGGGAAGGAGAAGATATGGAGGAAGCAAATCGGTGTCATATTCGCCAGGGCGAACTCTTCCTCCTGGGGGGCGTCAATGCGCAGCGGAATGTTGTCTATGAAGCGGGTGGGGTGGCCTTTTTCTAGCCAATATCCCACGATTTTTTTCATGAAGCCTCTGCCGATGAGAAAGAAGCCGGGCGCCAGGGTTTGAAACATGGGGATAGAGCCAAATTGTGAGTCTTTGGAGAGCAGCAGGTGCAGATGGGTGGTGCCGGTGCGCCAATGCCCGATGATGAAGATGGGGGCGGGGGGAATCTGGGTACGGCGCACGGCATTGCCGTAGTGCAGCTGCTCGAAGAGTCGCACGGGGCTGGTTAGCAGTGTGGTGAGGGTCACGAAAAGGATGCGCAACAGGTAGTGGGAATCCAGATCCTTGTGGCGCGTCAATAACCGGAGCCAGTTGCGAAAGGACCCCATGGCTACAGGATGCTCGAATAAGGCAGCAAACTCTTCACGGTTCATGCACAGGCTCCTGGTTGACTCCATCACGCACTGCGACCAGACCGAAGATGGCAGTGGAGTAGACTATCCCTCCATCGGGATGCACGAAGAGGGCGCCGGCCCAGTTATTGTATCCCAATCCGGCGCCGGTGCGTTGCCGGTAAACCGTCTCCCCAGTGCGCCAGTCAATGCCGGTGAGGACCCATTGGGTCATCAAGCCCGTTTCCTCGCGCCAATACATGTATGCCAGGCCATTGCCCAGCGATAGTTTGAACACACCGATGCTTTTTTCGTCGCTGGACCATACTTCCCGGCATTGGTAGGTGCCATCCGGTTGCCGGGCAGCATCCACCCGGGTCAGACCGGCGGTGGGATGGGAGCGCGGAAAGGTGTGGTGTCCCCAGTTGTTCTCTATCAATGCCGAGGTGATGCCCGTGCTGTTTCCCGACGCATCTGCGACCTCGAACCCGACGGTGCTGACATCGGTCCCGCTGCGCCCCGGCTCAAACACCGGCGCGCTGCACATCACGGCGCCATCGGAACGCCGCACAAAGAGGACGTTGATTTGAGGTTCGGCGTTATCGGCGATGATTACAAATCCGTCTGGGGCGCCGGTAAGAGTAACCGAGGTTCCTGAGCCACGGGTGATGTGCCCGGGTTTTTGCGCGGGCCCGCGATCGTAGGGCGTTCGCCACTCTGCAACCGGGACGCCATTTTCAGCGTGGCGAAAGCGGTAGAGGGCGTAGTCGGAGAGGATGAAGACGCCATCCTCACCTACGGCGAAGGAGTTCTCGATGATTTCGCCTTCGAGGCGCAGCGTGTGGACGGCGCCGGTCGTGAGATTGACCGTGCCCACCATGCCGGCGGTGGTAGCGAACCAGTAGACCGTCCCATCCCAATCTGGGAGCACCCAGGCGACGCTATCCTGGCGGGGAAAGGGAAGCGAGACGACGTGCGCACGCAGGTCATATTCGCGCACCAGTTCGAAAGCAGTGCGGTTGGTCAAATCGGGGACCTGGACGACGCGGAGGGTGTTTTCGGTGGTGGGCACTACCGCCCGGTTCTGTTCGTCGAGGTAGAAGTACATGCCGGCGCCCAGGTATTCCCAGGGCGGAGTTCCTTCTAGAATCCAGCGTTTGCTGCGTGGGGGCAGGTCGTAGGCAGCGAGTTCCTGAAGCGTGTCGGGGTCGAGCAGCTCGAGCTGGAAGTTGCCGCCGTTGCTGTAGACGGCGACAAGCCGCCCCTCGGGGTCGAAGGCGATGGTGCCATAACCGCCGAAGCCCTGGGTGCGCGAGGTGACGCGGGCATCAGAGCTTTGGGGACCCCGCGCCTGGTAGGTATCGCTCATGTAGGCATCGCAATGCATGTTGTTCCCCGCGCCCTGCGCCATGAAAGGATGATCAGGGATAGGGATGTGGGGTATAGGCGCCAGGGTGCTTTTGGGAAGGGAAGGGGAGGGCGCCTGGAGGCTCAGGTGGGCGAGCCACGGTTCGGGGATGGTTCCGGAGCGCCGGATGCCGCTCGCGCCGGTGACGAAGCCGCCGAGACCCAGGATCAGGGCGACGCACGCCAGGAGCACGATGCCTGCCTTAGAGAGGCAGCCCTTGCGGTTGCGCCGGGCTTCTCGGCGAGATTCCGCCACAAGTTTACTGTCGCTGTTGGCGTTTGAGGTCATGGTTCGATCGCTTTGTTTCGGGATGATGGCGCGTTGCGGCGCCGGGCGGCATGAGGAGTAGTGTATAGTTCATCAGTGTAGTGTCAAGAAAAGGTGTCTGGCGTCGGTCACCTGGTTGTTGGTCCGGGCGCATAGCCGTTCTCCCGGTACCATGCCACCGCTTTGGTCAGCGCCTCGCGGGCGGGGGTCTGCGGCAAGCCCAGCTCGCGCACGGCTTTGCCGGGATCGAAGAATTCGTAGCGGCGTGAGAGGCGCACTTTCTCCGGCGTGGCGGCAGGGATGTGTCGTGGGTTAATCCGCGTCACGCCCATATCCAAGAAGGACCAGGCCTGGGCAACAGCATGGGGGATGTGAAGGCGGGTGCGGGGGTGACCGTCAATCGCGTCAAGCAGGTCAAGAATCTGTTTGAGGGTGAGGTTCTCGCCCCCCAGAATATAGCGCTCGCCGACCCTGCCGCGCTCGGCGGCTAAAAGGTGACCTTGCGCCACGACCTCCACATCCACGATATTCAGCCCGGTATCCACGTAGCCAAACATGCGCCCGTGCAACCAGTCCACGATGATTTGACCGGTGGGCGTCGGCTTGTGGTCGCCGACGCCCACCGGCGCGCTGGGGTTCACGATGATGACCGGAGACCCCTGGCGGGCATAGTCGCGCGCCAGTTCTTCAGCCAGAAATTTGCTGCGCTGATAGGGTCCAATGCGGTCTTCAAGTGTCGAAGGGGTGTTTTCGGTCGCGGGGGTGTGATCCGGGTTGAAGCCCAGTGTGGCGACGGAACTGGTGTAGATGAAGCGCTGCACCTGCGCCAGGCGCGCCGCTTCCAACATGCGGCGTGTGCCCTCGACGTTGGTCTGGTAGAAATCCTCCCAGCGATATTGGGAGTAACTGTAGAGGGCGGCAACATGAAAAACCCAATCGCAACCGGTCATCGCTTGTTGCAGGGTGGCGCTGTCGCTCAGGTCGCCGGTGATGCGCTCTACCGGCAAGCCGTCCAGCTGCCGGGTCACGGCGCCCGGACGGACGAGCGCCCGGACCGTGTGCCCGGATTTGAGCAGGCAGCGCACGACGGCGCTGCCGATGAAGCCTGTGCCGCCGGTTACAAAGGTGTACATGGCGACCCCCTGGTTAGATGCGAGTTGTGGGCATGAAAATGCCGGTCAGGCGCTGAGAAAACCCTGGGTGTAGAGATAGGCAATGATCTTGCGCGCATTTTCGTCGGGCAGGTTGCCCACACCGACGGTTTCCAAAATCATCTCTGGATTGAGCGGTTCTTCATACGGGTCATCAATGCCGGTGAAGCCCTTAATTTCGCCGCGACGGGCTTTGGCATACATGCCCTTGGCATCGCGTTGCTCGCAGACTTCCAGCGGGGTGTTCACGAAGACTTCGACGAAGCGCTCAGTCCCGACCATGTTACGCACTTCATTGCGAGTATTGCGATAGGGGCTGATGGCGGCGCACACGACGGCGCCGCGATGGCGGGCGATTTCGCTGGCGACGAAGCCGATGCGCAGAATGTTGGCATCCCGGTCTTCTTTGCTAAAGCCCAAACCTTTGGAGAGATGGGTACGGACCACATCACCGTCGAGCAGGGTGATTTGCCGCCCGTGTTCCAGCAGCAATGCAGTGAGAGCGTTGGCGATGGTGGACTTGCCGGCGCCGCTCAGCCCGGTGAACCAGATGCACAAGCCTTGTTTGTGGCGCGGGGGATGAGAATCGAGGAGGATGTGGGCGACCTCGGGACGGGTGAACCATGCCGGCAACAGTTTACCCCGGGAAAGGTATTCGTCGCGCACCTGGGTGCCGGAGATGTTGGCAGTTCTGGCGCCGGTGGGCACGCGCGAGGCTTCCTCGTAGCGCTCCTCATCCGACAGATAGACCAATTCCTGGAAGGGGAGCGCCTGTACTCCCAGTTCTTCGGTGTATTGCATGAGCATATCCTGTGCTTCATAGGGACCGTAGAAGGGACGCCCCTGGCTATCATTGCCGGGTCCGGCGTGGTCGCGACCAATGATGAAGTGCGTGGCGCCGTAGTTGCGGCGAATAAGCGCGTGCCAGAGCGCCTCGCGCGGTCCCGCCATACGCATGGCTAGTGGCAAGAGGCTGAGAAGTGTATCGCTTTTGCTGTAGTAGTTTTCCATCAGGGCTTTGTAGATGCGTACCCGGATGTAGTGGTCCACATCGCCGGGCTTGGTCAGTCCCACGACCGGGTGGAGCAGCAGACTACCCTCAACTTGCGCCGCGGCGCGTTTGGTGAGTTCTTCGTGGATGCGGTGCATGGGGTTGCGGGTCTGGAAGGCGACGACTTGCCGGCGTCCCAATGCGGCGAGCTGCGCGCGAACTTGGGCGGGGGTGCGCCGCAGCTCCGCGAAATCATAGTGCGGCGGCAGTTGCAGAACCTGCAGGCTGCCGGAGATGCACAAGTCGCCCCAGCGTTCCATCTCGGAAACCAGGGGGTGGCGTGGGTCGGTGGTTCCGAGAACCAACCGCGCCTCCCGCAGGGGATCCCAGCGGAAAACTTCCTCGATTTGCATGATGGCGATGACGTAGTTGTGGGCATCGCGCAGGGTGATTGCTTCCTCGCGCGTGGGGAGGTCCTCTTTGCTGATGGTGAGGGTGATGGGAATGGGGAAGAGGGTGTTGTCCTTCAGGCGCATCTCGGTGAGCACGCGCTGATAATCCGCCTGTCTCATAAAGCGGTCGAGTGGGGAAAATCCTCCAATGGCTAACAGCTCCAGGTCGTTCAGGGCGCGGTCGGAGAGCTGTAGAGAGGGGCAGCGCAACGCCTGGGCGAGCACTTCGGCATGTTCCTCCGGCGGAACCAGCAAGTCCACCAAATGCCCCCCATACGGGGGTATCAGATTATCGTTCACGTTTTCCTCCTGGGCATAAACTCACCTGACGGCATGCCGGTGCAGGTAGATTGAATCAAGGAGAAAGGCGATCAGGCAGCCCAGAAAATACATCAGAATATCTATCCAGCTAAAGCTGGTGCCGATGAGGATGCGCAGCACGCTTCCCGAAGGCAAACCCAGAGCGTCAGCCAGGTGCAGCGCTTGTGCCGCTTCCACTGCGCAAGCAAAGAGGAAGACTGCACCGGAAAGGGCCAGGGGTGAAGCGCTCCAGAAAGCCCGAATGAGGCAATAGAGCAGAATCACGACGAGGGTATCGCCCAGGTAGGCGCGGATGAAGGGAATACCTGAAAAGACGGTGGCAATGAGGATTTCGATGATGAAGATGCCGAGGGCGAGGAAAAGGTAGCCCATGTGGATGTGACGGAAGAGTTTCTTGAATCCTGTGACTGCCGGTTGTTCCATAAATGCGCCTCGGGAAAGGGTTGGGATTATTGGGTTGAAGGTGGGTTCAGAAGATTTTTGGTGTAGCAGACCATGCCTTTTTCTTCGGTGAAACCTTCCGACAGGTACAGGGCAACCGCCGAGCGATTTTCGGCATTCACTGATAGGTAGACGGGGGATAGATTGTGGCTTAGCGCAACCCCCAATGCCCGGCGCAGCATCAGGCGACCCAGACCGCGCCCGCGATGGGCGGGGGCGACGCTCACCATCCCGATTTCCGCCGCTTGTTCGCCGGGGTCATTATCGCGATTGACCTTGATGGTGGCGACAGGCTCGGAGCCGTAGCGCAGCAACAGGATGCCCCCCGGGATGTTCTCGGCGCTCAGGAAGGCTTCCTGTATGAATTCCGGCGTCGCCCCGATGAAGCCGAGCTGCTGCCGGTAATTCTGGTTCCACAGCTCGCACAGCTGCTGGATTTCGGCGGCGTCTGCCGGCGTGAGCGCCAGCAGGTCGTAGCCGGGGGGAAGTTCGGAGGACCGAAGCTCCTGGGCTCGGTATGCGAGCAGGTAGACGAAGCGCTCCACGGTAAAGCCGCGAGCTTCCCATTGGCGGCGTGACTCCGTCCGCGCCTCGGGTAGAAACCCATAGATCGAGCGCAGGTTCCTGGTGTGGGGCAGGATCGCAGCGAGCAGCTGTGCATAAGCCTCCGCTGTTGCCTCGCGGGCGTGGAAAATCGTAAGGCGGGCTTTGCCTTTGTCGCGATAAGGTGGGGTGCGCATCAGACCGGCGGCGCCCACGACTTCATCCTGCTTCAGTAGCAGGTATGCGGGGAATTCCTCCGTTGGGAGAAAGGCGGCATCTGGAAGAAATGACTCATCGTGCTCAGCGCCATATTGCCCACAATAGCGCACGTATTCCGTCACATTCTCCCGCGATACTGGAATGCTTTTCATTTTCACGCTTGCTCAGGCAGTCTGCGGCGCTCTCCGCGGGTGAAAGGTGAGGAATTGGAACAATCCCAACAATGCGGCAAAGAGCACGGCCAACCATACCGGGATGATTTCGAGTGAGAACTGGCGCGCCAATATGCCGGCGATGCCGGGGATGAGGGCGCCACCCAGTCCCGCTCCGGCAATTTGCATGCCTATCGTATTGGCGGCGAAGCGCTCGCCGACGCGTTGACTGGTGCCCGAGACAAGCGCCGGAAAAACGGGAGCGATGGCAAAGCCACAGACAGCCACAGCGACGAGATTGGCAACCGGGACAGGGTTCCACCAGAGGAGTGCGGCGCCCGCCAGGCCGGCTAACAGGCTGCCTCGCACGAGTGTATTGGCGCTGACACGATGCGTGTACAGGCCCGCGAGCATTCGTCCAACCGTGAACATCGCCCAGTAACTGCCTGTCCAGAACCCTGCCGCCGCAGGGTCTACGCCGCGCGATTCGGTCAGCAGGGTATAAACCCAGGCGCCCAGGGCGACCTCGACGCCGGTGTAGAGCAAGAACAGCAGGACGCTCAGCCAGACTCGAGGTTGGCGAAGCGTTTCGCCGACTGAGGTTTGGTAATCTGTCAGGCGTTTGGGCTGCTCTGCGACAGCAGGGTTATCCTTGCGGTTCCACATGGCGATGGTCAGCGCGAAACACGCAGCTAGCATCACCTGGAAGATACCAACGATTCGATAGCCAGCGCGCCAGGAATTTAGCGAGGTGAGGGCATACGTCATGATAATGGGTCCGAGGGTGACACCGATACCGTAGCTGGCATGGAGCCATTGCATCAAACCCTCGCCGAAGTGCGCGGCAACATACGTGTTGAGACCGGCATCAATAGCGCCGGCGCCCAGCCCGGCGCCCAGCCCTAGCGCGACCATTGAGGCCCAGTTGGGCACCAGCGTGTCGCCGATGAGGACGCTGCCGGTGAGTGCGCAACTGATCGCCAGGACGCGTCCCACCCCCAGGCGCGCGATGATGGCACCGCTCAAGAAGCTGGAGAGCATATAGCCCGTCGTGCTGGCGATGAAGATGAAACCAACGCTATCGAGCGGGACTGCAAAGTCGGAGCGGATAGAGGGCAGGGCAACGCCAAACAAGCCATCAGGCATGCCAAGTGAGATGAAGGCAATGTATGCCAGGATGATGAGACTAAGTCCGGGGTGGGATTTGATGCGATGGACGATATTCATGGGACTATTCTATATCCTATTCCATTGAAGATTATGCGCATTATAACATTGAGGTTTTTTTTTGTGATTTTCGTGGATGGGGCGCAGCTCCATCCACGAAAATCACATCTGCAGAAAGAAGACACAGAGATCTGTTCCGTTTATGCCGTGGGGATATCAAGCGCCTCGGCTTGCGCCAGGACTGCGATCATCGGTTTATCCTTGCTGCCGAAGTCCGTGATCGCTTCGCGAACAATGGCTTTCTTTTCCGCCAGTGGTCCTTGCGCATACACTTTTCCCAGCGCAAATCCGAGCACGCGCGCCTCACCGTCGAGAATGACGTCTTCAACGACGCCGAGCTTGGTGCCGCCCTCGGTCTGGATTTCACGTCCGCGAAGGTTATGGATGAGGGTGAAGGCTGCCGAGTCCGGGGTTTCTTCGAGCGTGGCGACCACGTCGGAACCAGACACAAGCCAGGCATCGGCGCCGAAAACCTGCACGGCGGCATGGAGAATGATCAGCGTCTTGCGGTTGATGATGCCTTCGGTCCCCAGGTGAATGGCGGCGATTTGGCGCATTTCAGGGTCAACGTAGAGACCTCTAATCTCTCCAAGTTTTTTGCCGTCAGTGATGCTGATGATGAGTTTGTTGGCGTGGTCTTTAGATGGTATCATGATTGCCTCCTTGGCTCAGGGATTTGAATATCGTATTGCCGGCAGCGCTTATGCTATGGGTGGTGCTGAGAATTGCCATCGCATATTGAGATCAGGATAGCACAGAAACTGGAATCCTCAACTAGATATTTTTCTCGCAGGCTTCAGTGCTTGCTCTTGCTCTCAGCAGTCTCTTCCAGAACGGTTTATAGAAGAAACTGTCGTCGCTGATGTTGCATAGTTGCTCAAACATGGATTTCGTGACGGTGAAAGCGAGAATATCCGGTGGGAGGTGCTCCCTCATGGCAATATCCGTTGCACCGATAAGGGCTTGCGGGGCATCCAGGTCGTCGAAGAGTGCCGCAAGTTGTGAACAACCGGAACCGAAGCGTGTGATGACAGGGTGGCGATCCCGCGCGGCGTTGGTGTATTCGGCTCCGGTCGCCAGGAGGCTGAGCTGGTCGGGGTTGACGAAGAAGGTTACGGTGCGCAGATAGCGGTATTGATCTTCTTGCAGCGGACCGATAACAATGGTGGGGTGCTGTTGTTGGTAGGGAGGGTGGTTTTCCAGCCATTGCTGCATGAGCTCGCGGGAAGCTTTCAGCCCCTCCTTAGCGAAGAGAAAGTCCACGAATTGCTCTCTCGACCTGGTCTCGACGCCGCAAAGCCAGTATCCGGCGCCCCCACAGCTGAAGACTTCTTGGGTGATGAGCACGCTTTCGCCTTTCTGCCAGGCGGGGTGGGCGGAGAAGATGCAGTGCTGCGGGTTGGCGAAAGGCGCGAAAGGGCGCGGGTCCGGGGTATCGTAGAAGCCGATAAGGGGCGTCGCAATGCCGGAAATGCGCAGCAGCTCAGTGGGGTTGGGGAGCATGTCCTTTCTCCTATTTATAGATCTCTTTCGCGTCGAGGGGCAGGCGCCGCACGTGCTCGAGGTGCGCGCTGACCCGGTTGTCGTCACCGTGCGGGTACTCAAACTCGAAGGCGGCGGCGACCTCAAGGGCGAGTTGCCGGAAGAGGGTACAGGTGGCGAAGAGGGCTTCCCAGGTGGCATCATAGTCAGCGGCGGAGTAGGTTTTGAGAAGCAGTTCCCACTTATCCGGTTCGAGGTAGCGTTGCACGTATTTCCCGTATTTGCCGGGGCTGCCGCGGAATTGGGTCTTGAAGCCGATATACCAGGCAAGCATCTTCGTGAGCTGGTCGCGCACGTAATGATCCAGGAAGTGTTTGGCGTAGAGGAGCTCCTGCCGCCACAAGCCCTTAGCGACGTAGGGAGAGACCCACCAGAATTCGTTGCAGCAATCGGCGAAAGCTTTGGCGGTGGGGGGCGCGGGCAGGTAGTCGCGGTCGCTGGCGGGCGGTAGGGACGGGATGATGCCATCCTTATCCAGGAGGACGATGCTCTGGCTATCCGCGACGATCTCGGGAATATGGTCGAGGGGGTCTATGCTCAGGTCAATGCGGTTACCATCGGCAAATTGCATGAGGTAACAGAAACTGCCGGTCTCCTGTGGGGGCGGGCCAGCCATGTCCTCGGGCATTTGCAGGATCATCATCTCACCGAAGCGGCGAATCCACTCGAAGGCATAGCGGTAGGGCGCCACATCGGTGACGAAGTAGACGATATCGAAGTCCTGGAAGGGGTCGCGCGGCGCGTTGGGATTGGCGCGTGAACCGTTGAGGACGACGGCGCGGATGCGCTCATCCTCGCGGGCGGTGTTCAGAATCAGGTCGAGCATTTCTTGTTCGGTACGCATGGGACTCCTTGGGAAATGACCGAAGACCGGGAATCATCACGGATGACGGACCCACGGACCGGGCTGTTGGACGCGATAAGGGAAGTGTACTGTGTTTGAGCTTTTAGTCAAAGGGTGAGTTTTTGAATACCTGTGGCAGGTAGACCTGGTACCAGATGTTGAGTGTGAAGGTTTGCGCGGTGGAAAGTCCGGCGCTATCGGTGACGTGCAGGACGATGGCGTGAGGACCCGCGTCAGCCAGGGTTGGGGTGCCGGCGAGCGTCGCCGTGCCGTCGCCGTGATCGGTGAGAGCCAACCAATCGGGCAGCGTGGACGCGGTGAGGGTCAGTGCATCACCCCACAGCAGATCGGGATCGGTGGCAGTGATGGCGTAGGTGTAGAGAAGCCCGGGTGCAGCCGTGGTGACGGGCATACTGGTGAAGGCGGGCGCATCGTTGACATTGGCGACGGTGACGGTGAAGGATTGCGTGGCGGTCAAGCCGGCGCTGTCGGTGACGCGCAGCACCACGGCGTGGGCGCCCACGTCAGCGTTCACCGGCGTGCCGGAGAGTGTGGCTGTGCCGTTGCCGTGGTCGGTAAGGGTGAGCCACGCGGGATGGACTGGCGCGGTGAAGGTCAACGCGTCGCCGTTATTATCTACGGCGGCGATGGTGCACGTGTAGGACGCATCCTGGGTGGCGGTTGTGACCGGCACGCTGGTGAAGGTGGGGGCGACGTTGCGCACGCTGAAGGTTGCGCTGGCGGTGTTGGTCTCGATGGCGGCGTCATTGTCTGCCGCGATGGCGGCGGTGTTGGTGTAGAGCCCGGCAGTGACGGGTACGCTAAGGTTACCGGTGATGGTGATGATCCCACCCTGCCCAGGCGCCAGATTCTGCACATTCCAGACGTAGTGGGGGAGCGCCCCGGTAGCGGTGATGACTGCGCCGCTGGAGGTGAAGGAGGGTGTCTCCAGGAACGCGGGAATGAGATCGGTGATGACGACGTGGGTGGCGGTGATGCTGCCGCCATTGGAGAAGGTGAGTGTGAAGGTGATGGTCTCACCCGGCGAGGCTACCGGCGGGGTGACGTTCTTGTGCAGGATGGCATCCACGAAGTGCGCCTCATAGGCGCCCATGTCCACGAGGGGTGGGGTTCCCAGACCGGTATCCGGCGTGGCGGGGATGTCCACGAGGCGCGGTCCACCCGCCAGGTCGGTTGCGACGGTGACGCTGAGGTTGTTGCCCGCGTCAATCGCCGGTGAACCGGGGCGCAGACGCAGGTCACCGGTGGCAGCATCCACAAAGAGCGGATCAGCGTCAGGAAGATTGTCCCCACCGTTTGTGCCGCAGATAGTGTTCCATACACCACTCGGATTACAGCCTTGCACCAGGCTGTATGTAAATACAGGGAAGCTGGGAAAATCAGGAATGATGGTGTTTTCGTTGAATACTTGCGCTCCACTATTGCCCCACAAGATGCTGTTTTGGAGCCGTGGGTTGCTGCTACAAAAGTTGTACATGCCGCCGCCAGAACTGGCCTGGTTTAAGGAAAAGGTGGTGTTAATCAACACTGGGGCACTCATGAAATTGTACATGCCGCCGCCGCCACCTACCGCCTGGTTATTCATAAAAGCCACATTGATGATCGTTGGAAAAGAATTCCAGTTATGCATGCCTCCACCCGAATCAGCCCTGTTGTCCAAGAAGGTTACGTTGATTAACAATGGACTGCTGGATTCATTGTACATTCCACCACCCTCGGTAGCCCGATTGCCAGAGAAGGTGACATTCGCCAGAGATGGATTACTGTGACTGTTATACATCCCGCCACCAAAAGTAGCCTGGTTACCGGAGATAAAAAGATTCGCCAGGGTTGGATTACTGTACAGAGTGTACATTCCACCACCAGCGTTCAAATTCGCAGGCATTGGCCACGCCGCGGTAATGCTGAAACCATCCAACAACGCACTGTTATCGGTAAAACGAGCACTAACAACTGTGAAACTGTTTGTTCCAGTGATTGCCGTGGTTGTAGTGATCACCCCATTGGGATCGGTGAGATCGTTCTGATCAATATCGCCGCTCAACACGGTGATGTTGGCGACGAAATCGCGCTGCTCGCGGGTGGTCTCTGTCCCGGCGAAACCGCCGTAGACCGCCACACCCGTATTAAGTTTGAAGGTGGCGGCGCGGTCGTTTTCTGTGTGCAGGCTATCCTTGTCCGGGTAATAGACTCCCTCCGCCACCCATAGTTCGCAAGGGGTCATCACATAGAGGGCATCCTGCAACGCGGCAAATGCTTCACCCCAGGATGCGCCGGTATACGGACCAGGCGCATCCGCATCCACATAAACTACCCCACTGGCAGGACAAGGGAAGCTCTGATTCTCGTAGGCACCCAGGTCTACCGCCATCTGGACGAGGCGCGGGTTGCCGTCCAGGTCGAAGGGGAGTGCGCTGATCGTGGTGGTGAAGGGACCAGAGCCATCCAGGTCAGCGGCATTATCCCCGGCGTTGGCTGCGGGGGAAGCAATCTGCAAGCGGTAGTCGCCCGCCGTCGTGGGGGCGCTGCTGGCGGGTTCGGGCGCGACGAAGAGCGGGTCGGCATCCGGCAGATTATTGCCACCGTCTGTGCCGCAGGTGCTATTCCAAACCCCACCGGGGTTGCAGCCTTGCACCAGGCTAAAGCGAATGGTGGGGGTGCAGGGATCATAGCCACCGTAGTTGAAGATCGCGGAACCAGGGTTTCCGCTCTCGTTACTCCAGGCGATGACGTTTTGAAGCAGCGGACTGCTGCCATCGCCGTTGTAGATCGCGCCACCATCCAGACCCGCC
>JAFGFB010000167.1 GCA_016931315.1 Anaerolineae bacterium
CATCGACACCGTGGCGGCAGGGCTTTCGATCCCGGCGGTGATGAACGTGACCACGGTGAACACCGCGACGTGGACGGCGTACAACACGGGCGGTCCTTCGGTCACGGCAACGGATAGCGCCCGGGTGGTGGTGGAGCCGAGCGTAGTCAGTGTGACCGGGCTGCGCGTGAGCGCCTCCGGTGGTTGGGGCGGCATCGCGCTGTTGGGCGCGTTGGTGTTCGGCGGCGTTGCCTGGCGACGCCGGCGGCGTTAGATTCACGAGCGATCCAACTCTGTTTTTGGGTATTTCGGCGCTGCGCGCAGCGCCGAAATACCCCCCCCCGAGAAATATCGCTTCAGCTCGAATCCCCAATGCTTTGCCGCGAGTGAGAACTGGCGGCGCTATCCAGGTCGAAAATCCATTTTTAGTCTAGCGAAGCTGTGTTATACTGATTGCGTGTGTAGCGCCAGTTGCTATTACAGTACTACGGGGTGACATGCTGCAGGCAGGCCGTGTTGCAGTCCTCGCCAGGATCCCCGACTTTTTTTTTCGCGCTCACCGAATATCATCCAGAGATGAGAGTGAAATTCGTTTGGTACGCAGCTCAAACCAACGAAAGGAGGTGATTACCTGACCGCGCCCCTAAGCGCCCACGCATGATACAACTGTACTGTGGCCTTGTTCTACGTCTATAATGATTTGAAATTCCACATGATTCAAGGAGTGCTACGTGATGAAACCTAAGACTTGGCGATGGTTTAGCCTCTTAGTTGTGCTCTCTATGCTGTTGAGCGCAACGGGCGTGTTTGCCGCGACGCCACTGGCCCCTGTGGTGTCGGGTCCAATCGAAGCGCAGGGCGCTGTTGCTAACCCACCCGACTCTAGTGATGGCAAGACCCTGCAATTGGAACCGGTTGCCCCGACCGACATCGTACCCATGACCGCGACCCCAGGGTCCGGCGAGGTTCTGTATGAGGTCAAGGGCGCTACCGAACCCGCCCTTTATATTGTGCAATTGGAAGGCGCGCCTTTGGCCAGCTATCGCGGCGGTGTGCGCGGCTTGCAAGCCACCAGCCCCGCTGTGACCGGCGAGTCCAAACTGGATGTCAAGAGCGCTGCCAGTCAGGCCTACCTGGATTATCTGGCTGAGCAGCAGGATCAATTCCTGACGAGCCTGCAGCAGACTCTGGGACGTTCTGCCGCAGTGCAGCGCACGCTCCGCCATGCCTATAATGGCTTGATTGTGACCCTGACCCCGGAAGAGGCTGCGAAAGTGGCGCAGCTGCCCGGCGTGCTGCGCGTTGTGCGCAACTATACCCGCTACCTCCAGACCGATACCAGCCCTGAATATCTCAATGCTGTGGGCATCTGGGATGGGTCGAACACCGGCGCCTTGCCTGGAACCATGGGCGAGGGCATCGTCGCGGGTATCATTGATACCGGCATCAATATGGACCATCCTTCATTCGCGGATGTGGGCGATGACGGTTATGACCATACCAATCCTCTGGGCGCCGGCACCTACACCGGTTGGTGTGATCCTGCTCATCCTAACTATAGTCCCAGCCTGGTCTGCAACGATAAGCTCATCGGCGTCTACAGCTACCCCAGCTCTGGCGGTAACCCTGAGGATGACAATTCCCACGGTAGCCATACTGCCAGCACCACTGCGGGCAACGTTATCTTCTCCCCCACGCTCACTGTGGGACTGACATTTAACCAAATGTCCGGCATGGCGCCACATGCCAACATCATTGCCTATGATGTTTGCAACGCTTCAGGTTGTCAGGGAGATTCGATCCTCGCAGCCATTAATGACGCTGTAGCTGACGGTGTGGATGTCATCAACTACTCCATCGGCGGCGGTCCCTATGACCCCTGGGCTGACCCCGACTCGCAGGCGTACCTTGCTGCCCGCGACGCGGGCGTTTTCGTCGCCACCTCGGCGGGCAATGATGGTCCCGGCGCGGGCACGGTTGGCTCTCCCGGCAACTCTCCCTGGATGACCACCGTTGCCAACGGCACCCACGATCGCGGCTTTGGGCCGAATGGTGTGGTGGATATGCAGGGCGGCACGCCTCCAGCGGATATGCCCGGTACCGGCGTCTCCCCTGAATACACGGCGCGGATCGTCTACGCTGCCGATTATGGCAATGCTCTCTGTGGTTTGGGCGATCAGGAGACTCCCACCAACCCCTTCGCCCCTGGCACCTGGGATGGCGAGATCGTCGTCTGCGATCGCGGAACCTACTACCTGGTGGACAAAGCCGCGAACGTACGAGCAGCGGGTGCGGGCGGTGTCATTATCGCCAACACTTCTGCTACTGGCGCACAGACCTATACCACCGACCTGGGTATGCCTGGCACACATGTAACCTCCGACAATGCTGACTTGCTCCGCGCCTGGCTCGTGGCTAGCAATACCAATGTCTACACCGCGACCATCACGGCTTCTCCCATCATGCACAACCCCGCCTGGGGCGACATCATGAATGACAGCAGCTCCCGCGGGCCAAACGTCAATGCCAATGTCCTCAAGCCCGATATCATGGCTCCTGGTACGAACATCCTGGCAGCCTATGCGGGTGACGCGGATGCCTTTGGCTTGATGAGCGGCACTTCGATGGCTAGCCCGCACGTCGCGGGCGCTGGCGCGTTGATGAGCGCGGTGCATCCTGATTGGACGCCCGCGGAAGTGCAATCCGCGCTGATGATGACCAGCTGGACTTCAAACCTGCTGAAGGAAGACGGCGTCACGCCAGCGGATCCCTTCGATGTGGGCGCGGGCCGGCTCGATTTGACCGGCGCGGCGTTGGCAGGACTCGTGCTCAACGAGACCACTACGGGCTATGCGGATGCCGATCCTGCCGCTGGCGGCGATCCCACTGCGCTCAATATCGCCAGCCTGGCGAATGCTTCCTGTCTCCAGGACTGCTCTTGGGACCGCACTTTCCGCAACACAACCGCTGGCTCTGTCGTCTGGACAGTGACTTTTGCCGGCGACGTGCCCATGGCGGCCAGCCCGGTAAGTTTCACCGTCGCTGCCGGCGCTTCGCAGCTCGTGGAATTCACCGCTGATGTGAGCGCCTTGCCCAATGATGTCTGGGTTTTTGGGACTGTCATCCTGACTCCCGACGATGATTCTCTGCCGGTGCAGCATTTGCCGGTCGCCGTTCTCCCCACCGCGGGCCTCCTGCCCGACGAAGTGGTGATCAACACGCGCCGCAATGCGGGCTCACAGGAAATCACCGGGCTTCAGACGGCTGAGATTTTCCAGCTCACCACGGAATCTTTTGGCTTGGCGCCCATGGTTGCGGACGAATTCGCGCTTGGGCTGATGGCGACCTCGACCGACTTCCCCGCCATCTTCTATGCCAACCTGCCTGATGATGCTTACTGGTCCTGGATCAACGTTCCCGCGGGAGGCATGCGCCTGGTAGCCGAGATTCTGGATACCACCTCGCCCGACCTGGACATGCTCGTGGCCTTTGACGCCAACGCCAACGGCGTGATGGATCTGGAGGACACCGTCCTTCACGATTTCTGCCAGAGCGCGACCGGCGGCTCCTGGGAATCCTGCGATATCATGGCGCCGGATGCGGGCGATTGGTACGTGATCATCATCAACTTCGCGGAATCAGTGCCCGGTGTGCCCGATGCTGTGACGCTTGGAACTGCTGTAGTCCCCGGAACCGATGCCGGCAATATGTGGATCGAAGGTCCCACGAGCGTTCCGGCGCTCGAGCCTTACGACCTGACCGTCTATTGGGATGAACCCACACTGGTCGCGGGCGACCGCTTGTACGGCGTCTTCTCCTTGGGGAGCTCGCCTGGGGGGCGCGTCCCTGGCGACATCGGCTATATCCCGGTCACGCTCTACCGCCACGAGGATGATGTAACCAAGGAAGCCTCGGCTGAGGGCGCCTTCTTCGGCGACACCATCACCTACACCATCACCGTGCAGCCCAACATCACACCGGCGAACTTGACCTACATGATTACCGACACCATCCCCGCAGGCCTGACCTATGTTCCCGGCTCAGCGGCTGCGACCGAGGGTGTGGTGAATGTAGTGGGTAATCAGCTCACGTGGGAAGGGATTATGTACGTTCCCACTTCCTTCTACGCAATCACCACCAGTGATGAGGATCCTCTTTGCGATACCGGCTTTGGTGGGTATGTGGACTTGCAAACCTTCGGTATCTTCCCGCAGAGCGGCATCACTGGCGATACCAGTGCTTGGAACGCATTTGGCGGCCAGCTTCCCTTCTACTTCTATGGTGTGCCCAACACCGGCATCTATTTCACTGATGACGGTTTCGCGGGTTTCGATATCAACAATAACTGGGTGATTGCCCCTGAGCCTTGGACTAACCAGAACCTGCCTGATTCTACCGTCCCCAACAATCTCATCGCCTTCCTCTGGCAGGATATGGAAATCGTCTACGATGCCGCTAACAACTACGGCGTCTCTCTTGCCAACGCAGGCACCGGCGTCTCCCTCATCGAGTACGATGATGTGCAGGTGTACGGCGACTCGTCCCAGACCTACGACGTCGAGCTGGTTTACTTCAACGGCGAACCTGTTGATGATCCCGGTTACTACGAATTCGTTATGGCCTATGACAACATTGTGGGTGCGGTGGATGGGACCACCATTGGTGTGGAAAGCCCCGATGGCACGGAAGCCTCCCTCTACGCCTACAATGACGCGGGCATTAACCTGCACGATGGCTTGATGATCTGCTATGACTGGGTGGTTCCGACCACTGATCCAGTGACCATCACCTACCAGGTCACCGTGGATGAAAACGCCGAAGTTTCGCCGTTGACGAACGAGGTGCTCCACAATACGGACAACCCTGGCAGCAAGCAAGCCGAAACCTGGTGGGATCTCTACCTTCTCGGCGACGGCTTCAAGGACGTTTCCGCCACCCTCATCAATCCCGGCGAACTGGTCACCTACACCATCGTCCTCACCGCCGGTCCTGAGCTTGAGATGTGGAACCTCACCGACCCCCTGCCGGATGGCTTGAGCCTGGTCTCCGTGGATGGCGCAGCCTACGACCCCGGCACGCACAGCATCAGCTGGAGCGGTGTCCTGGGTACGGGTCAATACACACCGACGGAGAGCTTTGAGGGGACCTTCCCGCCTGCCGGTTGGACTCTTAATGCTGCTAGTGGCGTGAATTGGGTGCAGACTACTTCGCGATATTACACGGGCGCCTATAGCGCCTATCACGATGACACCAGCGGAGGGCAGGACGCCTGGTTGATAACCCCACAATTCCCTGGTGGTGGCACATTCTCCTTCTGGCAGAACCAGAACTATTCTACCTGGTATGTGTATCATGGACTCTGGATTTCTACTACGGATAGCAATCCCGCAAGCTTCACCGAGCTGGTTAATCTCGGCGCCGGCACTGAGGATACCTGGGAAGAGATCCCAGTGGACCTGAGCGCTTACGCGGGGCAGGATATCTATCTGGCATTCCGTTACCAGGGTGATTTCTCCGACGAATGGTACATTGACGATGTCACTTTCCCGCCGGTGAACCTGGAATCTTCTCACACCATCACCATCGTGATGGAAGGCGTCGTGCCTGGCTACTACACCAATGTCGCGACGGCTGAGATCGGCGGACTTCCGATAGCGTTGGAAGCGCCCGAACTGCGCGTCTACGGTCCTGAACCCACCTGGGAGAAGGAAGTGTGGATCAACGCTGAGGGACCCTTCGCTCCGGGCGCGTTCGACGTCGTTCCCGGCGATAGCGTCACCATCGTGGACCACGTCTCGGTGTCCTTCAGCGGTCCCATCACCTTCACGCTGACGGAAGCCTGGGATGACCTCGTGGGCTTGCAAGCTTACGAGGCTGACTTCGGCACAGTGACGCCGGGTGCTTCCATGCTTACCTGGGATGTCGAGAGCGGCATCGGGGATACCTGGTACACGCTCACCAAGACCTTTGAGGTGATCGAGGGCTTTGGCTGGAGTGGTATCATCACCGAGACCCTCGCGGTCGAAGGCTATCCAACGCCCCTTGAGGTGCCCGTAATGCTCAACATCGCGGCGCTGCTCGAGAAGACCGGCGTTCCGACTGCCTACTCCGGCGATACAGTACCGTACGCCATCACCCTCGACTTCAACCCCTTGGCCGGTCTGGCGGAGTTGGAAGATATTCTGCCCGCCGGTCTGGAATACGTACCCGGTACCTTGACGGCGACCTTTGGGACGGCCTGGTACGATAGCGGCGTCATCTACTGGAACAACGCAGCGGGTCGTTCGGCCAATGCACCTGTCGTAGCTGATGGTTTGCTGCGCACGGTCAAGGGTGACGGCGTTGCTGCGCCAAGGGCGCCGCTACCCGTCGCCACGCCGAAGGGCGATTTGCTTGCCGAGAGCTTCGAGGCGGGTGTGATGCCGCCGAGCGGCTGGAGCGTCGTCAATACTTCGGCCAATAACTGGACGTTGGTGGATACGACGAATAACGACCCCGGCTGGATCCACTCCGGCGTCTATGCCGGTTGGGTCAACTACCTTGCCGCGGACCAGGATGAATGGCTGATTTCACCGTTGGTCAACCTCGCCGGGCAAATCAACCCCGCGGTCAGCTTCTGGGTCTACTGCAACAACAACTGGCCCACTGCAGGGCTTGAGTTCATTGTGCAGGATCCGGAAGGCCTCTTTGAGGATACACTTTGGCGGCAGTTGGACCAGTCCTATCCTTACCCCTCCACCTACTATAATGTTGTTGTGGATCTTTCGGCGTACAATGAGCCGGTTTACCTGGCCTGGCGTTACGTGGGCAATGATGGTGACAGCATCGCGTTGGATGATATCCTGGTGTATGCCGATGATGTCTACAACGTGACCATCAACTTCGACGCGCTGGTCACTGCTGCCCCTGGCACCATCATCACCAACACCGCCGAGCTCACTTACATGGGTACCGTGCAGGAATCCGACGCGGTTCTTGAGGTCCTCCCCTGGCCCACCGCCGACTACAGCCACCTCTCTGCCTATGGCGATGCCTGGCACACGCCGGATCACACACTCTGGCTTGGCACGGCTGTCACCGATGAATCTGCTCCGCCGGATCCCGATGGCGCCGCCGATGATGGCGTTGTCCGCACCATGAGCGAACTCTGGCTTCCTGGCGCGACCGTGAATCTCACGGCAACCGTAACTGGTCCTGCTGGTGGCTATCTGGCGGCGTGGTTCGACTGGAACGGCGATGGCGACTTCGACGACGCCGGCGAGCTGGGCTTCCAGAATATCGTCTCTACCGGCGCCAACCCGTTGGCAATCACCATTCCTGGTGACTACGCCACGGGCGACCCAGTCAACGCGCGCTTCCGGCTCTATCCGGGTAACGGTTTCCAGCCTACACCTACTGGTGGCGCTGCGAATGGCGAAGTCGAGGACTATACCTGGTTGTTCTCCCCCACGGCTGTGACTTTGACCGCGCTAGCGGCGGGTTCTGGCATGTTGTGGAGCGGTCTCGCCCTGCTGGGCGTCTTCGGTCTGGGCATCGTCGTCTGGCGCCGTAAACAGCGCTAAGTCACGCGCCTTTCTCCGTAATGGAGCTCTCAACCCGGGGCCGATCCATGATCGGCCCCGGCTCTTTGTCTGGTACGAATGTGTTTTTGGACGCGGCTACGTACCCGGAGCCGCGTCCAAAAACATAAAAAGATCCTCTTCGTCTGTTTGCATAACCTCTTCCAGTTTTCCCCAAAAATCTGTCCTATGCCCTTAGTTGCCGGGTGTGTTTCAACTTGGCGGAAAAAGCGAGCCGATTATCATTCAAACGCTTTTCCTTTGATTGATTTTTGTGATGGGGCTTTGCCCCATCACAAAAATCAATTTTCTTCGAGATTTTCACCCCCCACTTTGGAACGTACCCAACAGTCATCGTTTCTGTTGCAATCGCGAATCTGTGATATACTATTTCTGTAGTAACGCACTTTCCCGTCTATCCCAAAAGATATGGAAGGTTGCGCAATGCGTTTGCTGAGGCGCTTTCTTCATCGAAGTTCTGAAAACTCAAATCGCCTATCCTCATGCGCTAAGCTGAACCTGTTCTGTTATTGTCAACGAATGGCAATTGCACTCTGATGCCAGGAGTAACGTCTGATTCCCTGTCGCTCATGCAAATGAAGGGAGGTGATGATTCGTAACCTCAAAGTGTGTTTCAAAACATTGATCACCGTGTTTACTCTCACCTATCTGGTTTTTATACCCAATCTTTCCACCTAGTTCGATTGTCAATTTGAATAAGGAGTGTGATGTGATGAAACCCAAGACTTGGCGATGGTTCAGCCTGTTGGTCGTGCTCTCGATGTTGTTGAGCGCCACGGGGGTTTTTGCGGCGACTTCGCAGCCACCTGCGCCGGTGAGCGCTCCGGTCGGCTTGGAGGCGAGCAACGCCCAGGTAATCGGCGAGATTCCCGATAGCAAAGACCCGGCGCTCTACATCGTGCGCCTGCACGACCCGGCTCTGGCCAGCTATTTCGGTGGCATTGCGGGGCTGGCGGCGACCAGCCCGCGCGCGACTGGCGCCTCCAAGTTGGATCCCCAGGCGCCGGCGAGCGTCGCTTATCTGAATTACCTTGAAGGTCAACACGCGAAGGCGCTCGGCGCGGTGGAAGCCGCGGTGGGACATTCGGTCGAAGTGACCTTCCAATACCTTGCGGTCCTCAATGGCTTTGCCGTGACTCTCACCCCCGCAGAAGCGGCGAAAGTGGCGCAACTGCCCGAGGTCCTGGCCGTATATCGCGATGTGGAACGCGAGCTGGATACCGAAATCGGTCCCGGTCACATCGGCGCCCCCGAAATTTGGAACGGCAATACCGGCAATAGTATCGCTACCCGTGGCGAGGGCGTCATCATCGGCATGATTGACTCCGGCATCAACCACGCGCACCCCGCTTTTGCTGCAACCGATGGCGATGGCTACGCCCATACCAATCCCTACGGCGCTGGCGTATATAAGGGCTGGTGTGTGGCTAATCCCAGCTTCTGTAATGACAAGCTCATTGCGGCGTACAGTTTCAATCCGGTGGATGGCAACCCCGAAGACCTTGATGGTCATGGTAGCCATACTGCCAGCACTGCCGGCGGTAACCGGCACGAGGCGAACTTCACCGTGGGGACGACGCCCTACACGATCACCATCTCAGGCGTGGCGCCGCGGGCGAACATTGTGGCTTACAAGGTCTGTAACCCCAGTTGCCCTGGCACCGCCAGCGTCGCCGCGGTCAACTCGGCCATCCTGAATGACGGGGTGGATGTGCTCAACTACTCCATCTCCGGCGGCGATAGCCCCTGGACCGATTCAGTGGACATTGCCTTCCTGGATGCCTATAACGCCGGCATCTTTGTCTCCGCTTCGGCGGGCAATGATGGTCCTGGCGCCAGCACCGTGGCGAAGACTGGTCCCTGGAATGCTGCGGTTGCGGCGAGTACCCACAGCCGGGTCATCGCCCACACCGTGGACGTCACCGGACCGACCACGCCTCCTGAGCTACAGGGCATGGCAGCAGTACCCGGTGAAGGCACCGTTTTGGCTGCTGACGTCGTTGACGGTATCAAATACGACCCCACCAATAGCAGTGGCTGTACCGCTTTCTCAGCGGGTTTCTTTACCGACAACCTGGCGCTGATCCAACGCGGCGGTTGTACCTTCGCGGTCAAAGTGACCAATGCGGCCGCCGCCGGTGCGACCGGCGTGGTGCTATTCAACAATGTGGGCGGTCCCCCCTCCGTTATGGGCGAACTCACTGGCACGCCGCCGGCGGTCATGATTGATTTAGCTGATGGCATCGCGTTGCGCGATTACATCGTCACGAATCCCACTGCCACGGTGCGTATCAACCTGGCGACATCTTACCTGGTCAACACTGATTGGGAAGACATCATGGCCGGCTTCAGCTCCCGTGGTCCCAGCCAGTTTGAGCTTGTTAAGCCCGACTACACCGCTCCCGGCGTCAACATCCTGGCGGCGGTCGCGGCGCCCGCAACTGGCGGCGACCCGGCGACCTACGACTTCCTGGGTGGCACCTCGATGTCCTCCCCCCATGGCGCGGGCGCAGCGGCGTTGATGGTGGCGCTATACCCCGATTGGTCTCCGGCGGAGATTAAATCGGCTTTGGCTTCTACCGCCCTGGATGTTCTGCTCAAGGAGGATGGCGTTACGCCTGCCAATCCCTTCGATATGGGTTCTGGCCTTCTGAACCTCGGCGGCGCCAGCAACGCCGGCCTCGTCTTCGATGAGACCTACGCCAACTACCTGGCCGCTAACCCGGCTACCGGTGGCGATCCCAAAACCCTCAACCAACCCAGTATGGCCAACTACAACTGCGCTGGCGCCTGCTCCTGGACGCGCACGGTCAAGGCTGTGGTGACGGATACCTGGACCGCCTCCTTTGACGCGCCTGCCGGAATGACCATTACGGTTGACCCCAGCAGCTTCTCGCTCGATGCGGGGGCGACCCAGGTGCTCACCATTACCGCGGATGTCTCGGGTCTGCCACTGGATCAATGGGCTTTTGGTGACGTCATGCTGACTCCTGGCGTGCGTGAGACGGCCTTTACCCACATGCCGGTGGTGGTGTATCCGGTGACAACTGATGCCACCTTCTTCTGCAATGCCCCCGCCGAAGGCTTCGAAGGCAATGTGCCACCTACGGGTTGGTCGGTACAAACCGCCGAGCCGAATGGCCCGCAGTGGACCACCATTGCCGCTTCCGGCGAGACGGGTAACTACACCAACGGCGCGGGCGAGGCAGCCACAGCCAGCAGCGATGCCTTTGGTCAGGCAGAATTCGATACCTCACTGGTGACACCCGCGTTCGATTTGACGGGTGTAACTTCAGCTATGGTGTACTACACCGCCAACTACCAGAACTACGCCGCTGCGGACTTCCTGGATGTGGACATCAGCGCGGATGGCGGCGCTACCTGGACTAACCTGCTAAGCTGGAATGAGGACCATGGTGCCTTCAGGGCGCAACCAGGTGAGGATGTGACCATTGATCTCTCTGCCTATGCGGGGCAGAGTGGGTTGACGCTGCGCTACCGTTACTATGACCCGAATACCGGTGATTACGACTGGTATGCCCAGATTGATAACGTGCGCCTGGCTTGCGGACCTCAGATTGCTGTGGATCCGTTGAGCCTGAGCAGCACGCAATCCCCCAATGTAATGACTACTCAGGCACTGAATATCTCCAGCATCGGCAGCGAAGACTTGCTCTGGGAGCTCTTTGAGGATACCGCTGCCGCTTCCCCACGGATGGCAGATTGGAGCGACAACTTCGACAGCTACGCTACCGGCAGTCAGATGCACGGTCAGGGCGGCTGGAAGGGTTGGGGCAATGACGTGGCAGGCGGCGCCTTAACCAGCAACGCACAGGCTGTCAGCGCTCCCAACTCGGTCGCCATCCTCGGCGCCAGCGACTTGGTGCACGAGTACAGCGGCGTCAACAGCGGTCAGTGGGTCTACACCGCCTGGCAGTACATCCCCACCGACTTTACGGGCCAATCCTACTTCATTCTACTCAACACCTACAGCGACGCCGGCACTGACAACAACTGGTCTGCTCAGGTCATGTTTGATGGCGCCGCCAACACGGTGACCAACGACGGTGGCGTCTCCGGTGGTTCTCTCGCGCTCGTTAAGGGGCAATGGGTCGAGCTGCGGTTGGAGCTCAATCTCGGCGCAGATACCGGCGCCTTCTACTATAACGACCAGCTGCTTTACACCGGCACTTGGAGCGACCAGGTGAGCGGCGGCGGTGCGGCCAACCTCGCGGCAGTGGATCTGTTTGCCAACAATGCCTCGGTCATCTACTACGATGATATGAGCCTGGTCCAGGTAGTGTTGCCTTGCGATTCGCCCTCGGCTATTCCTTGGCTGAGCACCGACCCGATCTCTGGCACGACCGCACCAGCAGCGACGACTTCCGTGGATGTGACCTTTGACTCCACGGGTCTGGCGCTCGGGACTTACAACGCCAATCTCTGTGTTACCAGCAACGATCCTGATCCGGGACCCGGCAACGGGACAGACCTCGTGGTCGTGCCGGTGGAGCTGGTCGTGGAGCAGGCGCCGCCGAATATCTTCGTCAATCCGCTTTCGTTCAGCGCAACGCAAGCGCCAGATACGGTATCCCAGCAGACGCTCACGATTTCCAATGCCGGCGAGGCGACGTTGGATTGGACAATTGATGAGGAAAACCTTGCTGCTTTCTGGCCCTTTGGAGCAGGAACGTGGGCTGCGGCTCCGGCGACAGAGGACGTTGACGCCATAGCGCCCAGCGTCGCTTTGAAAACCGAGCCTGGTCCCTGGTCGTCACCATTGATTTGGGCGCCACGTGCCGTGCTCTACGATAATGGTCCTTTGGTCACCCATCCGGGAGCAGCCCCAGGTGGCGCTGACGAGAGCCGCCTGCAGGCCACCTCGTTGAGCATGAACACTCTGGGCTTTGGGGATCAGGTGCTTAACAACAACTGGGTTGCCGACGACTTCACCGTCACCGCTGCTGAGGGGTGGACGCTTGACTCCGCCACTTTCTTCGCCTATCAGACTAACTCTCCCATTACTTCTACAATCACCAACATCAACTGGGTGCTGTACGATGGGGATCCCAGTGCAGGTGGGGCAATGATGGCGAGCGGCAGCGGTATGCTTTCGACGCTGTGGACGAATATCTACCGCACGAGCGAAACTTCTCCTGGTGTAACGAACCGGCCCATCATGGCTACCACGGTTGACATGGGAGCCTTCTTCCTCCCCGCTGGCACGTATTGGCTGGCGTGGCAAGCCGATGGCACCCTCGCCTCCGGTCCCTGGGCGCCGCCAATTACGATTCTGGGCCAAACCACTACCGGAAACGGTCTGCAATATCTCTCTTCCTCGGGCGCCTGGGGTCCGGCCAATGACTCCGGGACTATGACCCAGCAAGGTTTCCCCCTTGTTTTGGAAGGTTCGGTGGGCGGCACACCGCCGCCATGCGTCTACCCGTCCGCTATCCCCTGGCTATCGCTGGATGCGACGGCTGGGATGACTGCCGGTGGTTTCAGCACGGAGGTCGAGGTGACTTTTGACTCCACCGGCCTGGCTGATGGGACGTATACTGGCAATCTGTGTGTCTTTAGCAACGACCCCGATGCGGGACCTGGCAACGAGACTGAACTGGTGATTGTACCGGTGCAACTCATCGTCGAGACCGGTTCTGCGGTGACCCTCGCTACGCTGGCGACGGGTTCAACTGCACTGTGGAGCGGTCTCGCCCTGCTGGGCGTCCTTGGTATGGGCATCGTCGTCTGGCGCCGTAAACGGCGCTAGATCGCCCACTCTTCTCCGTAAGGGAGCTCTCAACCCGGGGCCGATCCATGATCGGCCCCGGCTTTTTGTTTGAGACAAATCATTGGTCGCGCCACACACATATCAGGCATGGCACGCCTGCTTTAGGGAAAAATGTTTATGGATGCGGCGCCGTACCC
This sequence comes from Anaerolineae bacterium, assembly GCA_016931315.1. Classification (GTDB taxonomy): domain Bacteria; phylum Chloroflexota; class Anaerolineae; order B4-G1; family SLSP01; genus JAAZNO01. Next base: position 13,488 of record JAFGFB010000167.1, read on the forward strand.
GGCGCCGCATCCATAAACAAAAAAAAGATCCTCTTCGTCTGTTTGCACAACCTCTTCCAGTTTGCCCTAAAAATCTGTCCGATACCTTTGTTTTGTGAATTACCAATTTGATGCTATAACACAGACCATCTTCTCGAAGGAGGAAACCAACCCTATGACCCTGCAGCGTGATGCAAGTGGCCGTCTGCATATCACCTCACCCCTCATGGGGGAATCCCTCATGCGCAAGACCCTGCTCGCGGAAACCGAAACGGAGCATCTCTTCCGTCCCCTGCCCAACCTTGCCGTCATCAAGATTGGCGGGCAATCGGTGATGGATCGTGGTCGGGAGACTCTGTTGCCGGTGTTGGAGGAGCTGGTCGCGGCGCAGCCTCAGCATGACATGCTTCTGCTCACGGGCGGCGGCACGCGCTCGCGGCATGCCTACGCCATCGCTTTGGACCTGGGAATGCCCACCGGGGTTCTCGCGGAATTGGGCAAAGCCATCAGCGAGCAAAATGCGATCATGGTAGCGCTCTTGCTGGCGCCGCATGGCGGGGTGAAAATCGGCCATGATGATCTGGTGAAGCTCCCTTCGTATCTGCAACTGGGCATTCTGCCTGTGATGCACGCCATGCCGCCCTATGGCTTGTGGGAGCGCCCACCAGAGGTGGGGCGTATTCCCCCACATCGCACGGATGTCGGAACGCTGCTGACGGCTGAGGTGCTGGGTGCGCATCGTTGCATTTTGATCAAGGATGAACGCGGGTTATATACCGATGACCCCAAGCGCAACTCCGACGCAGAATTCATTCCGGAAATCGAGGTTGCGGAATTGCTGGCGCGCGACTTACCCGACCTGGCAGTCGAACGCGCGATGCTGGATATTCTGGCGCGTGCGCGTTCCGTGCACGAAGTGCTGTTGGTCAATGGGCGGGAGCGTGGCGCTATCACGGCGGCGCTCAATGGCGAGAATCCGGGGACGCGCATCTATCGCGTTTAGCGCCACGTACATAAAAGGTGTTGCGCCGTGGTGCAGCCGCGGCGCAACATCATCCCTGGGATATATGTCTCAGAATTGCTGGATGCGCTGTTGAAGCTCGACGATGTTCTTCTGTTTGCCGGCGTCCCGCAGGACGCGCGCGGCTGCGCTAAAGTAGCGGTGGGTGGTGAGAAATTCCAGTTGCCGCATATACCACTCTTGCAGCGGGATGAACGTGCCGCGCGCCTCTATTTCCCGGCGCAAACTGTGGCTCGTCTCCAGAAAATCCTCACGCCCCAGCGAATCCAGATCGGCGTCGCACAACAGCTCCTGAAGCATCCCTCTGGGGTGCTGTGGCATGCGTGTTGCCTCAATCAGGGCTTGGATGACCTGAACTTGCTCCGGTCTGTAGCCAAATTGTGGGAGCGTCTGCTCCGCGAGCGCGGATGCCAAGACCTCATTATCCGCATACCGAAATATAAAACCGGCATCGTGATACAGAGCGGCTGTTTTTAGCAGAAGTGTCTCCTCGGCATCGAGTCCCGCCTGGGTCGCCAATCTCTCGGCAGCGGGGAGCACATCATCCTGGGTGTGGTGCAAGCCGTGATAGTGCAGGTCCGCGGGCAATTCGCGCGCCAAGCGTTCCAGCAAAGTCGCGCGTACGCCCTCCCAATCAGGGCTTGATGCAATTGGGGGCCGTGGCGTCTTGCTCATGGTTCCTCAATCCAGCTGCCCACAAAGCTATACTCTGAAATCAGCTCCCGCCCGCTGTTGCTGATGCGTTCACTCCCTTTTGAGCCAACAACGACAACATCGAAACCGCCGGCCTCGTTACCGACCCACCCGGCGACGTTAAAAGTGTCTGTCCTTTCATCGGCAATTAGGGTCTCGACGGCGCCGCTGGATACTTCCACTCGACGCAAAGAGAAAGCCTCGCTTTCGGGATTGCCTAGCGCCTCGGCGTATGCCAGATAGCGGCTATCAGGTGAAAAGAGCAGGTCGCCAGCCTGGAAATGCCCTGGTGTCCCCGTGACACGTTGCTCATTATTGGTGCGCAAGTCGCGCAGGATCAAATCCTGATGGTCATCGGCTTCGACCAGGTAGGCCAGAGTATTGCCATCGGGTGAGAGCGCCACGAGGCTGCAATCAGTGGCATTCAGTGATTGCGTCGCCCCTGTTGCCACGTCCAGAGTCATGGGTTGGGGCAGAATATCGAAGAGAATGTAGCCGCCAATGCCCCAATACCGCTGCGCCACGTAAAGCGTGCTCAAATTTGGGCTCCATGCAAAGGGAATCAGGTTGCGCGCGCCCTCCTCATGCGTGTGGCGTTGCTCGGTGAGCACCCGCGCCTGCCCGCCTTCGCCATCCGTGAGCGTCACCCGCGCCGTGACCCCATCGTCATCGCTATCATACATGCCCCAGGCAATCATGCTGGCATCGGGAGCGACGGCGAAGTCCGCCATTGTGCCCGGTGGGGACGGAATCTCGTGAATGCCGCCATCTGGGGTAACGTAGAACACGGTCTCCAACAACTCATCCCAGTAATACAGGCGGTCACCGCCGAGTTCAATCGTGTAAAGGACGGGCCGAAAGACCTCAACCCGTACATCGCACGTTGAGCAACCTGGTTGGGTCATCAGCAACCCGGGGGATGCGCCGCCGCGTTCGCGGAAAGCCCACCGTTCGATGCGCTGCACGGCTTCGGTAGTGGGGGTATCCGTTGGTTGCGGTTCTGTGGTGGCAGGCGGTGGCTCCGTGGTGACGATAGGCGCTTCCGTCAACACCACCGTGTCGGTGGGTTGGGCTACCCAGGGTAACTTATCCCACAGCTGCGTTACGGCAATCACCCCGCCAGCGCACACACATAGCAGCACCAGCCCGCCAATCAGCGCAACGGGCAGAATGGGAAAACCTTTCTTAGGGGGCGGCGCTGGCTTCGGTGCGACGGGGCGCGCCTGAAATGCCGGTGGGGTTGGCGGCGGGGGCTGTGGGGCGGGCACGGTTGGCGCAGGCGCCCCTGCACCCACCGCTGCACCGCAGCGTGGGCAGAAGCGGGCACCCGAATTCAGCGGCGCGTGGCAGACGGGGCATACCGTCGTAACTGCGGGTTGCGGCGTGGGTGTCTCTTGCACCAGCGGACGTCCGCATTGGCGACAGTGCCGAGCACCCGGGCGATTTTCAGCGGCGCAGTAAGGGCAAATATTTGTGGTCATTGCACAACCTCTCTTTCTGCACGGGTAAATCTGTGCTTTGGCGCAGGATGAATCCTATACGCATAGGGTACTCGCGTTTAGCCATTCTGTCAATTGCGTCTGTCTTGGGGGGTGCGTTTCAAAATGGGGGCGAAGACCTCAGGCGTCCCTACGGGACGCAATGAAAAATTGATTTTTGGCGGTGGGGCAAAGCCCCACCGCCAAAAATCAATCAAAGGGAAG
>JAFGFB010000168.1 GCA_016931315.1 Anaerolineae bacterium
CATCGACACCGTGGCGGCAGGGCTTTCGATCCCGGCGGTGATGAACGTGACCACGGTGAACACCGCGACGTGGACGGCGTACAACACCGGCGGCCCCTCGGTCACAGCAACGGATAGCGCCCGGGTGGTGGTGACGCCGAGCGCAGTCAGCGTGACCGGGCTGCGCGTGAGCGCCTCCGGCGGTTGGAGCAGCATCGCGCTGTTGGGCGCGTTGGTGTTTGGCGGTGTTGCCTGGCGACGCCGGCGACGTTAAGCGCAAAGTGGCGTAAAGGATTTTGTGATCGGGGCCTCGTCCCGATCACAAAATCCCCCCTAGTGTGTTTTTCGTGGGCGGGCGCAACCTTCCCACGAAAAGACACCTTCAAAATTCTGGCTCTGCATTGCTTCATGCTTGTGTTCAATGATTTTTCTAAGGGGGATATTACCATGAGAAAGATTGCTCCAATGGGACGCGGGCTGATGGCTCTCGCCCTGTTAGTATCCTTGTTGGCATCTTTTGGCGGAGGAGCGCCAGTAGCGGCTCACAACAACACGGCTGAGGCCGTCGCGGTGAATGCTGTGCGCGATAGCGGGCTACTTGCCGTCGCTACGGACTATGGCTGGAGTCAGTCCACGGTTGCCTACACCGAAATCATCAGCGGCACGCAGGTGACAACCTCATGTGATGACACCAGTTACGCAGCTCAATCCCTACCCTTTACCTTTACTTTCGATGGGACAGATTACACGCAGTTCAGCATCAACTGTAATGGTTTCATCGCCATGGGTCCCACGGTCAGCAGCTCTTACACCCCAATCAGCACGGGGACGAGCAACAATGTCATTGTCGCCCTGGGCGGCGATCAGCAGACCAATGCTGCAGACAGCGAAATTCGTTATGAAACGGTGGGCACTGCGCCTGACCGGGTTCTGGTCATTCAGTGGAAGAATTTCCGTCACTACGGCGCCACTGGCGACCTCTACAACTACCAGATTCGGCTGTATGAGACCAGCAACGTGGTCGAAGTGGCTTACGGGGCATTTTCCCAGAATGCGACCGCTCGCACCACTCAAGTCGGGCTGCGCGGCGCCTCCAGTGCCGATTTCAACAACCGCACAAGCACCGGAGATTGGACCGCGTCTACAGCTGGCGCAGCCAACAGCGCCACCATGGCACTAACTTCGGCCTACATTCCACCCTCGGGTCTCACCTGGACCTGGACGCCGCTTGAACCGCATCCGTTCTTTAGTACTTCTTACAAGACCGCGCCCGCGCAAGTGGTTATGGGCGATCCCATTGCCTACAGTGTCCACATTATCAACTCCGGCAACGCCCCCGCTACTGCCGCCACATTGGTGGACCCTATTCCCACTGGCGCTACTTACAATGGCGATGTGGCTTGTAGCGCGGGCATGTGCGGCTACAACGCCGGACTCAATCAGATTGAGTGGACCGGTGCGATTTCCGTCTCTGCCTCGGTGACCGTTACCTTCTCTGTGGATACCGATGGTATGGCCTGTGGCATGGTGGTGAACGAGGCGACCCTGGATGACCCAGGCCTGTTTGAGGGTTCGGTAGTCAAGACCGCCTCTACGAGTCTGGTTTCTATGGCGCCTACCCCGTTGGAGGGCTTTGAGGTTAGCGTGCCACCCGCCGGCTGGACCGAGATCATTGTCAACGATCCGGGCACCGATCCTGATTGGAGTCAGGAGACTGCCGGAACGTATCCGACGATCAACCCGCATGGCGGCGCGTACATGGCCAAGTTCAATTCCTTTAACGTCTCTAGTGGCGGCTCGGCCCGCCTATGGACCGGCGCGCTCGACCTGAGCGGCTATGCTGCACCCCAGGTCGTCTTCTGGATGTCGCACGATACTGGCTATTCGGGCAATGCCGACCACCTCCAGCTTCAGGTCTCGACGGATGGCGTCACCTGGGTGGATGTGGGCGAGCCTGTGCTGCGCTACGATGCCGCGTGCACTACTGCCTGCTGGAAGGAACATGCGCTGCCGCTGCCTGCGGGCTACAACATCAATGGCGTCTACATTGGCTTTCTGGGTATCAGCGGTTACGGCAACAATTTCTATCTGGATGACACAGCCCTCTCCGAGGGTTGGTATCCCTGCCCATACGTGTCGCTGACGCCGGACGCCAGTGAGACCGCCTGCCCCGGCTGTAGCGTCGAATACGCGTTGACACTGACCAACATGACTCCCGATGCGGACACTTTTGATTTTGCTGCCTTCGGCAACGCCTGGCCCACGACGCTCAACCCGTTGCAACTCGCTCTGGGTTCCGGCGCTTCTGGAGCCGTCGCGGTTACCGTAGAGATTCCTTGTGATGGCGGCACGGATGAGGCTACCATTACAGCTCTCGGGCAGACCTTTGGTGGAACCGATGCGGTAACCCTGACTACCTCTGGCGCGATGGCTTTCTGGGAGCAGATTGCCGCCGAACCGGATAACGGTCGTATGGATAACGTCACGGGCGCCTGGGATGGCAAGGTGTGGTCCATCACGGGCTATGGCGCCAACCTCAACGTGCGCAGCTACGATCCTGCTACGGATAGCTGGACGGTGGTAGGGACCCCGCCACCCTTTGCCGGTAACTATGCCCGCTCTGGCTGCCAGGCTGGCAGCAAGGTGTATATCTACGGCGACACATCCACCTCCGGCTTCACCGGCCTCTGGTCCTATGACATGGCTACGACTACCTGGGCGCAGGAAACCCCCGCCGGTGATGCTCCGCCGCATACCGGCATTTGGGCGCCGGCTTGGGCTTATGATGCCGAGACCGGAGTCTGCTATCTGACGGGCGGCGCGACTGCGGCTGGAGCAGGTAACCTGGCTACCGTATACGCCTATGATACCGTAGCCAATGCCTGGTTGGCGCCCCTGCCCGACTTCACCAGTGTGCGTGACTTCCACGCCGCCTGGGTCTTCACCGATAGCGCGGCGCGGAAGCTGCTGTGTGTGGCAGGCGGTAACAATGGCGCCGCCATGACCAGCACGCAGTGCTACGATTTCACTGCGGGCGCCTGGGGCACTGAGGATGCCGATATGGGACCCCTGCCCGCCTCCCTTTGGGCTATGGGCTACGCTCAGAAAGTGCATGAGGAGATAACCCAGCTGTGGGTGATTGGCGGTGTGCGCGCTGACGTCGTCACACCGGTAACGAGCTTCTTCGATGTGATGGCGGGCGTTTGGGCTGATGATGGCGATCTGGCATCCACTCCCGTCTACCGCACCAGTGCAGTGACCTTGGATAACGTCATCTATCACATCGGTGGTTCCATCGGCAGCTTCAGCTACACAGGTCTGGCTGACCAGCATGTTCAATGCACTGGATGTGTTTTGCCTCCCAACATTGTTGTGGACCCTTTGAGTTTGAACGCCACGCAACTGTCGGGGGCGGTCACCCAGCAGACGTTGACGATCAGCAACACGGGCGAGGCGGACCTCACCTGGCAAGTGCTTGAAGAGCCTTTGGCTGCAGCGCGGAATGTGGTCGCGAGTGGGCCATCGCGCGTATCTGCTATAGCACTCACCGGGAGCGATGATGGCGCCGCCATTATTGATGGCGCCGCCATTATTGATGGCGCCGCCATTATTGATGGCGCCGCCATTATTGATGGCGCCTTGCCGGCTGTGTCGCCGGTCCCGCAGGCTGATTCTCCAGCAGCTATAGCAGCTGAGGAAAGCGGGATTGACGGCGCTGGCATTCCCGTCAGGCCGCAGCGCGATCCTGTCGCTCGTGTCGCAGCCAGGCGCCTGCTCCTCACAACCGGCTTGTTGCTGATCCCTGACTCTGCCACTGATAGCGTGATGGCTTTCGATCCGCTGACCGGTGATCTGGTGGATGCCAACTTCATTCCGCCAGACCCTGACCACCTCTCGACGCCGAAGAACGCCATCCTCAGCCCGAGCGGCAATAGTATCCTGGTGGCGGATCAAGTTGATGACGTGGTGCAGGAATATGATTTGGATGGCAATTACATTGGCGTTTTTGCTCCGGCGGGGGGGGGCAACCCCGATATTCTGGACAATGTCTTGGGCATTGACCTGTTGCCCAATGGTGACTTGTTGGTGCCGGTGGATTCCGGGACTAACGAAGACTCAGTAGCCGAATTCGATACTGGCGGGGTTTACCTTGGCAACTTCATCGCTAACGGCTCTGGTGGGCTGGATGGTCCCTTTGACATCTACCCGCGGGCTAATGACTGGTTGGTGACCAGTATCAATACCGACAATGTGTTGCGCTACGACCTCACCGGCGCTTACCTCGATGTTTTTGCGCCGGATGTTGCCTTTGGTGAGCAGATTGCGGAGGCCAGCAACGGGAATGTCCTGGTGGCGAACTTCAGCACACCAAATACGGGTGTGATGGAGTTCACCTCGGCGGGCGCCCTGGTGGGTGTCTATTCTGTGGTATCGGGCAACCGTGGCGTTTACGAATTGCCAAACGGTAACATACTGACCACCAATGGAGCGGGCATCTTTGAGATTGACCGCAGCAACAACCTGGTCTCGACGAAATATACCGGCAGTGGCGGTCAGTACATTGAATACGTGGTGCTCCAAACGGCTTGCACCAACCCGGCAGACGTGCCCTGGTTGAGCACCAGCCCCATCTCCGGCACCACGCCTGCAGGGGCTATGACCGCGGTGGATGTCACCTTCGATTCCACGGGGCTGGCGCCGGGAACCTACACTGCCAATCTGTGCATTGAAAGCAATGACCCCGATGTGGGTCCCGGCAATGAGACCGACCTGGTCGTGGTGCCTCTGGAACTCACCGTCCAGGCTGCCTCGATCGTGCTGACCAAGACGGTGGGCACGGTTCCAGGCGTCTGCGCGACAACGGACGACATCACGGTAGCGGAAGGTACGACAGTCTACTACTGCTACACTGTGATGAACACTGGCGATGTGACGCTCAACCTGCACGACCTGGTGGATGACCCGCTGGGGACGATCTTCTCGGGGTTCAACTATGCCTTGACTCCAGGGAGCAGCGTCAACACGGTGGCGGCAGGGCTATCGATCCCGGCGGTGATCAGCGTGACCACGGTGAACACGGCGACGTGGACGGCCTATAACGCCAATGAGCCTTCCGTGACCGCTATGGATATCGCGATCGTCACGGTGGAGCCGCTGGCGCCCTCCATCGTGCTGACCAAGACGGTGGGCACAGTACCAGGCGTCTGCGCGACAACGGACGACATCACGGTAGTGGAAGGGACGACGGTGTACTACTGCTACGAGGTGACCAATACCGGCGATGTAACACTCAATCTGCATGAC
>JAFGFB010000169.1 GCA_016931315.1 Anaerolineae bacterium
CCTAATTCAAACTCTGGTGACTCTCTCCTTCGCGTCGATCTCCCCTTTCCCTCATCAGGACTTCACTTATGGGTAATCACCAATCATATAACAGAGATATAGGGCAAATTGCTGAACGCAAAAACACTTCATTTGTTTGCAGACCCTCGATAGGATCTTTCTCAATAAACCGCCACCGGGAAATGCGAACCGCGCGGAAGCTGGCTTCCGCGCGGTTCGCATCATTGGGATTGAATTTAGCGCATCGCCTGACGCATCAGGTCTACAAACTCGTCCCATTCCTCGCCGAAGAAGTGCAATGTGGCATTTCCCAGTTCCACATGGTAAATGACCTCACCCGCCTCATCGCGGGTCATCAACACGGCAAATTCCTCGGTTTCTGCCACAATCTCAACAGTTGGTTCGCTCATCATTGTCTCCTAAAATGGGTTCTTACTTAGTGGGCAATACCATAGCGGTTTTGCAACCGCTCCTTGCCAGATCGGTAAATTAGCGCCGCCGCGGTGGGCGATCATTGCCACGCCGGTCACCGCTACTAGAAGGGCGCCTGGGCTGATCCTGCTCGCGCGCCTGCTCCAGGGTCCATCCCTCCATCACCGCGCGCCGTGAGAGCCGAATCTTGCCGTCAGGGCTGACATCGGTCACCATGACCAGAATTTCATCCCCTACCTGCACCGCGTCTGAAACAGACTCGATGCGACGATCCGAAAGTTGGGAGATATGGACCATGCCGTCGGTCCCGGGCAGAATCTCTACAAACGCGCCGAAGTCGGTCAATCGGACCACCTTGCCGCTATAGACTTTGCCTGCCTCTGCCGTCTGCATCATCCCATTAATATGGTGGATAGCTGCTTGTGCCCCTTCGCCGCCTGTCGCGGCTACGAAGACCGTGCCATCCTCTTCGATATCAATCTTGACTTCGTATTTCTCTTGCAACGCGCGGATATTCTTGCCGCCAGGCCCAATCAACGCGCCAATCTTATCCACATTGATGTGCGTGGTCAGCATCTTGGGGGCGTATCTGGAGAGCTCCTTGCGCGGCGCTGGCAGGGTTGCTTCGATGACGTCGAGAATCTGCAAGCGCGCCAGACGTGCTTGCTCCAATGCCTCGCTCAGAATCTGGCGGTTGACACCCTTTATTTTGATATCCATTTGCAGGGCGGTAATGCCCTCGCGGGTGCCGGTGACCTTGAAATCCATATCACCCAGATGGTCTTCCAGGCCCTGGATATCGGTCAGGACGGCATAGCGCGCGCCATCAGTGACCAGGCCCATAGCGATACCACCGACAGGAGCCTTGATGGGCACACCCGCGTCCATTAAGGCCAGGGTGCTGCCGCAGGTGGATGCCATTGAGGTGCTGCCATTGGAGGAGAGCACCTCGCTGACCACACGAATGGTGTAGGGGAATTCCTCTTTGGAGGGAATTACCGGCAACAGCGCTCGCTCTGCCAGTGCGCCATGCCCAATCTCGCGGCGACGCGGTCCGCGTAGCGGATAAGCTTCACCGGTGGAATAGGGCGGGAAGTTGTAGTGGTGCATATAGCGCTTTGTTTCTTCGGGGAAAAGATCATCCAGCTCTTGTTGCTCCCCGGGCATGCCCAGAGTCGCCAGACTTAGAACCTGGGTTTCACCCCGGTTGAACAGGCCCGTGCCGTGCGGGCGCGGGAACAGCCCAACTTCAGCGGAAAGGGGCCGAATGGTGCGCGTGTCGCGTCCGTCGGGGCGCACGCCCTCGTTGAGGATTCGCGCACGGACAATTTTCTTGAAGACATCATGGAAAGTTTCGCTGATCTGTGCCGTCGTCCACCCATTGGCTTCGGCTGCCTCGGCTAACGCCGTCTGAGTTTCTTTCTCCAGGGTGTTCATGGATTCGATGCGCTCGCCCTTGAGCAGTTCTTCCTGCATCAGCGCTTGAATCTTGGCGCCAACCAGATGCTCCACTCGTTCGAACAAGCCCTCGGGGGTCGTGAATGAAGGGTACGCAGCCCTGGCTTTCCCCACGGCCGCCTGCATCTCGCGCTGCGCACGGATGACATCTTGATATGATTGGCGTGCTAATTCCAAAGCCTCAACCATCGTGGCTTCATCTACCTCGTTCGCACCACATTCCACCATGATGATGGCATTTTCACTGCCGGCAACCCGTAAATCGAGGCTGCTGTTCTCCATCTGCGGAATGGTGGGGTTCACTACCAATTGCCCATCAATCAAGCCGATGCGCACTGCCCCCACTGGGTCCTCGAACGGTATGTCGGAGACCATCAGCGCCGCGGATGCAGCAATGATGCCCAGGATATCCGCGTGTTGCTCATCGCCTTGCGAGAACGAAGTCACGATGACTTGTACATCATTGCGCATGTCCTTAGGGAACAGGGGGCGCAAGGGGCGATCAATCAGCCGGCTGGTGAGAATGGCTTTCTCAGAGGGGCGACCCTCCCGACGGAAAAACGAACCTGGAATGCGTCCGGCGGCATAGAGCCGTTCTTCGAAATCTACTGAGAGGGGAAAGAAATCAATGCCCTGGCGTGGGGTCTGCGACATGGTCGCCGTTGCCAGCAACACGGTCTCTTCGCTGCGCGCAATCACTGCGCCGCCAGCTTGCCCCGCCAGTTTTCCTGTGGAGAAGCACACCTCGTGCTCTCCTAAACGCGCACAAAACGTCTTATCTTCCTGTACCATAGCTTAACCTCCTGATACCGGCGTAAGTCGGGTATAGAAGGTTTGAAACTGGGAACTGCTGTGCAGCGGCAGCCTCACCTGATGCACCCCACTCCCCAATTCCTACCCCCTATAATCACCGCTATTGCCGGATGCTATACTTGATTCATGCCTGACCTGATTTAGCAAACGAGTAGAGGGGGTCAGGCCTCCTCTACTCGCTGTCAGCCAGGAATACCACCGTAAGCTTATTTCTACAAGCCGCTTGCATCCGCAAGCCGCTTACTTGCGTAAGCCGAGCCGCTGGATCAACTCCCGGTACCGCTCAGGGTCAATGCGTTGTAGATAGGCCAGGTGGCGTCTCCGCTGCCCTACCATCTTCAACAGACCTGTTCGCGAATGCTCGTCGTGTTTGTGAGTTTTCAGGTGCTCAGTGAGATAGCGAATACGATTCGTGAGAATAGCGACCTGAACCTCCGGCGAACCGGTGTCGTCCGGCTTGCGTGCAAATTCCTGGATGACGTTGCTCTTTTCAGCCTTGGATAGCACTGCCGAAACTCCTTTCTGAGATAGACTGCCGAATTCGTCAGACTTCAATAACTGCTACGAATTTCGAAACGGAGTATACCACATAACAATCGGTTTGCAACCGTGATTTATTTCGCCCGTCTGCCGTTTGCCCCACTCTATTTCAAAAATCGCCATCCGCAGTTATAATGGGAGTTGCGCGGCGCTACAACGCCGTGACAGTATCAGCCAGGAATAGATGCGCCATGACCTTATCCACTTCGCCTTCAATATGCCGGGATTGGAAAACCGCCGTGATCCTTGTCTATGTGACATTGGCGCTGGTGGTGGATTATTACAATAATTTCCTGCCACGTAAGGAATGGGATAGCCTGCTCTGTTATCTGGCTTTGCCATTGCTGTTATTGGCGCTCTTCAGGCGCTCCCCGCGCGCCTATGGCTTTCGCCTGGGAAACTGGCGACGCGGTCTGTTGCTGACTCTGGGCGGTTGGGCCTTGATGGCGCCAATACTGTGGTGGGCGGTATCCGGCGCAGATTTCCGTGCCTATTACACAGAGTATTGGTCCGTTCATGGGGCGCTGGGGACGCTTGCCTTTGCCGTTCAGGACCTCTTCGGTTGGGAATTCTTCTTCCGTGGTCTGGTGCTGTTCACCCTGGCTGATCTGGTGGGCGGGGATTGGGCGATTTTGCTGCAAGCCATCATTTTCACCCTGGCGCATCAGGGAAAGCCGCAACTCGAGACCCTTAGTTGTATTGCCGGCGGCTCCGCTTTCGGTTGGGTCGCCTGGAAAACTGGCTCATTCTACTATCCCTTTCTCATTCATCTGTTCGTGACCTTTTTTACCATCTGGGTTGCGGTACAATAGTGGCGCCCGCATGTGTGCGACGCTGCTGATTAACAAATAGCCGCATGATGCTTCCGTTGCTCTTGGTGCTATCTGCTGATTTGCTTTTCATATTCACGATTAAAAGGGGGAAACCATGAATCGCTTGAAAGGAACGACACTATCAAAAATCATTGGCTATAGTCTGGCGGCCATTCTGGTTGTCACCGTGTTGTTGTTGGTCTCTAACAACTTCTTTTACTTCCTCAAGGTAGTGGAGCAGCAGGAAGTTGGCATTCAATTCAGGTCGGGGCGCATCCGTGATGTGGTCGGACCTGGAGTCTACAGCGATTTGGGGCTGTTCGTGCGGCTGGAGCGAATCTCCACGCAGGCCATTCCCTTCCAGGTGGAAGATAAGGAGATTATCACTAAGGATAAGCAGCGCATTGGCTTGATTGCCAGCGGTGATATTTTCCGCCCTGGGTTGGAGCAGCAGGATTTGATCCTGGATTTATGGGATCAATACCGCGGTATTTATACCAGCGATGACCTGGCGCTACAGCGCGTGACTGACTTTGCCAAGCAGGCGATGAAGGTCTGTGTCGGTGACCGCACTTTTGATGACAACATCATTGGGGCTTCGCGGGATGCCCTGCGCAACTGCATAGATGATGAGCTCAATGAAATGGTTGCACCCATGGGCTTGAGTGTGAATAACGTGACGGTGCCGGATGTCATCCTCTCGCCCGAGGTGCAGGTAGCTCTGGATGCTATCGTACAGAGCCGCCTAGCGACGGAGAAAGCCGCGCAGGACCAGCTCAAAGCTCAGGCTGAAGCCGCTGCTGAGCAGGCTAAACAAGAGGGCGCGATTCGTGTAGAGCAGAGCAAGATTCAGGAGCAGACACGGCAGCAAACCCAGCTGGCTGAACTGGAGCGCCAGCGCCTGGCAGCCCAGACCGCGGTCATCGAGGCGCAACGCGCCAATGACTTGGCTCAAAAGGAGACGGAGCGCGTGTTGATTGAGGCGACGAAGGCGAATGAACTGCTCAGCGCCGAACGCGATTTGGAGATTAATCTGGCGCGCGCCGAGGCTGCCAAAGCGAAAGCTGAGGCTGAGACTGCGATTCAAATTCTGCTCGGCGAGCTCTATTCGCAATATCCCAATTACGTTCAGTTGTTGATTGCGCAGGCAAATGCTTCGGCGTTGACGGCGACCGACAAGATCATCTTCACCCCTGAAGGCTCTACGCCCACGATCGTTGTTCCGGGGCCGGGTATCCTTCCGACAGTGGACACCGCGCCCTAGCCGAATCAGACACAGCGGAATGCGGTGATTTTGTGATGGGACGCAGCCTATCACAAAATCACCTTCCAAAAACCCGTCATTAATCGCGGCCTCATCCGCCCTTTAGCACGGTGAACGGGGGAGCGCTGGACGATTACAGGCTTTTATGGAACCCTAATACAGTTTCATGCGAGGACTGTTATGGCACAGAGTTTTGAGTTGAATGTGACAGCGATGGCCCATGGCGGCGACGCTATCGGTAAGCATCAAGGCCGGACGGTTTTTGTGCCATTCGCCATTCCCGGCGAGCGGCTCCGCGTTGAGTTAGTGGAGGAGCGCAAACACTTTATCCGTGCACGGTTGTTGGAAGTTCTGGAGCCTTCCCCGGTGCGCGTGACGCCGCCGTGCCCTTACTTTGGCCGTTGTGGTGGCTGTCATTTCCAGCACATTGCCTATGAAGCTCAGGTACAGATCAAGGGCTTGGTGGTCTTGGACCAATTCCAGCGCGTTGGGAAATTCGAGAACCCCCTGGTCTTTGAGCCGCTGCCAGATGTTTCCGGTTGGGAATATCGCAACCATGCGCGTTTTCATATCACCGCCGAAGGACATCCGGGTTTTCTTGCTGCCGATAGCCAGGAAATCATCCCGATAAAGGATTGCCCCATCATGCATCCACTGCTGGGACAACTGTACACCTCATTGGATTTGATGTTGCCCGATGTGGAGCAGATGGAGCTCCGGGTGGGTACTGCGACCGGTGACTTGATGCTTTTGTTGCAAACCTACGACGAGGAGCCGCCATCACTGGAGGTAGATTTCCCTCTCTCGATTGTTCAGGTCTGCCACGATACCCTGCCTGTGCCTCTGATTGGCCTGGACTACATCACCGAAATTGTGCACGGCAGAGAATTTCGCATTTCAGCGACCAGCTTCTATCAGGTGAACTCGGCTCAGGCTGAGCGTCTGGTAGAAATCGTCCTCGGCGCACTCGAGCTGCAAGGGCACGAGCGTGTGCTTGATGCCTATTGCGGCGTGGGATTGTTCACGGCCTTCCTGGCTGAGGAAGCGGCTGAGGTCGTGGGCATTGAGCTCAATGCGGCTTCAGTTGCCGATGCGGTCTTCAACCTTGCCGATGCGCCAAACGTTACCTTGATCGAGGGCCAGGTCGAAGATGTGCTGCCCGATTGGGAGCAGGCTTTCGATGCTGTTGTGCTTGACCCACCTCGCACGGGCCTGGACCCTGTCATGCTTGATGCGATGTTGCGCGTTTCGCCAGAGCGTATCGTCTACGTTTCTTGCGACCCGGCGACTTTGGCGCGTGATGCCCGGCGACTCGTGGATGCCGGCTATGTGCTGGAATGGGTGCAGCCCGTGGATTTGTTCCCGCAGACTTTCCACATCGAAAACGTGGCTTTGTTGACCCGTTGAGATTATGGCCACTCTCCTATTTGTGCTGGCGAACCTCAGCGGGCTGCTAGGCTTTCTCTACCCTTTCCTCTTGCCCGCTGCGCAGAGCGTCGGGGCAACACGCTCCGATGCCCCTTTCCTGTTCTTTGCGCTGACGGCATTGTGCTTGCTAGTGCTCATCGCCGACCTGACGGCGCGCGAGCTTGATGCACGTACGGTTGCGCTCATGGGAGTGCTCGCAGCGGTCAATGCGGCATTGCGCCTGGCGGAGACCACCGTGCTGGTCATGCCGGGAGGCTTTTCACCTGTTTTCCTGCTCATCATCCTGACCGGTTATACTTTTGGCGCGCGTTTTGGCTTCCTTTTTGGCGCACTCTCGTTGTTGGCGTCCGCCTTGGCGACGGGGGGAATCGGTCCGTGGTTGCCCTACCAGATGACGGCCGCCGGGTGGGTGGGCTTGTGTGCCGGGTTGTTGCCGCATGCGCCGCGGCGGTCAGCGCGTTTGGCCTGGTTGGTGGGCTATGGCTTGTTCTGTGGATTGATCTTTGGCTTGTTGATGAACCTGTATTTCTGGCCCTTTATGGCAGGACCCACAGGTGGCTTGGAGGCGGGACTTTCTTTTGGAGAAACGCTGCGCCGTTACGGCGTATTTTACGGCGTCACCTCGCTGTGGTGGGATGCTTTCCGTGCAGTGGGCAACGGTGCGCTATTGTTGCTGCTGGCTGAGCCATTGCTGCGTATTCTGGAGCGCTTTCAGCGTCGCACGACGGTGGTATGGGAGCATAGCAAAGGAGATGAAGATGGAGCTTAGACTGTATCAAGTGGATGCGTTCACCCGTGAGCCTTTTAAGGGCAATCCTGCGGCTGTGTGTCTTCTGGATTCCGCGCTGCCTGACGCCTTGTTGCAGGCAATCTCCGCCGAGATGAACCTCTCGGAGACGGCATTTGTGCGCCCCCTGGATAGTGAGAACTGGCAAAACGCGCGACGTTTTTCGCTGCGTTGGTTTACTCCAACTGTGGAAGTGCGCTTGTGCGGGCACGCGACCCTGGCTACAGCCGCCGTATTGTTCCGCGAATGTGGGGTGCTCGCCGAAACCGTGGCTTTTGATACCCTGAGCGGCACACTTATGGCGCAGCGTGTCGCGGGTGGTGTTGTGGAAGAGGGCATTCGGCTGGATTTCCCTATGGATAAGCCCGTCGCTGCACCCGTGCCGGAAGGAGTTGCCGGCGCCTTGGGCGATGTGGAGGTGCTCTGGTCTGGCGTGGGTCCCAAGACGAAGATGTTGCTCCTTCATTTGGCGGATAGCGAGGCGTTAATCAGATTGCAACCGGATTTTGTGCGTCTGGGCGCAACGATGGAAGCGGCTGGATTGCACGGACCTATTGTCACAGCTGCTGCTTCGCCCCCCTATGATTTCATCTCGCGTTTCTTCGCGCCGGGCTTGGGGATTAATGAGGACCCCGTCACCGGTTCAGCCCACACCGTGTTAGCGCCCTACTGGTCCGGGGTGCTTGGGAAATCGGCTTGCACTGCCTATCAGGCTTCAGCGCGCGGGGGGCAATTGTGGGTACGTTTGCTGCCCTCAGATAGGGTGGAAATCATTGGTCAGGCTGTGGTAGTTTTGGAGGGTAGGCTACGGGGCTAAGGTAAATTTTACGCGCCGCACATAGTGCGGCGCGTTTTTCTTCCCTGGTTGTATCGGGCTTGTCTTTAGCCTACAACTGTGATGTACAGTGTGGGCAGCGCTTGGCATCGAGCGGAATTTCGGTTGCGCAATACGGGCAGGTCTTCGTTTTCGGAGGAGCTGGCGCCTCGGCCTTCTTCATCTTATTGATTTGTCGCACGACCAGGAAAACGACGAAAGCGACAATCAGGAAATCAACGATATTCTGGATGAAGGCGCCGTAGTTAAGTGTAGGTGCGCCGGCTTCCTTTGCCAGCTCGAGGGTTTCATAGCCCTTACCAGAAAGATCAATGAATAGGCTGGCAAAATCCACCTTTCCCAGCAGCAGTCCAAGGGGCGGCATAATGATATCGTTGACGAACGACGAGATGATTTTACCAAAAGCGCCTCCGATAATCACACCAACTGCCAGGTCTATCACATTGCCACGCTTGATGAAATCACCGAACTCTTTGAACATACTGTGTCCCTCCTGTTATAAGAATTTTGAACTTGGCTTCTATCAAGGCTGGTGAAACGTAAAACGAGTGTTGTTTCAAAGCTCAAGACAATCAACACTTCATGTATTCTACAACAACTCTACAAAAGAGCCAGTCTCCGTCTTGGAAACTTGAATGCGTACCGGGAAGGCATCCCGTAACTCTTCGATATGGGTGATGACCAGAATGAGGTCGAAATCATCCTGGACGGCTTTGACTGCCTCGACGAGCCGTTGGCGCCCGTCGGTATCCAGTGAGCCAAAACCCTCATCCACGAACAAGGCGCGCGGGCGCATGCCGACGCGTTGTGCGAGCAGGCGCGCGAGCGCCACACGGATGGCAAAATTGACCCGGAACTGCTCCCCCCCGGAGTAATTTTCATAGGGACGCGAGCCTTTTTCATCGCTGATGAGAATATCCAGTGTCTCGCGAATGCTCCCCGATTTCGTCTCACGTTGCGTGTCGAAACGCACGTGCATTCGTCCACCAGAGAGCTGTTCTAGCAGGCGATTGGCTTCCAGCTCGAAAAGTGGCAGTGTATGTTCGATAATCATCGCTGGAATGCCATTCACCCCAAAAGCCTCGCGTAATTCCTTGAGCACTGCGCCGCGTCTGGATAGCCCCATTTGTTGTTCCTTGAGTTGCGCCATACGTCGTTCCTGAGTATCCAGCGCTGCCAGTTGTTGGCGCGCCGCGCCGACCATCTGCCGCGCGCTGACTTCTTTGTTGCGTGCCGCCTGTACGCTTTGCTGTATCTGGGGGAGCGTTTCCAGTTGTGGTAGCAGGGCTGCAATGGCTGCCTGTTGCGCGTCCAGGTCCAGCGCTAATTGTGCCAGTCGTTGTTCTTGAGCCGTGCATTCCAGCGCCAGGCGTTTCAAGGCTTCCTCCTCGCCTTGCACGCCCACGCGGGCTTTTTCTAGCTCGCGATAGTCACTCTCGGCGCTGGCCAGGGCGCGTGCCTGGGCTTTGAGCGCGTCATGCGCGGCGGCGTCGTAGCCCAAATCCGCCAGCTCCGCCAGCACCTTCTCCAACGCGGCTCGCGCCTCGCGCGCGTAATCATCCGTTACCAATTGCTTCTCTATGTCAGCAATGTTTGCCTTAACTTGATTGAGCATCTCATGCTCGGCTTGACCGTAGTCGCCTGCCTCAATCTGTGCCTGGCACGCCGCAATTTCCACTTCAATGGCACTGGTACGCTGGCGCGCATCCTCTGCCTGTTCCAGTTGCTGCTGCATGCGGGCGATTTGTTGTTCCAGCCGCGTGCGGGTTCGTAGCGTTTGATCGTGCTCGCGCATCTGTCGTTCCAGCCCCGCTTCCTGTGCCTGCAAATCGCGAATTTTCTGGGTGTTACCACGGTGTTCCTCTGCCATTGCGCTGCCCTCGGATTGCAACTGCCGCAGCAGTTCCTCCTGATGGACTGGCGTCAGCGGTTGCCGGCATAAGGGGCAGATTGCCTCCGCCTGCGCCAAGGCGTCAAGTCGCTCTTTGGTTTCCTCCATGAGCGCTTTGAGCTGCCGGTTGCGTTCGCTAAGCTCGGTGCGGTTGAGCTGCGATTGCTGAAGATCGGCACGGGCATGTTCCAGCTCTTGCGCGATCTGCGTGGCGTATTCCAATTGCTCTTCCAGATTCTCCAGAATGCTGGAGAATTCTGCACTGGGCAACCGGTCCTGTAGGGTGCGGATTTGTCCCTGTTTCTCGCGAATATCTTGCTCGAGGCTGGAGCGCAGGGCCGCCAGAGCTTTTTCTTTTCGCGCCATTTCGCGTTCCAGGACTCGAATGCGCTCGCGGAGTTTGTCGGCTTCTCGGGCGAGTGTTTTCTCTGCCTGTGCCTTTTTCTCTTGCAGGCGGGCTGCCTGTCCTAGTTTTTCACTCCATGCGCGCTCTTCATCGAGTGCGACCTGGTACGCTTGCAAGCGGCTTTCGATAGCCTCTGCTTGTTCCAATAGCTTTTGATAAGTCTCACGGCGTTCTTGATGGTGATTGCGTTGCTGTTGCAGCCCGGTAAGTCGTGCCAGATCCTCGTCTTTGCGGTGTCGCGTCTCCTCGATTTGTCGTCGCAAGGCGACAACCTGCTCCTGCACGCGCATCAGCGCATTGAGCTCTTCCTGGGCTTGTTGCACCTGCGCAGCGGCTTCCTGTGCCTCAGTTTCCGCCTGCGTGAGCATTGCCTGATATTCTGCGCGGCGTGCCAGTTCCTTCTCGATCTCGTTCAGGCGCCGGACAAGCTCCTTTTCCTGCGCTTGCACGTTTGTGAGCGCTTGGCGCGCCCGCTCTGCATACCGTTCCCACTGGTCCAGGCCCAGAATAACACCCAGAACACGTTTACGATCTGCCGGCGTCTGAACCGTGAACTCATCTGCATGGCCCTGGCGTAGATAGGCAGAGTTGATAAAGGTATCATAATCCAGTCCCAGATGCTCGATAATTCGGTTCTGGGTATCGCGCACACTGTTACCGTTAAGCGCACGCCAACCCGTCTCGCTTTGAACTTGAAAATCCAGCATCGAAACGACCGCGCGGCGGCTTTGCTTTTCGCGGCGGCGCAGAATACGAAAGCGTTGCTCTTCGCCGCCCTGGTAGGGCATACGGAAGACGAATTCGACCTCCACGGTGGTCTCGCCGTGATGTACGAGCTCGTCATCATGACCGTAGGGTGTACGGGCACGTCCCCACACTGCCCAGGTAATGCCATCGAGCAGCGCCGATTTGCCCGCGCCATTATCGCCAACGAGGCTGGCAATATGCACGCCACGCAGGTCGAGGTCGCTTTCGCGATGTGAGAGGAAATTGCGTAGGTGTAGCTCTTCGGGTATCATCGCGTTTCACCACACAAAGACACAGAGAGACCTTGCGGGGAGGTGTTTGGGCTTTTCATGCTTCACGCCTCACGCTTCATGCCTCATCTCGCGTTTGCCCTTTATATCCACGGGCAACGATAAACTGCTCCCAGGATTCCTTGCGTGAGGCTTCTGGCTTGTGGATTTTGACCGGGTGGAACGCCATTTTGACATCATGAATAACGGCGGGCAGGTCCTCACCCTGAAAGACCTTGATCACGAGACTTCCACCTGGTTTGAGTAGTGCATGTGCCACGGTCAAGGCTGCCCGTGCCAGTTCCATCGAAAGCACATGGTCGCGTAGTTTTACGCCCGTCGTAGAGGGTGCGGCATCACTGACGATACAGTCAACGGGTCCGCCGGCCGCCTCAATGATGGCATCCTGTATCAGGAGATCGGTCATATCACCCTGGATAAACAGCACGCCGGGTATTGGTTCCATTGCCTGAAGGTCTACCGCGATGACACGTCCTTTAGGTCCTACGAGGCGACTGATGACCTGCGACCATGATCCCGGTGCGGCGCCCAGGTCCACAATGACGTCACCCTGGCGAATGACGGCAAACTTCTCCTGAATCTGCGTGAGTTTGTATGCCGAACGCGCGCGATAGCCTTCGATCTTGGCTTGCTGAAAAAAGCGATCTTGTTGTTGCTGCTTGCGCCAGTGGGGCTTGTTTGGCATCTAAAGTCCTTCTCACTTCTTGCGGGCTTTGATTTGATAGCTCTCGAATTGGGTCAATAACGCCTGTGGCAATCTCCCGGTGATGAGCGTGCCCTGTTCTCTATAATCTTCTGTCTGAATCAAGCCCCGTTCGTGGAAAAGGCTCACCAGATCACCCCGCTCAAAGGGGATCAGTACGCTAACACGGTGCATTTCGGCTTCCAGGGCTTCCTCCAGGCGTGCCTTGAGGGTATCTATGCCATAACCGGTAAGCGCTGAGATTGCGATGGTATCCGGCAGGTCGCTGAGTGCCAGTCCGGCGCTCTGTGGGTCTGGGAACCGGTCTACCTTGTTGAGGGCTGTGAGGATGGGCAATTCGCTGGCGTCAATTTCCTGCAAGGTATCGAAGACGGCGCGGGCTTGTTCGCGCGCCTGCCCGTGGCTGGCATCAATGACGTGCAGCAGCAGGTCGGCGTCCTCGACTTCTTCGAGTGTCGCGCGGAAGGCGGCGATGAGTTGCGTGGGTAGCTTCTGAATGAAGCCAACGGTATCCGTGATCAGGATGGCAGTGCCGCCGGGCAATTCTACCCGTCGTGTGGTTGGGTCGAGCGTAGCGAAGAGCTCATCTGCGACGTAAACGGTGGCGCCACTAAGCGCATTCAGCAGCGTGGACTTACCGGCGTTGGTGTAGCCTACCAGAGCCACCGTTGGCAGACCATTTCTCCGCCGCTGTGAACGATGCCGCGCGCGATGGGCGCGTACCTCTTCCAGCTCACGCTTGATTTGCGCGATGCGCTGCCGGATGATGCGGCGATCTATCTCCAATCGCGTTTCACCGGGACCGCGCAAGCCCACACCGCCCGTCGAGCCGCCCGCGCGTCCCCCCGTCTGTTGTGAGTAGGCGCGATCGGTCCAGGCCTGGGTGAGCCGGGGCAAGCGATACTCGTACTGGGCCAGCTCTACCTGCAGCGCGCCTTCCCGCGTATTGGCGTGTTGCGCAAAGATGTCCAGAATCAAACCCGTGCGATCTAGCACCTTAACTTTGTCTCCAAAGAGGGTCTCGAGTTCACGCTGGTGGCGTGGGCTGAGCTCATCATCAAAAATCACGACGTTGGCGCGCAAATCGCGGACGGTATCGGCGATTTCCTCGGCTTTGCCCTTGCCCACAAAAGTCGCGGGGTGGGGGCGTTCCAGCCGCTGCACGCTTTGTCCTACGACCTCTAAGCCTGCCGTTTCTGCAAGCCGCTCCAGCTCTGCCAGTGATTCCTCCGCGCTCCAGGCGTGTTCAATGTAGCGCCCTTCGGGGGTCATTTTCCATTCCGCACCCACCAGAAACGCTTGTTCTGGCGGAGTCAATAGCTCCTTGATAACGTCTTCTCTACCCAAAATAGCCTCCCTCTGGGCGCGGGTTTGCGTTTTGACCTGGCTCTTCAGACCCTACCCGCAGCTTTGATATTCCATGATAGCCCTAAATGCGAATACGACAAGAGAAGATTCTGGGTATAGGACAAATTATTGGGAAGTTCAAAGGTCGGCTGGGTGAGAC
>JAFGFB010000170.1 GCA_016931315.1 Anaerolineae bacterium
AGAGCTGCGTCCAGGCTTCTGCGCCAGGTGTCGTCAGGTCCAAAGCCCAAATGTCGTCGAAGTTGTAATGGAAGCTGTGCCCGCCGAAGACGATCATTCGATGATTTACGTTGTCATAGATTGCAGTATGCTGCGCCCGGGGTGCGGGCCAGGGCCCGGTAGGGTTGAGTTTGCTCCAGCTCCCGCTTCCAATGGTCGAGACATCCAGTGCCCACACATCGTTGAAGAACTCGCGGCCGTTGTAGCCGCCGAAAACGAAAAGGCGATCGTATTCCATGTCAAAGATAGCCGTGTGGCTCAACCGCACGAAGGGCAAATCCCAGGCCACCGTCGTATTCCCCGAGAAGGCGGCCGTTTTCGCTATGGCGACATCGGTCATGGCTTCGATCTCGGCTTCGGTAAACGGTGTTTCCGGTTCTTGCTCAACTGTGACCGGCGCTGTCGCGACGGATGCTGATTCCGGTGGATTTGCCGCCCCCACATTTGCGGTGGGAAGCAGGGTGCAGCAAAGCAGTATCAGGCTCAGCGCCATCCCAACTCCCTTTTTCAACCTGATCATTCTGTTCTGGTGATTCATTGTACTCCCTCCTGAAGGTTGGCTCAGATGACACAAAAGGCAGAGACGTACTCATGTGGCTCTCTGTTATCTCGTGTGGTGTGGCGTCGGATAGGCACTGGTCGGAGAAGGACTTCCACGGTCGTGCTGTTAAACAGAGCTACACATGGCTTAGCTATAGCATAACGCAGGAGTGGAGCGTTGCTTGAACAAATGCCAGCATTTAGCCAACATTTAGCCAACAAAACGGCGAGTGGTGTTTTGTGAGTGGAAACTACAGAGCGGACGGGAGGAAATTCGGCTGAGTTGGGATGAAAACTTAGCCTCAATGGCTTGCTACAAGCCGATACCCCTGCCCGCGGACGGTGAGCAGCAAAACGGGGCGGCGCGGATCGGGTTCCAGCGCCTCGCGTAAACGTTTGATGAGGCTCTCAATCTGATAATCGAAAACCTCAGCCTGATACTCGGGCCATACGACGACAGCAATCTGCTGTTTGCTGATTACCCGCCCCCGGTTCTCGTAGAGCAACTCGAAAAGCAGCTGTTCCTTAGGGGTGAGCGTTATCGGGCGCTGGTTGACCCAGATTTCACGCCGATCCGGGCTGACCACCAGCAGAGGACCATGGCTCTCGCGTAACGTGGCTTCTGGATCGTGAAAGGTGAAAGTAGCGCTTCCGATGCCGATGACGTCGCCTGGGTGTAGCATCTGTGGAACGGTGAGACGCAAGCCGTTGAGGGTGGTGCCATTGGTGCTATCCAGGTCGGTGAGTCTACAGCCATTCGTGTCGCAGCGGATTTCGGCATGGCGCCGCGAGGCGCTACGCTCTACAATAAGGATCTGTGCCTCTGGCGAGCGTCCCAGTGTGGTGACGGAGGTGGCGAGGGGGAAGCGGCGCCCGCCGCTATCGAGCAGATAAGGGTCAGTCTCAGTCATGGCAGCGCTTGAATCGCAATATGCAGCACGGGTTGCGCCTGGGCGTCGGTTTGTTCACTCAAGGAGATCCACCAGTGTGCCATATTGTGGCTATCCTCAGACATCATGATCACGAAACCCTCATTCGCCCAGGCTCCGTTTTGCCAGTCGCGTACAGCCTGGGTTACCTCAAAGTGCAATGGACCCTTTGCCCCCAGAGGTTGAATAGCAAGCGGGGTGGCATCATAATCAACCCCGGCAGCCAATCCGGGTTGCATCCACGGGAAGTTGTAGTTTGCAGTGGCAGCATCCCATGGCGTGAGCACTCGATAGAGCACCGCAGCGCCGGGAAAACTTTCCTCACCCCACAGTGTGACTTGCAGTGTAAGTGTGGCGGTGAGCACTTTTTCATCTGGCGGTAGCTCGGAAAGATCGAAGCGCAACAGAACTCGGTCAGGCGTCAGGGGTCCTTGCAGGTGCACCAAATCTGCCTCACCCCAGACCGATTCCGGCACATCGGGATCAAGCCAGGTATCGGTGGTTTGTGCCGGTCCGCTGAAGACTAGAATCTCTGGACTTGCGGGTGGGGGTGCGGTAGGGGTTTGCCTCCAGGGTTGGCGCGAGGCCAACAGTCCCGCTGCGACTATCAGCAACGCGGCTATGGGTAGAAGCATCCAGCGCCAGTGTGTCGGCGGCGCCATTGCAGGTTCTTCCTCCAGGGGCGTTTCTGTCTCCGACGTTTTACCATCAAGTGCCTGGCGCAGCGCCTGTGCCAGACTCAGCGCCGTGGGGAAACGGTCCTCGGGGTCCTTCGCCAGGGCTTTGAGGATAACCCGCTCAACAGCTTCGGGCAGCTCTGGACGCAGTGAACGTGCGGATGGCAAAGGGGCGCTGATGTGTTTGAGGATTACGGCGTAGGGAGTATCGGCGTCGAAGGGAACCTGTCCGGCACATAGCTGGTAGAGCAGTACGCCCAGGGAGTAGATATCCGAACGCGCATCCCCTGATTCTCCGCGTCCTTGCTCGGGTGACATATATGCCGGGGTGCCGAGGGTGGTGCTGCCTTCGGTGATGGCAGTAGCCTCGATCATGCGCGCAATGCCGAAATCGGTCAGGACCACCCTGCCGTCGCTGGTAATGAGAACGTTGGAGGGTTTGATGTCGCGATGGACAACGCCCTTTTTGTGTGCATATTCGAGCGCTTCTGCCAGGGTGCAGACAATGGCGACGGCTTCGGGCAGCGCCATCTGTTCCTGTTGGTTTGCCAGCTCGCGCAGGCGAGCTTTCAGGCTGATGCCTTCGAGGTACTCCATGACCAGGAAGGTGATGCCATCAGCAGTGTCGAAATCGTAGACACGGACGATATTGGGGTGTTCGAGTGCGGCGATGGCGCGACCCTCGCGCTGAAAACGTGTGGCGAAATCTTCATCTGTGGTGAGGTGCGGATGCAGGATTTTGAGAGCGACATAGCGATCCAGGCCCGGTTGGTAGGCTTTGTAGACCTGCGCCATTCCCCCTTGTCCGAGGCGTTCGCCGATGCGGTATCTGCCGATTGTCCTACCGCCAAGATCGAACATGGTTGTGCAACTCCGATGTTAGTGGCTTAAGACTATGGTCGCGCACGATGGTGGTGTACGACCGTCGTGTACGACTATCGTGTATGACCATCGTGTACGACGACTAGAAATAAGTATATCCAGCTATGTAAAACGGGCAAGAGGGGTATAGGATAGGGTGCATTACAAATCTGGGGCGACAATCTCAAACGCCCCTACGGGGGCCCCATAGGGGGGCATAAAAAGGTGATTTTTCGCGGCTGGGCGAAGCCCAGCCGCGAAAAATCACTCACAGAAAGGCATTTGTATGATAATTGGCTCGCTTTTTCCCCCAAGTTGAAACACACCCATAGGATAGATTGTTGGGAAGAACTGGAAGAGGTCGTGCAAACAGGCGAAGAGGATCTTTTTTCTCAAACAGGCATACCGCGCCTGATATGAAGTGTTATGTGGTCAATAATTTGTCGTATACCCGGCAAGAGGCTCATCGTTGGGGGTTTCCCGGTTCACTACAACGGGCGGTGGCTGAAGCTGCGCTTCTGGAATTTGCGCCCCCTTTTCTGTTTACTTTCATCACTGTGCTCATTCCTTTATTTGTTCTATACTGTTGAGCAACTGAACGCGGTGGAATGACTATATCCAGTTAAGGAGAGTGAGATGTTGAAATTGAAGCACGGCAGTGATCTTCTGGTGGAAATTGGCGGGATCAAGATGATGGAGGAGGCACAGGCGTTGTTTCGGGCGCGTTGCGATGCGCAGACGCAGGCGCGCCTCGCCGGTATCCGCACTGCGGATGCTTTGATTAAGATTGCCAACGCCATTTCCATGATGGCCCCTGATGATGTATTTGTCAGCACGGGCTCGGCAGAGGATTTGCAGGCGGTGCGCGAATTGAGCCTCAAAAAAGGCGAGGAAAAAGCGCTGCCTATGCCCGGGCACACGATTCATTTTGACCTTCCGGAAGAGCAAGGGCGTGTGGTGGATAAAACGCTCTATATCGTCAATCCTGGTGAAGATACCAGCGTGTTAGCCAAGAGCATTCTCCGCGACCAGGGGTTGGACTATGTCCGGCAGACTATGACCGGGATTGCTAAAGGTAAGACTCTGTTGATTGGTTTCTTTAACCGGGGACCCGTTGGCGCTCAGGCGGCTATTCCTGCTATTGAGATGACCACCTCCACCTACGTGATGCATTCGGCGAACATTCTCTATCGCAGCATTTATCCTCAGTTTGATGCCGAGGTGGCGCGGGCGGGTGACTTTTTCACGAATGTGCATAGTGAGGGCGCCAATCGTCCGGAGGATTTCCCCGATATGCGTGTTTTCATGGATCGCAGCTGGTTGACCACCTACTCGATGTTATGCACCTATGCGGGCAACACCCTACTGCTCAAGAAGGGCAACCACCGTTTCGCCGTAGATCTGGCGACCTACTACCGTCGTGAACGGGAGCTCTCCGAGCACATGTTCATTACGGGGTTGATGGGTCCTGGTGGGCGCAAGACTTTCTTCGCCGGTGCGGCGCCTTCGGGTTGTGGAAAGACCACCACGGCCATGGTCGGTGACGATTTCATCGGCGATGACCTGGCTCAAATCTGGATTGCGCCCGATGGTACCTTGCGTGCCGTCAACCCGGAGAAGGGCATCTTTGGCATTATACAGGATGTTAATCCTGAAGGAGATCCCTTGCTCATCGCGGCGTTGAGCGAACCGGGCGTGGAGGTCATCTGGTCGAATGTGTTGATTACCCCAGGAGGGGAACCGCGTTGGGTGGGGGATGGCAAACCTGCTCCCGAAAAGGGAATCAATTACACGGGTGAGTGGTGGGCTGGCAAGGTGGATGCGACGGGCAAAGCTATTCCCATCTCTAATCCCAACGCGCGCTGTACGTTGGCGAGCAACGTGATTGACAACTACAACGAGACTCTGGCTGAGGACCCCGCTGGTGTGCCTATCAGGGTCATTACCTACAGCGGGCGCGATAGTGATACCATGCCGCCGGTCTGGGTAGCCAAGAATCCCAATCATGGAGTCGTTATCGGCGCTTCGATTCTCTCGGCGGCCACTGCCACAGAGGTCGGGGCGCAGGGGGTGCGCCGCCAGCCCTGGGCCAACGAGCCTTTCATCCCCGGTCCGCTGGCGGAGTATATGGAGGCGCAGTTCGCTTTCTTCAACTCTCCACGGTTGCAGCCCAAGCCCGTGATGGCGGGATTGAACTATTTCCTCACCCATGGGGCACGCGGTGGTGAGGGCAAGAAACTGCTTGGCGAGAAGCGCGATGTTAAGGTCTGGTTGGGCTGGCTGGAGCTGTACGCCAACGGTGACGTTTCTGCTATCGAGACCCCCATTGGCTACATCCCGCGCTATGAAGACCTTGAGCGATTATTCGCCGGAATCGGCAAAGCCTATCCCCGCGAGCTCTATGACAAGCAATTCGCTTTCTACGTTGACAACATCCTGGCACGCATTTCCTTGCAGGAGGAGGCTTATCATAAGGAAACTGGCGTGCCGGAAGCCTTATTCGAGGTGTACCGCGAACAGCGTCAGGGGTTAGAGGCACTCAAGGCTACCCACGGTTCCATCGTTAGTGTGGAGCAGCTTAGCCTTTTCTGATCTTCTGAGTCGGATATGCGCGGTCCAGGTCCTTGCTTAGGTGACGCTTACGCCGGAAAAGAGCCACGCTCCAGCGTGGCGGTCCTGGAGGCAACCTGTGCCCGAGTATCCTGATCTTACTGTATACATTGAGGCTCTGCAGCGCTTCGTTCAGGGTAAGGCTGTGAAGCACATCCGGATTGCGCACCCGTTTGTGCTTCGCACGGTTGAGCCGCCGCTCACGGTGCTGCACGGCCGCGTGTTGCGCGATTTCGAACGCCTGGGTAAGCGGATTGTCTTCACCTTTGATGAAGACTATTTCCTCGTGCTGCACCTGATGATCAGCGGGCGGTTACAATGGATCGCCCGGGAACGTAGAATCCCCGCCAAAGGTTGGTTGGCGGCGGTTGATTTCGAAAACGGGACACTGCTGCTCACTGAGTTCTCGAGTCAGAAGCGGGCGAGCTTGCACTTGTTTCGCGGTCGAGAAGCATTGCAGGTTTTCGACCGCGGTGGTTTGGAGGTGCTGGAGGCGACGGCGGCGGAATTTCGGGCTGCGCTTCAGAGGGAGAATCACACTCTGAAGCGCGCCCTCACCGATCCGCGACTTTTCAGCGGTATTGGCAACGCCTATTCGGACGAAATTTTGCACCGCGCACGACTCTCGCCCTTTCTACTGACGCAGAAGCTGACGGATGAGCAGATTGGGCGTTTGGCTGAGGCTTCCAAAACTGTGCTCACTGAATGGGTGGAGCGTTTGCGTGCTGAAACCGGCGAGGGCTTCCCCGCCCGCGTAACGGCATTTCACGAAGCAATGGCAGTGCATGGGCGTTATGGCAAGCCGTGCCCGGTTTGTGGGACCGCTGTACAGCGCGTCCAGTATGCCAACAATGAGATGAATTACTGTCCGCGCTGCCAGACTGAGGATCGGTTACTGGCTGATCGAGCCTTGTCACGACTATTGAAGGATGACTGGCCCCGCACTATTGAGGAGTTGGAAGAGCGTAAGCGCTAGGCTCCTGTGGCATTTGGCTTCCAGGTTACTGTTCCAGGAGGGATAGCATCTGCCTATGCCGTGTTTCCCAATCTTTGTCATCGGTGATGATAATCTTTGAGATGGGCAAAGTTCTCAACCAATCTGTCTCCAGCTTCTGCCGTGCGGCGTAAAACGTCTTGACTCCCTCAAAACCTTCCAGGCCGCGTGCTTGCCCATACGCCTGCCCGGTCAGATACCACGTTACAAAATCGGCCCACTCTTGCGGGCGTTCGCGCCTCACCGCTTCAAGCGTTGCCGAGACATCCCTTCGAGCCAGGTAGACTAACTTTGGCTGTAGTGGCTGAATGCTCCGCGCCAATGCTAGAATGTGGTGGTAGATTTGCTTCTCGGCGAGGTTGTGGCGGGCAAGCAGCGTGGTAATGGGGTTCTGTAAGAAACAACACTCAAAAACGTAGGTGCTTTCCTCTCTCGCGGCCTGTGTAGCGAACTTTTCCCAGCGGCGCCGTAGCAAGTCCTGGTGCTTCTGTGCTGGCAGCTCGTAGATTTCGAAGCGCGCCAGGGCTTCAAATAGTGCATTCGGGGCACACGTGGCGCATTCGTGCTGCATTCGGCGATAGCTGAAGAACACCTCACCATCTTCTTGCCTGGCGTGTTGTGCCAGGAACGCTTTGTGCTGCGGAAACTGCGCGAGCAGGTCACCATACTCTGTCTTGTTCAGACAAGCTACGGATTCGAAATCCGCCGGGTGATTCCAATCGCCTTCCAGGAACAACTTCGGACGTTTTCCGCGTTTCTCGAGCTGCTCATACACCGTACGAGCTGTGGCGCTTTTCCCTGAACCAGGGATGCCTTCGATCAGAATCAGTTTTGTGTCTGGCATATGTGCCTCGTATTGCTCTCATGAACATTGCTTCGCTCCCGTTTATTGGGAGCGAAGCAATGTGTGCAGTCTTGAGTTTTGCCCGCCCGCGCTCTCACGCGCCGTTGGAGCAATAACTGCCGAAGGAGAGCCGCTGTCTAATACGATGAATTGGAATGTGAAATCTCCAACCCGTTGACCTGAATCAGCGCCGGCACGATTGTGGCGCGTGGATTGCGCGCTCCATAGCTCGCGGAGGTGTTGTAAGCAACCTGCGTTTGAGATAGCCATGCCACCTTATCCCCGAAGACATTGATCAGGCTTTGTGTCAATCGCACGTTGTAGGGCACCACAACGGAGCCATCCTTCTTGAGCAGCAACGCGCCAAAGCGTGAGCTGGCAGTGAGCAGGGCTTTTGATGGGTTCACGATGTTCATGTAATGCAGGTAAGGGATATAGAGGATGTCGCTTTCGCGCGGCATTGCCACCAGGTCACGCAGTGTGCTCGCTGCGACCTTGCCGCCCTGCATCACGATGCTTCTATGGGGAACGGTGTGCCCTGTGGGCTGTGCGCCAAACTCATCGGCGTCATCCTGTGACCAGATGAAGCCCTGGAATACACCCTCGGTGAAGAGGGGATAGGGCCGGCGTACGATACCCATCATATCGCGCAGGAAGGGGAAGGTCTCACGGCGTGTGGGGTCATCTACCAGCGTGAACTGCGGGGAGAAGACACGCTGCCCCACCTGGCTTTCATTGAAGAACGCGAAACCGCGTTTCATCGCGCCGCCGTTATAACCGATGTAGCCCATCATGCCCAACATTTCAGCGGTTGCTGCAGGTCCGAAGACAATATCGTAGGTCCCCAATGGCAGCTGCTGCGGCGTATCGTGCTGATAGTGCTCTAGCAGAAATCCCAGGTCGTGGTGCAGGGCGTCCGGCGTTAGATCGCTTTGGCGCTGCGCGGATTGCTCGGCGATGACTTCCCACTTGAGTCCCGTGTGTGACAGTACCATAGTGATCTGTCCATCCGAGGCCTTGAAGAACTGTGTATGCTCCGACCGGGTGTTGATTTGGGCAAAGGTGGTCCAACCGCAGGAGAAGACGCCGGAGAGCTGGACCTCATCCGTCTCCAACCCCGCGCTTGCCTGATTGAAGTAGGCGAGGCGTGCTTCATTGCTCAGCCCTGCCAGCGCCGGATCGAAGGCGCTTTCGTCGCTGAAGGATTCGGTGTAGACGGGCACGGTGGGATCATAGCTCAGCGGCTGGGCATGCTCCACCATCTCGGCGGCAATATCCACGCCTTGCTGCATCTCTTTCAGGCTGCCTAACGCCGTGATCAGACCGTAGCTGGCGCGCTGCCGTCCTTTATAGGCGGTGATATCCAGGCGAATCAGGTGCTCATTCGTGTTCAGCGATATCGCTGAATTTGCAAAACGCATCAGATAGCTGTCCTCCTCATGATAGAGGAACGTGGCTTCCACACCTTTCGCCAGTGCATAGCCGCGCAAATCGTGGAGGGTTTGCAGAATTTGGTCTTTCACGGTTATTCTCCTATCCTTACATTGTCGAAGCGGCAAACCGGCACGCCATGCCCCAACTGCATGATCTGATTGGGTTGACCCTTGCCGCAGTTATCTACATAGCGGACTTCCCAGGTGGATTCATCGCCCACTGCTGACAGCGAGTTGTAGAACGGGACTGTCTCGCCCTGATAGGTTGAGTTCTTGACCACGTGTGTAATTTTCCCGTCCTCTACCAACCAGCCGATATCGGTGGCAAAGTGGAATTGCTCGCGGTTCGAGCCGATGGACCAGCTTTTGTCGCCATCGAGAACGATGCCGCGCTCGGTATTGCGGACGATATCATCCAATGTGCCATCGTTGCCAGGGTCAATATTGATGTTCGTCATGCGCTCGATGGGAACGCGGTAGAACGTGGTGGCGCGATTGGCGCCGCCGCTGCCATCAAAGATGTGTCTGCCAGCGCGCGCATTGGCCTCTTCGACCATCTGGCGCCCGGTGATGGCGCCCACTAGCAGGCCCTTATCAATCAGCAGGTTGTTCCGTGCGGGGACGCCGTCATCATCGAAGCCAAAGCTGCCGGGGCTATTGGGGATTGTGGCATCAGCGCGAGCGGTAAGTTTCTCGGAGCCGTAGCGCAGCGTGCCGAAGTCGCTAAGGCGGACGAAGGAACCGCCCGCGAATGCCAGCTCGTAGCCGAGGATACGGTCCAATTCCAGCGCGTGCCCGATGGTCTCGTGCGTTTGCAGAAACATAATGCCTGGCAGAAGGATAACTGAGCGTACATCTTTAGGGCAGGGTTCGGCGACCAGTACCTCGTTCATCTCACGCACAATGCGTTCGGCGTTGGCGGTGAAGACTTCCATGTCGAGTGTTTCCCAACCGCGGGTAGCTCCCATGCGCGCCGGGCTAAACTTGCGTGAGTGCATCTCGCCCTGCGCGTCCAATCCTACCACCTCAATTGAGGGAAAAACCTCTGTGATGGTCTTTTCAATCTCACTGCCCTCTGAATCAAGGAAGACGATTTGCTTGCGAACAAAAGCCAACGCGCAAATCCGTTGGAAAACACCCGGTTGATTCAGTTGCGCATCCATAGTCTGCATGAAGGCCAGTTTTTCCACCATTGGTACAGTAAAGGGATTGATGGTATTGGGGCTTTCGAAAGTTGCTTGAATGGCATCTTTCTCCGCCAGGCGGATGGGGAAGGTGACGCGTTCCGCAGCGACGCGGGCGTTATCCAGCGCTCTGTCGAACAGCGTCGCAATCTGGCTGGTGTCTGAGGCGGCTGAGAAGCCCCAGGCGCCTTTGTAAAGCACCCTCACGCCCACGCCGCTTTCGCGAGAGGCGCTGGCTTCTTTCAGGTTCCCGTTCCACATCACCATCTCATTGCTTTCCTCTATGGGATACCATCGCGCATCAACATAGTGTGCGCCGGCTGCCCGAAGGCGTGCGATTTGCTCCTGTAATTGTTTTAGCATCATATGCTCCTTCTATGGTTTCAATGCTCAGTTATACGTTAGTGGGAATTATCATACCACGATTTGTTCGTTAGGCTAATGATTAAACGCCTGAGACATTCGCAAAAAATCACCTTTTTTATGCGCCTCGTAGAGGCGCCTGAAATTTTCGCCAGGCGTTAACTTTCTGCGTCTTTTTTCTGCAAGTGTGATTTTTGTGGACGGGGCGAAGCCCCGTCCACAAAAATCACAAAAAAAACTACAGTGGCAAAATCGGCTAGATCACTCAAAAAAACCCTCTGCGCCTCTCTCCGCGAGCGTGATTTTTGCGGGCGCAG
>JAFGFB010000171.1 GCA_016931315.1 Anaerolineae bacterium
ACTTCGTCCCGTAGGGACGTCTGAAAGTAGGCAGGCACTTCAGTGCCTGTACAGCCACGTAGGCAACAAATCCCGTCCTGTAGGGACAATTGAAAAAAGCTTGTGCCGCCTGAGCGCGCCCTATTACCGAACTAAATTCTGAAAACTCATCAGTGCCTGTACAGCCACGTGGATTACAAACCCCGTCCCATAGGGACGGCTGAAAAAAACTCGTGCTGCTTGAGCGCACTCTCTTACCGAGTTAAATTCTAAAAACTCATCAGCGCCTGCAATAACGCGGGAAACCAGACGCGTCCTGTAGGGATGCTTGAATGGCACCTGTGCCTGCGCGGGAGGCGCCCTATTACCGGATTAATTCTGAAAACTCATAATTCCGGGGGTACTAGGCGCTACTCCCCTTTTGCGAGGCTGACGCGCGCCCAGACGCCGAGGTGGTCGGAGACCACCTCGGCACCAAAGGTGCCCGCGTCCAGAATCTCCCAGCGCACGCTATCGCCTTCGACGAGGAAAATGTAGTCAATGCGCTTACCGGAGCCCAGGCTGGTGCCGCCGGGCCCCTCGGGATGAGCCGCGCGGAAAGCGCCGCGCCCGGCATCATGCCAGTGGGCGGGCAGTGCCGCGATTCCTGGCATGTCCTCGGTAGCGTTGAAATCCCCGGCAACGACCGCCGGCAAGCCCCGGCGCTGGTGCTCGACCAAATCCACGAGGCTGGCAATCTGCGCTGCATTGACCGCGCCGCGCTGGTTAGTGATGTGCGTGCTGAAGACAACGACGGGGCCGGCCGCGGTCTCGACGGTCGCCCAGAGCGCCAACCGGTGCTCGAAGAAACCCGCGCGAGGGCGCAGTTCCAGCGCCCCGCTATCCGCCAGCTCGCCCCGCGCCAGCACCGCCTCGCCTTCCTCAAAACGAATGAGAGCACGGTTACCGTTGGCGCGCGCGTAGACGCCGGTCATGCGCAGTCCGGTTGCGAGCGCCTCAGCGGCGTTCTGGACGACGGGAGTACGCGCGGCTTCCTGAAGGCAGAGCACGTCGGGGCGAAGCTCGCGCAAGGTCGCGAGTGCCGCCTCGAGCCGCTCCGGTTGTTGGGAGTAGTGAGGGTAATCGTGCCAGAGGTTGAGAGTGGCGAGCGTGAGGGTCGCGGGCAGGGGAGCGGTCAGCGTAGGGCCGATGGGGGTGGGCACACCCGGGCGGCTAACGTTCAGCACGAAAACCGTCACCGTCGCAATTAGTATTGCGACGAGATAGAGTATTCATGCGCGAATCATGCGGGACTTTTGCATAGTACTTGTCGCGAGTACATTTCAACTCCGGGGCAAAAAGAAAGCGATTATCACGCAGATGCCTTTCTTTTGATTGATTTTTGGCGCCGGGGCTTTGCCCCGGCGCCAAAAATCAATTTTATTCTACTCTCCGCAGGAGCGTTTGAGATTATCGCCCCCGTTCTGAAACGCACCTCTTGCCTCAGGGACATTATAGTGCCGAGGGACAGGATTGGAAAGGTGCAGGTGGAATTTAAAAATCAGAAAAAGGACGCAGATGCACACCAATGAACACCGGTGAACACCGATAACGCGGATAGAATAGAGCGGGAAGTTTTGCCACGAATTGACACGAAGGGCAAGATGGTCGTGGGGGCAAGAAAGACGGGCGCCGCATAAGGCGACCCTTCCAAGGTAGCCGGATCGTCTTAACAATTTCCGAACAGGTATGTGATAGGATGTGAGGAAAGAAATCCGCGCTATAATAAGCGCAGGGAGCGTATACTGGTGTGCTATGGCGAATGAACGGTTGAAGGTGTTGATTGTGGACGATGAAGCCCGCATTACGCGCGGGGTGCAGAAGTACTTCGAGCAAGCGGGCTTCGAGACGGTGCCGGCTTTCGATGGACCCACGGCGCTGGCGCGCGCGCGCAGCGAGAAACCCGACCTGATTATTCTCGATGTGATGTTGCCAGGCATGGATGGGCTAGAGGTCTGCCGCACACTGCGCCAGGAATCCAACGTGCCCATCATCATGCTCACCGCCCGGGTTGAGGAAACCGACGAGCTGCTAGGGCTGGAGCTCGGCGCAGATGATTACATCACGAAGCCTTTTAGCCCGCGGATGCTGGTGGCGCACGCCCGCGCCGTGCTACGGCGCAACCAGCTTGCCCAACCTCAGGAAGCCACGGAGAACTATCACTTCGGCGATGTTATCTTCAACGTCGGCGCGCGCGAATGCCTGCTGGATGGAGAGGTGATTCCCCTTACCCCTACCGAATTCGAGATACTGCTCACACTGGTGCGCGGGCGCGGACGGGTGCTCAGCCGCGCACAACTGCTCGAAGCCACCAGCCTGGGCTATTATGACGGCTTCGAACGCACGATTGACGTGCATATCCACAATCTACGGCGGAAGCTGGAGCCCGACCCGGCGAACCCGCGCCATATCCGGACGGTTTTCGGCGCCGGTTATCGCTTCACCGAGAATCCGGAGGCTGAGTGAGAATGAAATCGAGCCTCTCAACCCGACTCACACTGAGCCTGCTACTCGCTATCGTAGTGACTGCCCTGCTGGTCATGGCGCTATCCAACATCATCATCCGCAATCGTTTCGTTGTTCTGGTCGCCTACAGCGGGCAACGTGCAGCTCAACGGCTAGCGCCAGTGTTCTCTCGCTACTATGCGCTCACAGGCAGCTGGGAGGGGGTTGGCCAGCTGGTCGCGCTCTACAAATCTGAGGCAGAGAATATGCCGGCGATCATGATGCAACCTGCTCTGCGAGACCGCACCGAGGATGAACGACGCACAATCGTGCCAGCGGATGAACGGCTGTTACTGCTAGACACTGAAGGGAATGTATTGGCAGATAGCGAGCCATCCGCAGATAAACTCGCGCTGGTTCCAAAAACAATTGCCCGCAGCGGTGTCAGGGTTATGGTAGATGGAGAACATGTGGGCACGCTAATTGTAATGTCTGGGTTGGGGCAACTCAACGCCTATCAGACCGCTTTCTTGCGGCAAGTGATGCTCTTTTTGCTCATCGCTACGCTCATCGTGGCTCTGGTGGGAGTCTGGTTGGGCAAATGGCAGGCACAACGTATCCTCGCACCCATCAAAGCACTTTCGCGCGCAACGCAGCAAATCGCGCAAGGAGACCTCTCCCATCGCATTCCGGTCAGCGGCGACGATGAGCTGGGCGAGCTGGCAGTGGCATTCAATACCATGGCGGGGGATCTGGAGCACCAACAGGAGCTGCGCCGCCGCGCGATGAATGATATTGCCCACGAGCTGCGCACCCCCCTGAGCGTGCTTCAGATCGAGATGGAAAGCCTGGAAGATGGGATTACTGAGCCAACCCCAGAAGTCATCTCCGGCTTACAGGTAGAACTTGGACGGCTCAATCATCTGGTGGAAGATTTGCGGGTGCTCGCATTGACTGACGCAGGTGAACTGCACCTGGAGTGGGCCACACTAGATCTTGGCGGGCTGGTTTACAGCATGTTGGACCGCGTGCGCAGCAGCGCCCGCGAAAAAGGAGTGACACTAAGTGCAAAGATACCGGAAACACCGGTGTTCATCGAGGGCGATGCACGACGGCTTTCGCAAGTGCTGCTCAACCTGCTCTCCAATGCCATCCAGCATACGCCGGCCAGGGGAAACATCGCCGTGACGCTTGCTCAACCTGCAACTGAAACAGGACAGCCTGTGGCGCAGGTCACCGTGCAAGATACTGGCGAGGGCATCCCTGCCGAACATCTCCCTCACATTTTCGAGCGTTTCTACCGTCCCGCAGTCGCTCGCAGTCCCCGAGGTACTGGACTGGGGCTTTCAATCGCCAAGAGTCTGGTTGAGGCGCACGGGGGACATATCAGCGTGGTAAGCGTTGAGGGTATGGGAAGCACATTCACGTTCACGCTGCCGGCGAAGCGGAGCCATGCAACAGGGTCAGGGGTCTCATAATCCTGTTGGAGCGGCGTCAACGCCGCTCCAACAAGCTCGAACAGAAGAATTAGCTCGCGCGCGCCATAAAAGCACGATAGACCGAAGCACTGGAAGAAGGAGGCAGGTCCGCAACTCCCAATCCGGGAGCAGGGGAAAGCGCCGTCAGTGCAGCGCTGCGCGTCAGCGGGAAGATTTCGCGTTCACCCATGGACTGAATCTCTTCAACGGAAAAATAGCGCACGTCATCAACCTCCGTGCCATCGGGGTGCAAATCCCCATCCAAAGGACGCATACGGAAGATCACAAAAACTGCGCCACCTTCGGCTTCGTAACGCGAGCGCACACCAATCAGCGCCAGCACCTCCGCATGCAAGCCAGTTTCTTCCCACACTTCACGCAACGCCGCTTCATCCAGCAGCTCATCGTGCTGTGCAAACCCCCCGGGCAATCCCCACATCCCTTTTGCAACACCATAGGTCTTGCGGACGAGTAAAACACGTCCCTCATGCACCACCGCGCCGGCGGCGCCCACATCCCAAATTTTGCCCTCTTGATCAGGTACGTAACGCATAGGTTCTCGATTCGTAGGTGAAGAATTAGTAGGGAGTAGGAATTACACCCCAAGCCGATCAGGCATGAGCCTGCTCGGGTAGCCAGTAGGCGCAGGGAATCGCGAGCAGAGCCAACCCAGCACTCACCAGAAAAGCGGCACGCATGCCCAGCCAATCCCCCAACATGCCGACCACAACAATGATGAGCGAGCGAATCCCAAAATTCAGCGCCATGTAGATGCCGTTGATGAACGCCCGGTTCTCCGGGGCATTCTCCTGTACCAGCGCCATCACCACCGGGGTGATAGAGATGGCGAAAAAACCCATGGCGAGCAATAGTGGGAACTGCACCCATCCGGCACTATAAACAAAGATAAACATCAACACTGAGGTAAACAGCACCGCCCCCATCAACATGCGACGCCGTCCCAGGCGGTCACTAAGCCCGCCACTGAGAAAAGCGCCGGCTACCCCTGCAACTTCCAGAATTGTCAATGCTGCGCCCGCCAGCCACAAATCTGCCCCGGTATCGGTCATGTAGATAGGCAGATAAGTGGTCAAAGATGCCAACAAAAAGGCACGGATGGTCATGAAGCCAATCAACGGCAACAACAAACGACGCAACGGGCGCCAGGCTATACTCTGGGCAGTTTTGCTCTCCGTATGAGGCACCACCGCCGCAGGAATGCCGCGTAAACGGCTCGCAATCAGTGCGGTTGCCAGCAAACCGGCAAGCATCAACCAGGGAGTCCCTTCCAGGCCCAACCATTTGACGCCACTCACCACAATGAGCGGGCCAAAGGCGCGCCCCAGCTCACCGCCCACCATCCATACACCCATGCTGAAACCAAGCCGGCTACCGGAGAAACGCCCTACCAGCACAGGCACAACCGCGTGAAACGCCGCCGAACTTGCGCCTGCGGTTGCCAACAACAGTGCCAACACCGCATAATTTGGCGCTATCCCCAGCAGGCTCATCGTGACCGCTGTTATCGCAGGGGCAAGCACCATCAGCCACCGCAAATCCCTCCGGTCACCGAGATGCCCAAGCAATGGCTGCAACAGCGAGGGCAACTGCAGAAACACCGAAAGTGTGCCCGCCTCAGTGTTGCTCAAGTCCAGTTTGGTGATAAACTCCGGCAACAGTGGCGGCAGAAAAGCGGTATAGGTATCGTGAATCCAATGGGTTAGCGAGATAGTCGCCACTTTCCGGCTCTGGAAAGCTTCTGGCGACATCTCAGGTACATGGACAGCCTGAGTCATGGCGCTTATTTGGGAATAGTGCGGAACACATAATCCCACAACGGCGAGCTCACACCATAGCGGATATTTGGATCCTTGCCGTGATGGCGCATGTGATGCAAGCGCACCATCTTATAGTAACCGCGCCGTGCCGGAAAATGATGAAGCGCGTAGTGCGTGAGATCATACCAGAGATAACCCGTGATGAAACCGGCAAAGAGTGGCGCAACCCACTGCGCTGCACCCAGGAGTTGCGCAACGACAAGCCAGTACAAGCCGTAGAAGAGCAACGCCAGCGGAATGCTGACCGGAGGTGGCATCACCAGGCGCGTCTTAGACATGGGTTGGGCGTGATGGACGCCGTGAAAGAGAAAGGACACGCGCTCCTGCCAGGGATTGCGCGGGCGAAAGTGAAACAGAAAGCGGTGCAACATATATTCGGCAAAAGTCCAGATGAAAACGCCAAGCAAGAAACCAATCGGAATATGAATCCATGCGGCGCCAGGCGCTAATCCAATTACGGCGCGCACCAGGAAGAAAACGGTGACCGGAAGCCAGATCACCACGATAACGGCAGGGTGAATATGGGTAAAGAACTCCAGAAAATCGGACTCGAATAAACGAATGGGTTCTTTACTCGAGACAGTACCATGGCTCATAGTGTGAACGCTCCTCTTCGTTGAAAGTTGGATAACAAATACAGTATACGCGATTCAGAGAATTTGCCAGCACGCAGCCCCGAGTAACTGTTCAGAGTTCTCCCGCTTGCCGCAACAAGAGCGGCTAAAGCCGCGATTTTAGAAAGTGTTTTTGGCTGCCGTGCGTGGCGCGGCAGCCAAAAACACTTTTTATAGCGGGCTTTAGCCCAAATTTTGCGTCCTGCGATGGAAGTCTGAACAGTTGCAGACCCGACACCCTCCCTGCCAAGGATCTCTGGAGTGCCAGGAAAATCGGCATTGCTAACGGCATTCTAATGAAACAGGGGTATCATAGATCATGGAAAATCAAAGATGGGGGTGAATATAGATAGTGCAAATTCAACGTCTAACTGTAGACGATACGGCATTTGCCATGGGGGCAGCGCACCTTTTCAAGGGGCAGTTCCCTGACCCCGATGTGGTTGTGGATTTTCTGTCCAGCGCCCAGAATATTCTGCTGATCGCCGAAGAGGAAGGAATTCCATTGGGATTTCTGCTCGCCTATCGGCTCAACCGTTGGGACCAGGCGCGCCCCATGATGTTTGTTTATGAAGTTGAGGTGCGCGAGCCTTACCGGCGCCAGGGCATCGGGCGTGCACTGCTAGGGGAAATCCAAAGAATCAGCCGTAAGGCAGGCTACTTGAAACTTTTCCTGATGACCAACGCTTCCAACGAAGCCGCGATGGCACTATATGCCGCCACAGGCGCGCGTCGAACTGCTGATGACGATGTGCTTTTGACCTATGATTTGACATGACCTAGGGGTTTCCGGCGGTATCCGCACAAGGGAAATGCTCTTCAAGAAACACCAACATTTTCAGGAGGACCTATGA
The DNA here is from genome assembly GCA_016931315.1 of Anaerolineae bacterium. Taxonomy (GTDB): domain Bacteria; phylum Chloroflexota; class Anaerolineae; order B4-G1; family SLSP01; genus JAAZNO01. Next base: position 7,248 of record JAFGFB010000171.1, read on the forward strand.
CTGAAACAACAAAAACCGAATCCTTGCAATTCAAGGCAGAGGTGCGCCAGTTGCTCAACATTCTAGCGCACTCTCTCTACACCGAGCGGGAGATTTTCCTGCGGGAGTTGCTCTCTAATGCCTCGGATGCGCTACACCGCCTGCAGTTCGAGATGCTGACCAATCCCGAGGTGCTCGATCCCGAAGTAGAGCTGGCGATCACCCTCGATTTCGATGCTGACGCGCGCACGCTGACCGTGGCAGATACCGGTATTGGCATGACCCGTGAGGAGCTCATCGAAAACCTCGGCACCATCGCACACTCCGGGGCAATGGCTTTTCTCCAGCAGCTAGAAGCCGGGCAGCGTCCATCCGATATCATCGGGCAATTCGGTGTGGGTTTCTACGCCGTCTTCATGGTCGCGGATGAGGTGCGGGTCACCAGCCGTTCCTACCACCCGGAAGCCGAAGCCTGGACTTGGATTTCGTCCGGCGAGAACAGCTACGTGCTCGAACCCGCTCTCAAGCCAGACCGGGGAACAGTCATTGAAGTGAAACTCAAGGAAGATGCCACCGAATTCGCCTCCAGCTGGCGGCTAGAGCAAATTGTCCGCAAGCATTCGAATTATGTCGCCTTCCCCATCAAATTGCAGGGACGCCGCATCAACGAACAAATCGCCCTCTGGCGCCAGACGCCCAGCACCCTGACCGATAAAGAGTACGATGACTTTTACCGGCAGCTGACACTGGACCCCGATTCGCCGCTGCTGCACGAACACCTGGTCACCGATGCACCGGTGAATGTGCGGAGCATTCTCTTTGTGCCGCGCCACCGGGAAATGGGACCCTTTCGACTTCACACCGAACACGGGCTGAAGCTCTACTCGCGCAAAATCCTCATCCAAGAGTATAACAAAGACCTGCTGCCCGAGTATCTGCGCTTTGTGGTAGGCGTGGTGGATTCGGAAGACCTCCCGCTGAACATCTCCCGCGAAACAGTGCAGAATGATCGAGCCATGCGTCAAATTCAACGTGCGTTGAGCAAACGGCTACTGAAAAAACTCCAGGATTTGGCGGAAACGCAAGCCGAAGACTATGCGCAATTCTGGTCCGAATTCGGCCCCTTTATCAAGGAAGGCATCGCCACCAGCCCCACCGACCACGAAGAATTGGTGCCGCTGTTGCGCTTCACCTCCTCCAAAGCAAAAGGGCTGATCTCACTGGGAGACTACGTCGGGCGGATGCCCGAACCACAGAGCGCCATCTACTACATCCTCGGCGATACCACCGCCGCGGTTGCCGGCAGCCCGCACCTGGATACCTTCCGCGCGCTAGACTTTGAGGTGCTGTACCTCGTTGACCCACTCGACGGGTTCATGCTTCAAGCCCTACGCGAATTTAAGGGCAAGCCGCTGCAAAATGTGGATGATCCAACGCTGGAATTGCCACCAGCTCCAGAAACAGCCGCTGACGCGCCCAAAGCGCTGCCACAGCCGGATTTCGAGCGCGTTTTGGAACGCTTCAAAACGGTGTTGGGCGAGCGGGTCGTCGAGGTGCGTGAATCAAAAGTGTTGCGCGATAGTCCCTGCCGGTTGGTCTCAGCAGAAAGCGGACCGGAGCGCGACCTGCAGCGGGTGCGCCGCCTATTCGAAGAGAACTTCACCGCGCCGCCAAAGATTCTGGAGATCAATCGCAGCCATCCGCTGTTGAGCAATCTCGCCGGGCTGCTAGAGAGCACTCCCGAGGTGCCGGTGATTGACGCGACCATCGAACAGCTCTTTGCCAACCTCTTGCTCCTGGAAGGACTGCACCCCAATCCAGCAGAGATGATTCCACGGATTCAGCAGCTGTTGGAGGCAGCGACGCGAAAAAGCTAAAGGGCAAAATCCCACCTCAAAAGGTAACTGAGCCCAATCAGGTGACTGTTCAGGCCTCCGCCGTGAGGTGCGAATTTCGGGCTAAAGCCCGGTAGAAAGAGTGTTTTTCGCTGCCGCGCAAACGCCGTACTCGGCGCCGCGGCAGCGAAAACACTCTCTAAAATCGCGGCTTTAGCCGCTCTTCATTGTGTAAATAGAAGAACGCTGAACAGTTACTCAATCAGACCGGTCACAGTAAAGCCTGTGACCGGTCTTGTTAGTAGGAACAATCCGCGCAACTTTCCAATAGCGCGTGCGTAAAGTATAGAGTACAAAGAAATCGTCATGTGCTTTTTGAAGGAGGTTAAAAATGTCAGATTTGAATCACTACCCACCCACCCCACAGCGGCAGCGGCCCTCGGTATTCTGGCCCATCGTGCTGATTTTGGGGGGCATTGTCTTGCTGCTCTCGAATCTCGGCTACCTGCCGGAACCTTCGTGGGAACTGGCAGCACGTCTATGGCCCGTGATTTTCATCGCGCTGGGCATTGATTTAGTCGTGGGAAGGCGCTCGATTGCCGGCGCAATCATCTCCACAATTCTCATCCTGGCGTTGGCGGCGGGAGTACTGGGGCTGATTTTCTTTGCGCGCCACATCCCTGCTCTGGCAGAACTGGCGCGGGAACCGGTGTTAGAAAGCCACACCATATCGCATCCGGTAGTGGGTATCGAGCAAGCCGAGCTCCGGCTGGATTGGAGCAGCCAATCCGGAGTTCTGGAGGCGCTTGATGATTCGGAGCAGCTGCTCGAAGGGGAAATCACCACGTATGACACGCTGGATTTCACCGTAGACAGGCTCGAGGATACCGCGCAGGTACGCATCAACACGCGCGAAACCACGCCAATATTCAATATACGTTCCATAAGTACTTTCGGCAGCGTCCCCTGGGAAATCGCGCTCAATTCTGGCGTGACCTGGGATCTCAATCTGGATGGCGGCTCTGGTAATCTAGAGCTTGATCTGAGCGAACTAGACCTAGAGGCGCTAGAATTGGACGGCGGCTCCGGCGCCATCGCGTTGAACCTGCCCGCAACCGGCAGCTTCGAAGGGCGCATTGACGGCGGCTCTGGCGCCATCACGGTCACCGTACCGGATGACGTAGGGGTACGCATCGTGCTGGATAACGGCAGCGGCGCATTCCAGCCCGCAACGCGCTTCACGCGGGTAGAGGGCAATGATAACGAAACGGTCTGGGAATCCGAGGACTACGAGAATGCCGAGACGCAGATTCTGCTATGGATTGATCAGGGGTCAGGGGCGATAAGGGTGAAGTGAGCCCAGAGGAATCAACATCGGCGCATGCCCCCAAAAGCTACTTTCCCATAATGGAATCAGACTTCCGCGCTATGCGAGCGCGGAAGTCTGATTTCTACATGAATGCGCAAACAAGGCGCCTCGGAATAGCACCAAATCGGCAGCAAGTGAATTGCTTATGCCTCGAACAGGAGACTGTCTTTATACAATCTCTATTTAAGGTGCGGGGAGCATCACTGCTCCAAGATCCGTAGTCTCACCAGCGCGAACCTCAATAACGTAAACATCACCCGAGGGTTCAAGATAAACGCGCCCAGTTGTTTCAACCTCGTAAATAATCAGCGAGTATATGCCCGGCGGTACATCAGCAAAAACAAACCGCCCAGTTGTAGAATCAAATTGACCTAAAGGCGCCCTAGAGCGATCCAAAAATCCGACATGGGTCTCGTCATCAGCCTCAATGATATCACCGAGGTACAGAATCAAACCAACCAGCGCAAAGGGCTCGTCGGAGGTAAGCGTGCCCACAACCACACCCCTGTCTGCCGCAGGTGTTGGAGGCGGAACAGGCGTCGAAATAACGGAGACCGTGGTGAGTGGGCTATCAAGGGGGCTAACTGAAGGTACTACCACCGGCGTAGAGGTACTCTGACAAGCTACAAGACCTATCAGAAGAACCAAAAACAATAGAAAACTTCTCTTTGGCCATGGAATTGCCATGATGCTCTTTTCCTCCACAGGGATTCAAAAAACCAAGCCGAGGAAAACTCCTCGGCTTGGAGCAGACAAACTTACTGGTACATCCCCGCCTGCTGCGTACAGCGAGATTATTTGGGGATCACCAAGTACATGTTCGCAACGTGCCGTCCGTAGTTGGTATGGATAACCGTACCAGCCAGCTCGCCACCAGTGCTGGTGATGGTAGCTGAACCCTTGAACGAATCTGGCACAGTTGCGCCGCCATTCAAAATTGGGTTGCTCAGATACAGCTCGACAGATGCGCCCGGAGCCAGCATCAACCCGCTCTTGGTACCCGTCCAGGTGGGATTGGGAGCATCCGGGTCATTCTTGAAGTTCACGGTGATATTGGCGGTCTCAGTAGCATGCAGGTTCTGCAGCTTCAGACCAGAGACCCACACACCAGCGCCGGAAGCCCAACCCTTATAGAGGGAAGGAACGCTCAGAGCAGTAGCACCATCAGCAATGCCCAGATAACCGTTGGCAACACCATAGCCACCGCCCGCGTCGTAGTTGGTGTGAATAACCATTGCCACAACATCGCCGCCAGTGGATTGAACCACAGCCGAACCCTTAAACATATTCGGGATATCGGTGTAGTTCTTCAGGTAGTACTCCGTGGAACCGCCATTGCCGGGGATGCTGACCGCGGGGAAGGTCTTAGTGAAGGCCCCGCTCGGGCTGTCAGGGTCGGCCTTCAAAATAACGGTGACCGTAGCGGCGGTTGCAGAAACGTTCTGAACTTTGATACCACTACGCCAAGTGCCACTCGCACCGCTGAATTCCCGATACAGTGAGGGGAGCACCAGCTTGGCGCCAGAATCATCCGTCGCCAGACCACGGAAGCTAACCAACACATTGCCCTTCGCATCACCAGAGGCAACAACACGGGACTCATTCACCATCACTGCCAGCTGTGCATTTTCATCAGAGGTAATCACTGCCGCGCCGATGAAGGCAGAACCAAGCCCATTGAACTCAGCTGTATTGGTGTCGAATGACGCCATACCATAAGCCGGAATAGACCGGCTGTAGTTCTGAGTGATCGTACCATTAGAGATCGAAGCCCGAACAGTAGCGACTGCATTAGTCGTGTTCTGGACGAAGATTTCGGTAGACCAGTTATTGTGAGCATGGTACACGTAAGGCACATAGAGCTTAGTGCCACCTTGAGTGCCATTGTAGCTATCAGCCAAGCCGTAGTCGTAATCAGTCTGAGTCGCGACAACGCCGATAGGCTGGTTTGAACTAACCATCGCAGCATACTTGCCAGCCGCAACAGATGTATAGTTGGGCATGTACAGCTCGACAGACCCATTAGCGGGAGCTGTCAAGGCAGCGCCGCCAGCAGTCTTGTCCAACGTGTAGGCAATCGTACCATTCTCGCGATACAGCGTTACAACGATAGTGGCGCTCTCAGTGGCGCTCAGGTTCTGAATTTTCATACCTGTATTCCACGTGCCGCCAGGCAATGCCCACACGCCAGCGGGCACAAACGCAACCAACAAGGCAAGCAACACAAAGACTAAACTAAAGCGTTTCATATCATACACCTCCTGGAAATTATAGTGAACCATTTACACTGTACCACACACCCCCCAGAGACTCAATACCCCCTTTGGAGTATCTGGGTTAATTCTTCAGGATCTGCGCTTCTCAGCCACCAGAAACACCCACGGTATGACTAGCCGCACCTGTTTAACCTGAAAATCGGCTTCCATCAGACGCAGTATACCACTTCGCGACCAATGGTTCAAATGACCAGGCGTATTGCCCCAGTCGCGCAGGTATTTCCCGCGCGCCATATTCAAGACGCGCCACCAGGGCTCCCATGGGACACTGACCACGCAATAATGGGAGGACACACGGCATATTTCTCGCATCACCTGAAACGGCTGCCGCACATGTTCCAGCACCTCACAAGCCAGCACGACATCAAAGGATGCGTTCCGAAAGGGAAGGGACTCTCCCGCATGGATAGACCAAGATACCCCCGGGACATTCCGACGCCCCACCTCAACCATGGCATAGGTGATATCCGAACCTACCCAAGAAAGATCAGTTCTGACAGCGTGGATGTACTCGATGAGATGTCCCTCACCGCTTCCGATTTCCAAGGCCGTGGCGACGGGCAAATTCGCGACAAAGTCCTGCAGCGTATGGCGATAACCTCGCACAAGCGCCCGCACCAGGGGATTCCGCGACTGGTGTTTGTCGAAATAATTGCCAGTAATGGTTGTAGTCGGATCCGTAACAGACATTGCTTTTCACCTTTATCGAAGATACGATCAAACCATTCCTCATAGCTGCCTTGCACTTGGCAGCTTAAGGTCATTCTAGGGACAAACTTCAGGACAAACGACTTCGAAAACCTGTAAACGGTCCTGCTGATAAAGCAGCTCAAGCGTGTCGGTATTTAACAAATCCTCTGCCGTCATGGGCCAGTTGTTGTCATAGGCAATAAAATGAGTCACACCGGTACAGCATACCACTGAGGAAGGCAAAGATTCCTGGGCTGCCGCGGCATCCAGAATCGCGTGGGTGTTCATCAGATCCTGTTGCAGGACACTCGCATCCGCAGTTTCCCAGGCGTAGATCATCGGTGGCAGAGTTGTGTCACGCTGCGCCAACAGCGGGAGCCAATACCCTGCATCACTGCCGATAAGCCAATCTGGAGACCATTCGACCTGTGAGGCATTAGGTACAAAGAGTGCCGCAGGCGATGTGTGCGTCTCTATCCAGTTCATGGCAATCAAATCGCCAGGACGCAAGTAAATCATCCCCCCATTGAGCACCGCCGGGGATTGCACTCCGGCAACCACACAGCCAATCCCCAGCAGTAGCAACACTGCAACCCAAAGCACCCAGCGTCCGGCGCCTTGCAGGCGCGCAACAAGGCGAGTAAGACGGATTCCGAGGAAAACCGCGACCGGCACCGACAGTGTGAGCAGTGAGGTCTTCAAATCCCAGTGAAAGGACCCCGTCAGTTGGAAATAGAGAACACCTCCCGCGACCAGTGCAAGTGTCCAGAACACCAGTATCCAGTCTTCCAAATACTCCCTGTCCAACAAGGTGGCGACGGCACCCATAACAAATAGCGCGAGCACCGGAATATTGGTGATGAAAGAAAGCACCGGCAGTTCCAAACGCGATAAGTCATTGTATCCGCCAACAATCTCATAAACTACCCGCAGTCCCTGGGGATCCAGTTGCACCCAAGCGATACGCACCAACCAGGGTAACGCGATCAATACTGCAAATATGCCCATCCATAACCAATCGTGCAACACCATCCACTCACGGCGCAGCAACCTGGGAATCGCCACGATACCCAACAGAATCATAGCGAAGAAAGCCTCCCGATTATGGGCAAATACGAGGGCCGCAATCAACAATGCCCATACAAGAAGGGAACTCCGACGCTCATCCCGCGCCAGGAAAGGCAAAACAGCCAGGGGCAAAAAGAACATTCCCGCCGTCTGTGTAAATCGCCCCCAACGCAGTAAGCAAAATGGCGAGACGATAATTAAACCCACGAGCAAAGCCACGACAACCCCCGTCTTGCGGTTGCCCGTGATACGTTCACTCAGGAACGCCGCGGTCGCGGCAATAGCGCCATTCAACACCAGTGCCACAGTTTTCGTAGTCAACAAGAGTTCCGTGCCAAACACCCAACGGAAAAGGGCAATGATGCTATGAAAGCCAAAATGGTACGAAAAACTGACCAGCGGCGCATAAGGCTGGTAGGTATTGGGTAGCCCACCCTGTTCCTCGAATAGTTTCGCAATCAAGGTATGGTGATAGGTGTCGCTACCGGGGAGCATCACCAGGCTGCGTCCCACAAACAGGCGGAATCCGATAGCGCCAAGAACGCACAACCACAAAATCGCGGTGACCACCGGAGATTCCCCCAACCAGTAGCTACGCTTGCGCCACATCTCCCTATCACGAAGGAAAGTGAGTGCCCCTCCAACGCCAGCGATGCCCACCAATCCACGGACCGCCCACGCCGACAACGTCATGGAAAGCAGGTTTGCCCATAACAGCAAAGCCATCCAAACTGCCAGCGCCAATGCCGAGCTCATAACCAGCGTTGCCGTAAAATCCGCACCTGCGTGGCGCGCCCACCCCCGCGTCAGAATATATCCGGAGAAGAAAAGCAGAGTAATAGATGCCAACCCATAGCCGAGCCATCCAGCGACCATCTGTAGCAGATCGAGCAGGATAAATTCGGGAGCATAGCTCAAGCGGAACACCGCCTGTGCCGGCATAGGTACATGGTCACTGTACAACGCGCCATCAACATAGCGTTCAGCTTCGGCGCAGGGCACGTGAATCGTACCCGAGAAATCCTTTCCAGGTTCCCAAAAGGCATAGAAATACCGGGTATGTGAATTCAAAATAGGAGAAAAGTCAAAGCGATAGATTCCAGTTTGGGCGCCGGGTGTAAAGGCAAGGCTGGCAATCACCAAATTCTCAGAGCAGGTAGGGCTGGTGCACAAGTGCAATATCAGTTCGCCTTTAGCGTCACTCTCCGGACGCAAGGAAATCTCAACAGCGTCAAGACCTCCATGCCGCGCCACAAAAGTTTGCCCCACCGATGTCCCGGCAACCAGTTCAACCTCACAATCAAGACTGACGCCATCCTGGGCATGGTCCACCAGGTCGCTGCAACCAGTTAACAAACATGCCACCAAAACCCAAACGATGATTCGCAACACCGGATTCTTATACATCAACGGACCCTGGCATAAATCTGCTGGAGCTGCGAAAGATGATCCGCAAACGATAATGGCGCCGGGCTATGATCGCGCATGGCGAATAAAATCTCTGGGGCAGCAACCAATTGCATCAGAGCACGGTTCCATGCAGCGATATCTCCTGGGGCTACCAACACCCCATCTTCCCCATCATGTACTTTCTCAGTCAAAGCCCCAATGCGAGAGGCAATCACCGGAACTCTGACAGCTCTGGCTTCCTGAATGACCACAGGAGAATTCTCATACCACAACGAGGGCACTGCCAACAAGTCAGTCTCAGCCAGAACCTGCCCCACAGCCGCGTTATCCACCACACCCTCAAAAGTCACCAATGCAGGATCGGCCACAGCACGCAACTGAGTCACATAGTCCGGGAATGTATGCGGGTTGCCAAAAACCCTGATTTGTAATTGCTCCGGCGAGATGCCACGCGCGGCTTCAAGCAACACGTGGACACCTTTTTGCCATGCCAACGATCCCAGATAAGTCACACGCAAGGGTGCATTCGCCAAGCGTGGAACCGAGGGTGCGCTGAACTTGGCAAGGTCAATGCCGTTCTCCAATACCTCAAAGTGGGTTTTCGGAAAGCCCGTGGCGAGGTAACGCTCTCGCAAGAAATACGAGGGCGAAACAAATCGCCCCAGACGCAGCGCGGCACTGCGTACTAACGCATCCCGCAGCTGCATGACTGGAGCTAATAAGGGACGCGCCAGGCGCAACAGCGGTCCCCCTGCGCGTGCGGTAGCGCAATGCGCACAATTCATGCCCCAGGCTTTACCACGACAAATCTGCATATCCGGCCAGATGAGCTGCGAATTGGCGCATAAGAACCAATAATCATGCAATGTGAGTAACACCGGAATCCCTGCGGCAAGCGCCGGCAGACGGTAGGAGAGAGACATCAGATGTTGAAAATGGATCAGGTCGGGCTGAAATTCTACCAGAAAGCGCCGGAAAATCTGCTCGATATCGGGGTTGAAGAAAGTATCAAAGAACAGTGCCGCTGGATTAGCCTGGCACGGATTGAAGGCGCGCGCCACTCGCCAGGTTTGAAAGCCCTCGCGTTCATGGATTTCAACCCCAGCTCGCATGCCATCACCATCATCGCGATACAGTACCGCAACCTGGTGTTGAGCTGCCAGGGCACGAGCCAGATTGAGAGTGTAAACTTCAGTGCCGCCCAGATAAACCGGCGGGAATTTATGTACAACGAGTGCGATACGCATGCTTCATCCTAATGAGAGGTTTGCGAAACGCTCCAGCGCCCACAGATTAAACCGTCACCCGGTATCACTGCTGGCGCCTGAGCGCGCGCACAGAAAATCTGTATTGGGGAGCATCATTCCGCGACGACTGCCAGACAACTTCAAAACCGTTGATTTCCAATTCGGCAAGAAGCCCTTCCGCCGTAATCGCAGAAATGTGCATTACATCCAGCAGTTTCGAGTTGCTCCTGACATCTGTTCCCACGTATAGATACCCGGAGGGCTTCAATACACGCGCAGCATGACGGATAATATCGCGCCAATCTTCCGTATGATCCAGAACATTGTTACACCATACGATATCAAAATCCACTTCGGGAACATCCTGGATACGGCAACAACGATACTCGCAGTTATTGATTTTTCCGATCACTACAAGTTCGGGCATTACTTGAGATAAATCATCAAGTAGAGGATCAATCGCCACCACCGAGGCACTGTGGCATTTTTCAAACACGCTCACTACCGAGCAACCTAAATCCAGAACTTTCCCTGCAATGACTGGCGGATCCATCGAATACATCCAGTCGCTGTAGGCGTGCCCAAATGCGCACAGGTGGACTCTGCCCTCACAGAGGCGGAAGCCCACCAATTGCTCACGGCTTGAAATCCGCAATTCATCACGAATGAAGTGCACCCAAAAACCTCGTTCAGCTCTCTGTGCTCTACGCCACGCCCGGGTAGGCAGCGCATGCTGGTGATCACGTGGCTTGGTGAAAAACCTGAACATAAATCCTCAATTGAACCCGCGAAACCCCGTCAGCATAATCAGGCACCTTGCCGCCCCAAACCAAGGGGCGACGAATGATCCAATGTCCAAGTAATCTCACACACCCCGCGCCAGTACAAAACGCAACAAAGCCCAGAACAATCCCCGACGGCGTTCAGCGACCAACCCCAGATTGGCGCCGATGACCGCGGATGTGGCAAAAGCCGCCGCCTGAGGCCAAAGCTGCTCTGGAAGTTCTCCACCAGGATAGAGCTCCTCGCCCGCGCTTACCAATCCCCAGGTAAAGTTGATAATCTCCTCGTAGAATTCGACAAAAACACCAGAAGGCCGCGCCCGAGTCTCTTCACGCTCGCCATACAATGCCCGACGAATATCATCTGGGTTGCGCAGCACCCCGTGGTGCTGAACCAGATGGGTCTGATAAGCTTCCAGCAATAGCGCTGCCGCCTCACGGATCGTGATCTCTACAGTCGGCCAACCCAACCAACGTGCCCGCACTAACCCATCTTGAAAAGCACGCCGTAATTCATAGTTGATAGGGCGCGTATGGTAATGCCACACGCGCGCCTCGGGCACCCATGCGATGCGCCAACCGCGCAATACCGCCTGCACCCCCCAGGCTAAATCCTCTGCATACGATGCAGAAGGGAAGGGCAGCGCTTCCCAAGATGAACGCCGCATACACGCAGCAACATCATCAAAACGGGCGTATTCTAACCGCTCCTGTGCCGAGCATGCCCAGAACGCCTTCGAGGAGGCTACTTTCTGAATCTGAGATGGTGGACATCCGCGCTGCCATACCAAACTTCGCGCGCGAGCCAAAGGATCGGCATGTTCTGGTGCCACCTGCATACCATAGCTGGCTGCAATAGAAGGATCATTGAGCAAGGGCGCACAAAGAGTTGCCAGCCAATCCAAACCATCTGGAAGAGCATCCTGTACTGTGAGCACGATGTAGGGACTATGCGTTTCCGCGATCGCCCGATTACGTGTTCTGCCGTGGTTGAAATGCCGTTTGGCGATGGTGAGCACGCGCGCACCGGCAGCACGCGCCAGTTCCGGTGTTCCATCGCGCGAACCGGAGTCTATGATCACCAATTCCAGTGCACCACCCACCCTCTGTG
>JAFGFB010000172.1 GCA_016931315.1 Anaerolineae bacterium
CGAATTGATCGCTCAAACGGCGCAAACTCTGCATCTGGGGGATTCCTGGGCTGCGCCGTGATTCCCCCGCTTTATTGATAAGATACCACACATAAGTGTCCCGTTGGCGTTATCGGGATTTCGAAGCAGATCACTGACCGAAATCGCGCTATGCTGCGCACAATATCCCTGAAGCGAGAGCAAGGCATTCGTCCGGGGTTGATGGCGCAATCATATCTCACAGCGAACCTTACAGAAGGCGCGGAAGCCCGCTGAACTGCTACGAATGCCCTTTATCCCCCACCTCTTGACAGCAACAAAAAGCGGTGTTATGATTTACTGGTAAGACCACTTACCAGTACAAAAAAAATGAGGATGGCAATGCCCGAATGGAATACGCCACAAAAGCCTGCGGATTATGCCGAGGAAAGTCTGATCACCGCCATTTTGAATGGCGATTATCCACCCGGTACAGTCTTACCCGGCGAGCGCGACCTCGCCGCGCAGTTAGGTCTCACCCGACCCACGCTCCGTGAAGCGCTACAACGACTCGCTCGCGACGGTTGGGTCACTATCCGTCAGGGGAAACCCACCCTCGTGAAGGATTTCTGGCGGGAAGGGGGGTTGAATGTGTTGAGCTCGCTAGTGCGCTACCGGCACGTTCCCAACGATTTTGTACCCCGCCTGCTCGAAGTAAGGTTGGCTATGGCTCCGGCGTACACAGCCGCCGCCGTCAGACATGATCCGCAAAGTATGCTGGCACATCTGCAAAACGCTGTAGCTCTGGAAGAGGATGCCAGCGCCTTTGCACGCTATGACTGGCAACTGCATCACTTGCTCACTGTTGCTTCAGGCAATCCTATCTACACGCTGATTCTCAACGGTTTTGCCTCTTTCTACGAGGCCATGGCATGCCAGTATTTTGCACGTTCCGAAGCCCGAGGTTTTTCCAGGCAGTTCTACACAGATCTGTACACTGCTTTTGTAAACGGTGATGCCGCAAATGCGGAGGACATCACCCGTCGCGTCATGGAAAAGAGTATCGCACACTGGCAGGCAGTAGCAGACCTTGAAAGCCGGTAGTTTTAAGTCAGGAGGTCTTTATGCGACGTTGGAATGGTTGGGGAGATGATAGTTTTGTTTACGAGCTGCCCGATTCGGCGGCACGTTACGCTCGTGAGACTCTCGGTCCAGGGCGTCCCCCCAAGGATGCGCCCCTGGAGGAAGTGCTCGCGCAAGTACCGGCATCGCGCCTGCCCACACACCCGCTGATCAGCGCCGATGCCGAGGCACGCGTGCGGCATGCGCGCGGGCAGAGCTTCCCAGATTGGGTGGCGATGCGTAGCGGGCAGTTCGGCGCGGTCCCTGATGGCGTTGCCTTCCCACAGAATCGCGAACAGGTACATGCGCTGCTGGATTTTGCCAGAGCACACGATGTCGCTGTGATTCCCTACGGCGGCGGATCGAGCGTGGTCGGGCATGTGAACCCCATAGGAGAGCGCCCTACCCTCACCGTGAATGTGACGCGCATGAATCGCCTGTTAGCTTTCGATAAAGAAAGTCAGCTGGCGACTTTCGGCGCGGGGGTCTCAGGGCCCGAGCTGGAGGCACAACTCCGCGCCCACGGCTACACGCTGGGGCATTACCCGCAATCCTTCGAATATTCCACGCTCGGCGGATGGGTCGTCACCCGTTCAAGCGGGCAACAATCGCTGCGCTACGGACGCATCGAGAAACTCTTCGCCGGCGGGCATCTGGAAACGCCTGCTGGGCCGTTGGAATTGCCCGCCACCTTCCCCGCCTCCGCTGCCGGACCCGACCTACGAGAGCTGGTGCTTGGTTCTGAAGGGCGGTTGGGCATTCTTACTGAAGCAACCGTCCGTGTGACGCCGCTGCCGGAGAAAGAGACCTTCCATGCCGTCTTCTTTCCCAACTTTGAGGCCGGACGCGCTGCCGTACGCGAAATCGTTCAGGCGGGTATCCCTCTTTCCATGCTACGACTCAGCACCGCTATGGAGACGGAGACCACACTGGCGATGGCGGGTCACGAGACGCTGCTTGGCGCGCTGAAAAAGTATCTCGCACTGCGCGGCGCCGGCGACGAGCGGTGTATGCTCATCGTGGGCGTCACCGGTTCCGAAGCGCTCTCGGATGCAGCGAGCAAAGCGACCTTCGATATTACCGGAAAGTATAACGGCGTCTATGCCACGCAGACCTTCGGGAAAACGTGGCACAAGAATCGCTTCCGTTCGCCGTATCTGCGCAATGCACTCTGGGAAGAAGGCTACGGCATTGACACACTAGAGACGGCGACCTCGTGGAGCAACGTGCCCACCATGGTCAAAGCTATTGAAGAGGCGCTGCGCCCCAGCTTGCTGTGCAAGGATGAGTTTGTACACGTCTTCACCCATCTCTCCCATGTTTACCCTTACGGCTCTAGCATCTATGTCCAATTTCTCTTCCGACTGGCTCCGACGCCTGAGGAAACGCTGGAATGCTGGCACACCCTAAAAACAGTTGCCAGCGAAACCATCGTCGCCAACGGCGGCACCATCAGCCATCAACACGGCGTGGGCCTGGATCATGCGCCATACCTGCAAGCCGAAAAGAGCACTCTGGGCTTAAGAGCCATCCAAACAGCGCTACAAGTTTTCGACCCACAGGGCGTCATGAACCCGGGAAAACTACTCCAGCAGCAGTCATGACAGAATGACGTGTGACTTTTGACTTACTGAGGAGGCATACACATGCTCACACCACAATGGCGCGATGAAGTCTGGTCAAAATTGGACCAACCGTGGGATATCATCATCATTGGCGGCGGGATTACCGGCGCGGGGATTCTGCGCGAAGCCACCCGCCTGGGACTGAAGGCGCTGCTCGTCGAACAGCGCGACTTTGGCTGGGGCACCTCCAGTCGCTCCTCGAAGCTGGTCCATGGAGGCATCCGTTATCTCAAGGAAGGCAAACTGCGGCTTACCCTCGCTTCCGTCCAGGAACGCGAGCGCCTGATGGAAGAAGGTCCAGGCCTGATTGATCCGCTCGGTTTCCTGCTGGCAACCTACAAGGGTGATTTCCCCGGCAAATGGACGTATGGCGCCGGGCTTACCGTATACGATCTGCTAGCATTGCAATGGAGTCACACCTATTACAGCGCCGCAGATTTCGAGATGCTCGCTCCGCGCATCGCGCGCAAGGGGCTAAAGGGCGGTTGGCGTTATGGCGACGCACAGACGGATGATGCGCGCCTGGTACTGCGGGTTATCTTCGAGGCGGTTCTCGCTGGCGGCGCCGCACTAAACTACTGCCGCGCGGACACTTTGCTGCGTGAAGAGGGACGTGTAACCGGTGTAAAACTGCAAGACCAGGTCACCGGGCGTAACGCGGAGACGCGGGCACGGGTGGTGATCAACGCCACAGGTGCGTGGGCAGATACACTTCGAGCGCAGGTTGGCGCAGCGCAGCGCATTCGCCCATTGCGCGGCAGTCACCTTGTCTTTGCCGCGTGGCGCTTCCCAGTAGCCCAAGCGGTCAGTTTTCTGCACCCCGTAGACCGCCGTCCGGTCTTCATCTTCCCCTGGGAAGGAATCACGCTCGTGGGAACGACAGATCTTGACCACGAGCAACCCCTCGACGCCGAACCGCATATCACGCCGGAGGAAGTCGCCTATCTCATGCAGGTCGTCGAGGCGCATTTCCCGGCATTGCAGCTGGGCCTCGATGATGTGATCAGCACTTTCGCGGGCGTCCGCCCGGTGATTGATAGCGGCAAAGCCGACCCAAGCAAAGAATCCCGTGACCACGTAGTCTGGAACGAGGCAGGGTTGCTCACCGTAACCGGCGGTAAGCTGACGACTTTCCGGCGTATTGCCCTGGATGCACTCAAGGCGGTGCAGGCGCAGATTCCCTCGATGCCCGAACTCAATGACGATATGCCCGTGCTCAATCCCGTGAACGCGCCACTGCCCAACGGGAATACGTTGACCCAAGCGCAACGCCGCCGGTTACTTGGGCGTTACGGAGCAGCTGCCCCCACACTGGTGCGCGCAGCGCAGCCCGGGGAACTGGAACCTATCGCCGGTACAGAAACCCTCTGGGCAGAACTACGCTGGGCAGCGCGCAGCGAAGGCGTAGCCCACCTGGATGATCTATTCCTGCGGCGTACCCGAATTGGCCTGCTGCTTCCTCAAGGCGGCGCCGCGCTGCTCGAAGACGCCCGTCGCATTTGCCAGGCAGAACTGGGCTGGGATGAAGCCCGCTGGGACACGGAAGTCGCCGCATATCGGGAACTCTGGGCATGCTGCTACAGCCTTCCACCCCGCGAAACCATTCCAGATTGGAGACCTACCCTGCTCGCAGCACAGGCGCGCCGCGAAGCCAATCTGCCGCGGCGTCGCAAAAAGATTGCTGCCGGCACAATCGCTGGCATTTTGTTGGGTTTGGCGGTAGTGGGGGGCGTGCTATACTGGCGCAAAAGAAAGTCATGACCGCACTCGCAGGAGCACCCATGGCAAAAGATCTCATTCTCGCTCTGGACAACGGAACGCAATCCGCGCGGGCACTCATCTTCGACCTGCACGGGACGCTAGTACACAAAGTGCAGGTTCCCTTTACGCCCTATACTTCGCCACAACCCGGTTGGGCGGAACAAGACCCGGATGTCTTCTGGGAAGCGCTCTGCACAGCGTGCCAGCAGCTCTGGCAGCAGCGCCCCGAGTTACGAGAGGCCATAGCCGGCGTGGCGTTGACCACACAACGCTCCACCATCATCAACGTGGATGCTCAAGGAATCCCCCTGCGCCCCGCAATTATCTGGCTTGACCAGCGCCGTACGGCGGGAGTCAAACCCGTGAAAGGGTTGTGGGGTTTAGCTTTCGCTCTCAGCGGCATGTCGAAAACCGTCGCCTATCTCCAGGCAGAGGCGGAGATCAATTGGCTGCAACGCCACCAACCAGAGGTGCTGCAAGCAACACACAAAATCGTCTACCTTTCCGGTTATCTTACGCACCGGCTCACCGGGCACTTTGTAGATTCCGTAGGCTGCCAGGTAGGATACCTGCCCTTCGACTACAAAGCGCTCACCTGGGCCAAAGCCTGGGACTGGAAGTGGCGTGCAGTGCCCATAGACCCGCAGCTGCTGGTGGAGCTCATTCCGCCTGCCGGGCATCTCGGGGAAATCACCGCTACCGCTGCTGCCGCGACAGGCATCCCCAAAGGGCTGCCACTGATTGCCGCCGCCGCCGATAAAGCCTGCGAGGTCATCGGTAGCGGCGCGCTCGACCCGCATATCGGCTGTTTGAGCTACGGCACCACTGCCACGATTAACACGACCCAGAAACGCTACGTCGAAATGATCCCCCTCATCCCACCTTACCCCTCCGCAGTGCCAGACGCTTACAGTTTGGAGCTGCAAGTGTACCGGGGCTATTGGATGGTGAGCTGGTTCAAGCAGGAATTTGCTCACGAGGAGCGCCGCCTGGCAGAAAGCCACGGAGTCGAACCCGAGACGCTCTTCGACCATCTTGTAGCGGAGGCAGAGCCTGGCGCCAAGGGGTTAATGCTGCAACCTTACTGGTCACCGGGGTTAAAAGTGCCCGGTCCGGAAGCAAAAG
This sequence comes from Anaerolineae bacterium, assembly GCA_016931315.1. GTDB lineage: Bacteria > Chloroflexota > Anaerolineae > B4-G1 > SLSP01 > JAAZNO01. The sequence continues at coordinate 5,592 of JAFGFB010000172.1, forward strand.
GCGCGGTCATCGGTTTTGGCGATGTGCACACGCGCGCACATCTCTATCGCGCCATCCTCGAAGGGCTGGCTTACGCCCTGCGCGAGGGGATGGAGCGCACAGTGCGGCGCAGCGGCACACCCCTTACGGAGCTGCGAGTTTCAGGTGGAGGCTCACAGAGCAACGCAGCAATGCAGCTCACCGCGGATATCTTTGGACTGCCGGCGATACGCCCACACACCTACGAGACTTCAGGCTTGGGCGCAGCGATGGATGCGGCGGTAGGGCTGGGACTACATCCGGATTTCGAGAGCGCTGTTGCAGAGATGTCCCATCAGGGCAATGTCTTTGAGCCTAACCCTGAGACCCGCGAGCTTTACGACGGGTTGTTCCATCGGGTTTACAAACGCATGTACAGACAGCTCAAACCATTGTATGAAGAAATACAGGAGATCACGGGATATCCGGGGAAAGGTGATGAACCGGGTGTATAAATCACGTGGACACGGGATGCCGTGTCCACGTGATTATGGAACGACCTGAAGCGTCGGCGCCTGCCACGCGTAACGCTTTACGCCTATTCTTACAACATCATCTTGTTGAGAATTGCGCGGCGATAAACCTCTTCGTAAGCTTTGGCGCTCTCCTCCCAGGAGAAGTTCTGAGCCATTGCCGCCTGAATCATCTGTTGAATATGATGAGGGCGATCATAGTAAGTGCTGACAGCCCACCCCACCGTGTAATAAATACCACTAGCACTCGGTTCCCAGAATTTGAAACCCGTGCCCGCGCCCGTTGCCTCGTCATACTGCTCTACCGTGTCATTCAGGCCGCCGGTGGCCCGCACGATGGGTAGCGTTCCATACTTGAGCGAGTAAATCTGGTTCAAGCCGCACGGTTCATAGCGCGAAGGCATAATGAAGAAATCGCTCCCCGCCTCGATGAGATGCGCCAGCGTATTATTGTAACCGATATATGTGCCAATCTTTCCAGGATAACGTGTAGGCAAACTGCTGTAATAAGATTCCAATCCCTTGTCGCCAGATCCTAGAATCACAAACTGTACCCGCATCGCCTGCACCATGCCCTCGATGGTAG
>JAFGFB010000173.1 GCA_016931315.1 Anaerolineae bacterium
CCGTCATGTCAGGCGCGTTGTATTCTACACGCCATTTCGCGGCAAGCTGCTCAAGCCCTGGCACATCATTCGCCTGAGTTAGCTTATATGCTTCGCATTCTGAACAAACAAGTCCGCAGTAAGCCACAATCCGTTCCATGGGTTTTCTACTCCTTTTGATCTACCGTAACGCAATTTGTGCAGCGCAGGTGTGGTTTTTTACTTTCGCGTCACCGGAACGCAGATCTCGAGCTGCGAATTGGGGTCCTCGGGATTGAAGGTCATGCCGTAGCGTTCCAGTTCCGGTGTGCGGGCATGTTCATAACCCGATTGTGGCAGCCATTGCTGGTAGATACTATCGTAAATTTCCTGGATGGTCGGCATGGTACAGGGGAAGACGGCATAAGTAGCTGTGGGAATGTCCAGTTTCACCATGCCCTCCGGCGCCGTGCTGCTGGCATCCACGCTGAAGGCGGCGATGTAATCCCACCCACCGGTGCTTTCATCGTAGGCATCCATCACACCATAGGATATGCCCTGCTCGGCAATGTTCTCGGTCTCTCCCATGCGTCCAAAGAGCTGCCGCCACAACTGCGGAAAGTCGTTAGCTTTTCCCATAAAGCAATGCAACTTGACGCCCACAACACTGAATGCCTCTTTCTGAATGACTTGCGGTTCCATTTGTTCCCTCCTCATGATGCTTGATAAGTCTCTCGAACACGATTTCAGGATACCGCAAGAATATGACAATTAACGTCATATTCTCCAAAATGAAGAAAATTTGTTCTATTTGACCGCATTCCTAAACAGGCGCGGCGGGTGGATGGCCTTGGATCATTTTCCTCGTCAGTTTGGCAGCTCTTTTGGCGTGTGCTCGGAATGCGATTCAGCTTTGGGGTGGTCCCTGCCGGATGCGTTCGTGGAAGGCTTCCAGGGGCCACTCATCGTTGAAATCAAGTCCCAACCGGTAGGGAGCGATGCCCTCGAGCCACCAGGTCGCCCCTTCTGCGGCGTAGGTGCTCACAATTTCTGTGGCTATGGCAGGCGCATCGCCAGGCGTCACCCCGGTGATGGCGACATCGAAGGGTGCAGAGAGATCAGTGCGTTGTTCGCGTACGTACGCGAGCGCTTCACGCAGCAGCGGCAGCACCTTGTCTATCTCCCATTCTTCAAAGAGCGGGAACATTCCATCCCAACGCGCCATGCGCCGAAACGGGGCTTTATGTGGCCAGAAACCACCCACCCAGATGGGGATACGCGGTGATTGTACCGGTGCGGGCAAGAAGCGCGTCTCTTTGACGTGGTAGTGCTTGCCCGAGTATCCGAATGGGTCTCCTGACCACAATCCGGTGAGCACTTCTAAGCCCTCATCCAGCATCGCCCCGCGCTTCCTTGGATCGCTTTCTTCGCCTAAGTCATCCCACTCTGCCGTTCCGATGCCGGTTCCCACGATGAGCGTGAGCCGTCCGCTCGAGAGCTGGTCGAGCGAGGTGGTCTCGCGAGCCAGCTTCCACGGGCGGCGGCGCGGAACCGGTGTGATGCAGCCGAAGCGTAGGCGCGTCGTCGCGAGAGCGACAGCGGTTAGGGAGACCCATGGGTCAAAGATCGCGTGGGACCATCCTGCAACGTGATCCCAGAGGAAGAAGCCATCCCAACCCGCGGCTTCTGCTTCACGTGCCATTTCTGCCAGGTTGGCAGGACTGGTGTAAGGGCCGAAATTGGGAGTGTAAATCGCATAGTGCATTGGCGCCTCGCTTATTGATGTTTATGGATTGTGCAGAACGAAAGGGATAGATCATGAGGGACCTCGGGGGCGTTTGTCATTTGCCAGTAACGTAAGTACATATTTCCAGAGTCGAATCCAGAGCGATATGCCGAGATAGCACAGGCCGGACAGCAACAACATGCGTCCTCCAGTCTCGGGGTCTCGTAAGAAGGCGATCCCTATAGCTATGAGGGCAAGGAAAGTGAAACCGACATTTATCGGGTTTAGCAGTTTGCGCATCTGACCTTCATTGTTGCCTCAACATACCAACCGCCGGGGCAGCAACTCCTATGTTGTACCGCGATTCCAAGGGTACAGACTCAGCACGATGGTTGAGCCTGTACCCTTGTCCGCTATGCACTCATTTGAATACAATGTCAGGTGAGGCGTCTATTACTGTTGTGAGAATAGGTTCGCCGGTGCATGATAGTTCATGTCGTTCTCATAGAGGGCGCGGATTTCCTTGAAGGCAGCATCACCGGTGAGTGTGAGAGCGGCGAGGCGATCCATCGGACCGTAGTCGCTGCCATCCTCGATGTTGGCGTAGCATTGGTCTGTGAGGTAGCCCCAACCACCATCCCACGGTAGAATCTCGACCTTGTTGAAGGCGAGGAAGTCGCGCATGAGATCGCCGGCAACGAAACCTATGCCGTGCATATCGAAGATGCCGAACTTCTGTGGATCTTCCTTTCCTTCACGGCACCATTGCCATGCCTGTCCACCCACGATGAAGCGGTTGCGAGGCGTATCCAGTGGGTCGAAGTCGAGCTTGAGCGCCTCCGCCATCATTGCGTCGAGCTGTGCATCCACTAATACCCAACGCCCTTGTTCGGCATTCCAAACCTCGCAGACCCAGTGGTCCTCGAAATGGTCAGGCACGAAGTAGGTACCGAAGCCACAGCGGGCGCGAGCTGGTACACCTTGATGGCGCAGGATCGCTGCCATCATCACCGAGAAGTCACGGCAGTTGCCGATCAGGCGCCGTTCTGGGGGACGCGCCTCGCTGAGCGGGCGCGGATCGAGCTCCAACAGGCGCGCCAGCTGCAAGTCCACGCGGCGCAGGTTGACCTCACTTTTGCGTGTGTCGGAAAGCTGTAATCCGTAAGCCTCAGCCCAGAAGATATGTACCATCACCCCCTGGATGACCTTGACCAGCGTGGGAATGTCTGTGGGTAATCCCTCAAACAGCGCCGCATGTGGTCCGGCATCGGTCATCGGTCCTGGAATAGCGTAATACCTGAGTACTGCATTCATCTGTGATATCCTTTATATGATTGAGGCCCGGGGACCGGTCTGCCGTCGAATGGCCCGGTCATCCGTCCCCGGTCTTGGATTCGTAAAGATCAGGCTTTCACGACCGGAATGTACACATACAGTTGCGAGTTCTCCGCATCGTTGGGGTCGAAGGTGTAATCGTAATACTCGAAGTCGGGCCCATCACCGCGCTGGTAGCCGGAGGTCGGTAGCCATTCCTGGAAGGCGTAGCGGTAGGCTTCGCCGATGGTGCTCAGCTTGCAGGGGAAGACTGCATAGGTCTGTTCGGGCACATCCCAGCGCTCCATCCCTTCGGGAATCTCGCGAATGTCTTTGATTTCCAGGCAGGCCAGGTACTCGAAGACGCCATCGGCTTCCATATCGCGGCAGAGGCCGTAAGCCGCGCCCAGCCCTTCGGCGGCGGCAACAATCTCCGGCGCGCGGGCATTGGCAACGTTCCACATCGCAGCGATTTCATTGTTTTCATTCTTGCCCCGGTACTTGAAACCCACTGCACTGAAAGCGGGTTTGGTAACAATCATCGGTTGCATCTTAACTTTCTCCTTCTCTAGTTGAGCAATGTATGCTGATACAGATTTGTGTTCTACAGGGAACAGCACTTCGACAATGACTTCGGCTTGCGCGCTGGCGGTTTCTGGACCACGCAGGTAGATTTCGCAGTTAGGTCCGGTGATGCGATAGTTGTTTCGTTCAACCCAGGTGAGCATGGCGCTGTAGGCACGGCTGAGATCCTTCAGCCGCCCGTGATGCACGGCGCAAGCTGCTGTCTCCACTGCCGGCATGGTCCACACTCGCATGCCCGGACCGGCAGGAATGGGGTGCTCCAGCATCACGGCGACTTCCACGTCCACGCTTTGCTCGCGGTATTCTTGGTCATAGTAGATGATGAGATACGGGTGGGCTTCATCACTTTCGATGGCGTACAAACTCAGGTGGGCGTTAAGTCGCCGGAACAGTTCGAAGATGCCACCATACACTGGAACGGTTTGGCGTAGCCCCAGAATGCGTTGCTGCGCCACTGACTTGAGCACCACTTCGTAATCGGGCAGTGCGCCTTCCTGGTCAATCTGTTGTAAGCGTGCCTCGATGCGAGCCAGGCGATCCTGCTCTGCCTGCACAAGCTGCTCAAGTTCCGCCGCTTTCATCCGCAACATTCCGCGTAACTCGTCAGCGGGCAGTTCTTTACGCAACAATACTGTGATCTGGTCGAGTGAGAAACCCAGGTCCTTGAGTGCCAGGACGCGGTTCAGTCGCGGCAGCTGCTCCGGCGTGTAGTAACGGTAACTCGTGAAGCGATCAATCCATGCCGGTTTGAGCAGCCCTAGGTCTGCGTAGTACCGCAGGGTTTTCACCGAGACTTGCGCCAGTTTGGAGAAGTCGCCAATCTTCAGCATAAACGCCGTCCTTCTGGTTTATAGCCAGCGTACCACTTCGTCCACCGCCTTGCGTGAGCGGGGGAGGGGCGCTTCGTCAGCGTAGCCGAGTGATATGGCAGCGATGAGCTGGTGTCGTTCGTTAAGCCAGGCACACAACTCTCCATAAGCATAGAAGATGTCGCAGATCCACAGGCTGCCGATGCCGAGTTCCTGCGCTGCCAGTAGCAGGTTTTGGATGGCGGCACCGATGGATTGCACATCTACCATATTGCCGAAAACGTCGCTGAAGTCTTTATGCTCGAAAGGGTTCTCATCATCAGCGTTGAAGACAAGAATTGTGATGGGCGCTTGCTCCATCACCCTTGCCGTCCACTCGCTGCTGCCCAGGGGCACACCCTCGGCTTTACGAGCTGCCAACCCGGCGCGCATCACGGCGAGCAACTCCGGGCGTTTATCTTCGCGCACGACGACAAAGCGCCACGGCTGCTCATTCTTCCCCGAAGGGGCCAGCGTCGCCGCGGTCAGAAGCTCTGTCAGCACATCTTCTGGCAGTGGGTCCGGCTTAAAGCGACGTATGCTCCGCCGAGCGCGGATGGCTTCCAATGTGTTCATGCTCACCTCCTTAACGTGGCTTGTGGTCGCGCAACCAGACGTAGTATACACCCTCCAGCTAGGGGAGAGTCAAGAGGCAAAAGCGGGCAAAACTGAGGCCACCGAGTGTACAGGCTTGCTCAACCCGCCAGTTTACAGAGCTTCTTTCCCCCCCATGCGGTTGCGCGTGAGTTCACTAAAGGATTATCCATCCGGGGCGATAGGCTGTCAATACGCTAGGGTATAGGACAAATTATTGGGAAGTTCAAAGGTCAGCTTGGTGAGGCCATACGTTTAGACACTTGAGCACGCTGAAGAGGCGCAGA
>JAFGFB010000174.1 GCA_016931315.1 Anaerolineae bacterium
TCTGCGCCTCTTCAGCGTGCTCAAGTGTCTAAACGTATGGCCTCACCAAGCTGACCTTTGAACTTCCCAATAATTTGTCCTATACCCCCAGTTACTTGCCAGCTGGCTCTTCCGCGCTACAATGGCAGATAACGAATGTGGCTTTTGATTGCTTGAGGAGTGTTGTCATGTCTGAACAACTGTCGGTTGGCGCAATCCATGTCATCGTCCATGGTTTTGTACAGGGAGTGGGATTTCGCTATTTTGTGCTTCAACGCGCGCAATCTTTGGGGCTTAAAGGTTGGGTGCGTAATCTGAACGATGGCACTGTGGAAGTGCATGCAGAGGGAGCCGAGAGTAGATTGCAACAGCTTCTCATGGTGTTGTCACAAGGTCCACGTGGTTCGCGCGTCACGCGCGTGGAGCATTTGCAGGTCACGTCCACGGGTAGCTTTATTGATTTTCGAATCTGTTGAAGGTGCATGTTGAGAAAGCCTGAAACAACTGCATGGATTATTTTGCTGTTATCCTTCGTCGCTTTCCTGGCGTTGGTGATTGGAATACCTTTGTTAAGCCGATGGTATTTTCGAAACGCCACCTATCCGCTCCAGGTTATCATCCAACCACGTGGAGGTGTCGTTGGTATCCAGGAAAAGGGACGCGGCGATGTGACGCTTTTGGGCGACCTGCGTGATGTGCCTACGCAAAGCCGCATCGTTCTTTCATCAGCGGATGCAGAGGCTTTCCTGCTGTTTTATGTCCCTACCCGCCCCGATATCCCTGTGGGTACCTTGCAGCTGTATGGTGAAACTGAAGTCACCTTCCTCTCTGCGCGAACGCCGCGTTTTGAGTCTTACAGTGATTTGCCACACCGGCTCAGCCTGCACGTCAACACCAGCCGTGAGTTGCGGGTCAATGTCGGCGGCGATGATGATCGCCCTTCCGACCTGCAACTGCAAACGCCTCATGGGAATCTGCAACTTTCTGAAGGTTCGTACACGCTGGCTGTAGACCAGGAGCGCACCGAGATTGCGGTTCGACAGGGACAGGCGCGTATTCCTGACCCCGATGAGGCTGGTGTAGCGTTATTGCTGAACAGCCTGCAGCGCGTGGAATTGACCACAACCGGTTTGAGCGACATTCGAGCCGGAGGACAGCGCAATATCCTGCGGAATGGCAGTTTTGTTCAGAGCCTGGACCCGCATTGGGCCATCTACACCCTTGCTAAAGAGCGCCCTGACCAGAGCGATGGTGAGGCCCGTCGCCCTGATGACCGGGAGGTGGTGATCTTCGATCGTTCGGGAACCGGTCACATTGAGCTGGGCATCACCCAACGTCTCAACCGGGATGTGCGTGGCGCCGAATCGCTCTACGTGACCGCATTGCTCAAGGTGGATAATCAAAGCGTTCCCGTCTGCGGCGCCAATGGCACGGAATGCCCCATCATGTTGCGGGTCACTTATCTGGATACTCTGGGAGGCTTGCATGAGTGGCTGCAGGGCTTCTATTTTCTGACGGGTCCATATCTTGATGTGTGTTCGATTTCCATTTGTGAAAGCCAACCGCAACATATCCAGATTCCCCAGAGTGCGTGGTTTGCCTATACTTCGCCTGATTTGATCGAGCTGTTCATGGAGCGGAATCTAGAGCCTGCGACCATTGTGTCCGTGGATGTCTATGCCTCTGGTCACACTTTTAACTCGGAAGTGGATGACGTGGCATTGCTATTGGAGGATTGATGCCGGAGGATACGGATACTACCTCATATTATCGCACGGGTAAACTACCTCAGGCGGATTTGCTAAGATTTTTGGCGAATTGTACATCATCGGATTCCCGGGTCATCCTCGGTCCCGGTTTGGGCCACGATGCGGCGGTTGTGGATTTGGGGGAACGCTATTTAGCTACCAAGAGCGATCCCATCACCTTTGCCACAGATGAAATCGGTTGGTATGTGGTTCACGTTAATACCAATGATATCGCCTGTGTTGGAGCGATACCGCGTTGGTTTATCGCCACACTGCTTCTCCCTGCTGAGAAAACCACTCCCGCTCTTGCTGAACAGGTTTTTGTGCAGTTGTGCGCAGCCTGCGAAGAGGTCGGCGCCACGCTGATTGGCGGGCACACCGAAATCACACATGGGTTGGAGCGCCCTATCGCGGTAGGGACGATGCTGGGCGAAATCGAACCGGGGCGCCTCATCCGCTCAGATGGCGCGCGCCCCGGCGACCGCTTATTGCTGACCAAAGGGATTGCGCTTGAAGGGTGCGCTATTCTGGCTCGGGAGTTGACCCCGCAGTTACACTCGCGAGTGCCGGAGGATGTGCTCTCGCGCGCAGCTGGCTTCTTGCACGATCCAGGCATCAGCGTGCTCCGCGAGGCCAGAATCCTGGCTTCGTTGGAAGGCGTCCATGCCATGCACGATCCTACGGAGGGTGGGGTGGCAACCGGAATCCTTGAATTGGTGCAATCTGCGGGTTGTGGTGCACACATTGAACGCGCGGCGTTGCCCATTCTGCCGGAGACGGCGCTTCTCTGTAACTGCCTCGACCTTGACCCGCTGGGATTGATTGCCTCTGGCGCTTTACTGGCAGCTGTTGCCCCGAATGCACTCGCGCCGGCATTAGAAGCCTTGTGGACCGCGGGCATTCCGGCTACTGAGATTGGGTGCGTGACGGAGGCTCCCGGCATTTTCCTGCGCGATGGGGCTTCGCTGATGGTGTTGCCGCAATTCGCGCGCGATGAACTGGCACGCCTCTTTGACTGAAAATACCTGACTTATGGGAAACGTTAACACTCATCTGCCCCCCACCATCCCGGCTGATCGCGAGGGACGCTATTCCTTCCTGCACTGTGTGTTCATCATCACGGGCGTCCTCGGGCGTCTCTCCGCGGTCACTTTGCTTCCGGTGTGGGCGGGGTTGATCGCGCTTGCCTGCTGGCCCTGGCGCGGCTCTCAACTGTTCATCGCCGGTCTGGTTGCCCTGGTTTGGGCAAGTGATTGGGGAGCGTTGGCGTTGTTGCCGCGTTATGGGCGTTCCTGGGGTCCAGTGACGCCCTCGCTATTAGCCTTGATGGTATTGCGTGTTATTCTTTCCTGGCTTTTCGCGTTGACGCTAGGATGCTGGGCGCCACCCCACCTGGCATTAGGCGCATTTGCGGGCGTCATGGTTTTGCTCAGCGCTGTTTTAGTCTATGCCACTTGGGTGGAGCCTTTTCGCGTGGGGGTCACGCAACAAACACTTTGCCTTGAAAAGTGGACCGCGCCGCCGTTGCGCGTATTGCACATTTCCGATGTGCATTTCGAGGGCGACTCACCGCGCGAGCGGGCTGTGCTGGCTCAAGTTCGGGCTTTGCGCCCGGATTTGATTCTTGTGACAGGCGACTATCTCAATATCTCCTCGGTTTACGATACCGCAGCACAATCCGGAGCGCGGGCGTGGCTGGCGCAGCTGAGCGCCCCCCTCGGAGTTTACGCCGTCACGGGTAGTGCCCCGGTGGATGTGGTGGGCATCATTCCCGAGATCTTCTCCGGCTTGCCGATTCATTGGTTGCGGGATGCGACCAGCTCCGTCGTATGGCATGACTGCACGCTTTGGCTGATGGGCGTCACGTGTACCGTTCGCTCCGAAAGGGATGCTACCGCTTTGGCAGAACTGCGCGCGGAAATCCCTGATGGTGCACCCAATATTTTGCTCTATCATACCCCCGATTTGATGCCGAAGGCTGTGGCCCTGGGCGTTGACCTTTATCTCGCCGGGCACACGCACGGGGGGCAACTTTGTCTGCCCTTTTACGGTGCACTTTTTACCAGCTCACAGTGGGGGAAAAAATACGAAGCTGGCAGATACCACGAGGGACAGACGACGCTCTACGTCAGCCGCGGGCTGGGTATGGAGGGGTTGGGCGCTCCCCGGGCGCGTTTCCTGGCGCCTCCAGAATTGATTCTGTGGGAACTTCGAGGAGACTCTGATTAAAGCGTTTGGGTGTGCGCGACTGCCCCCAAACCAAAATGGCGCAATCGCCCGGCTCGGTTTGAAAAATATTTTTGGGCGCGTTCTGCGCGCCCCAAAATATTAAAAAATAAAATGTATCTTATCAATAATCCGGGGGAGACACGCTCCCGCGGGATTTCGTAGCAGGTCGCTGACCAAAACCGTACTATGTCTCACACAA
>JAFGFB010000175.1 GCA_016931315.1 Anaerolineae bacterium
AGGGGGAGGACTAGTATGGAGGACACGGCGATCAGCAAGGCAGCGCGGCTGGGGAAAATCACGCACCTCTTGTACCGCAACCCACGAGGCCTGACCACACAAGAGATGGCCCGGCACTGCGGAGTGACGACCAGGACGGTGCAACGGGACTTGAAGGACCTGGAAGCAGCCGGCATCCCCATCTGGGGAGAGGAAAAGGATGGGCGTCACGGTATCATTAAAGGTTATTACCTGCCCCCAATACACTTTAACCTGGAGGAAGCCGGCGCCCTATACCTGGCTGCCCGGCTGCTGGCCCGCTATAGCGACGAGCACACCCCGATCATCGTCAATGCTCTGGCCAAGCTGGCTGGCGCCATGCCCGAAGCGATCGCGGTTCACATCCTCAACACTGTTCGCTCGCTGGTCTATCGCCCAGAAAACCAATCTTTTGCCCGGGTTCTGGAAGTGATCGCCCTCGGCTGGGCTACTGGCCGCAAGGTGCAGATCTGGCACCGGGCGGCCGGCAGTGACCGCGTGCACAATTATCTCTTTTCACCTTACTTTCTGGAGCCGTCAAGCGTCGGTTATGCCACCTACGCTATTGGATACAGCAGTTGGTTCGAGGCGGTGCACACCTTCAAGCTGGAGCGGATTTTGGAAGCCCAGTTGACCGACGAGACATTCGAGGCGCCGGATGGATTCGATGGAGCCGAACTGCTGCATAATGCGTGGGGGGTGATGTACGGCCCACCAGGCGAGGAGATCGAGGTTGCGCTACGGTTCAGCCCAGAGGCGACGCGGCGGGTGAAAGAGAGCGTGTGGCACCCCTCACAGAAGCTGACAGACTGCGACGACGGGGGCTGTGTCCTGCGGGTGTGGGTGGCCCATGCGCTGGAGATGAAGCCGTTCATTCGCGGCTGGGGACCGGATTGCCTCGTGCTGGCCCCGGAGGGGCTAAGGCAGGAGATCGGCGAGGAGATGCGGCGGGCGGCGGAGGGGTATTTGGAGGACTAGATGCCAGTGTCAGTTCTGGTCACCAACACGCCACCAACGACAGACGAGAACGTGCCAGAGCCACTGTTGGCGATGTTCCGGAACTACACGCACATCGTCCATGACCAAGACTATGCTCCCTTCTCCCATCAGGCCCAGACCTTTCGACTAATAGCAAAAGACAAGGAAGTGTTCTTGGTTGCAGGCACGGCAGCAGGCAAGACGTTGGCAATTGCCGTGCCGCTCTTTGCCAAGCTGCAGGCCGGGCGCATCCGTAAGGTGCTGTTGATGTACCCTACGATTGCCTTGATGGAAGACCAGGGCAAGGTAATGCGGGAACTGGCCCAAATCACTGGGCTAGCGGTAGCGCAAATTCAGGGTGGAATGCCGCGTGCAAAGCTGATTGCGGCGCTTAACAAGCCAGTCATCCTGGCGACTCCGGACGCCATTCATTGGTTCTTTCACAAGAATGTCAAATACAGCGGGCTGCTGATCTATGCCCTGGCGTTGGTGGATGAGTATGTGCTGGACGAAGCACATTTTCTCAACGGGCTGATGTTGCGCAACTTTGAGCACCTGTGGCGGCGAATTCAGTCCCTAGCGGAGATGTTGGAGCGGTCGCCGCGCCTGCACATCCTTACTGCCACACCAACGGATGCACTCCAGCGGTTGAACAACGGCGCACGGGTCGCCGGTAAATCCAAATGCTGGGATGTGGCTGTAGAACTCCGTCCCTGTGGACACTTTGACCGCAGTGAGGCGATGGTGGCCGCGATCAACGAGGCGCTCGCCACCGGAGGACGCAAGGTGTTGGTGGTGTGCAACTCGGCGCGGATGGCGCATCAACTGTTCGAGAAATACAAAGACAGCGCTGCTGCGGCCCTGCCCGCTACGCACCGGTTGCGGTTTGGCAAAGTGAAGTTTGGCGATCTGTTTCGCTGGTTGGAACAGTCGGGCGTAGAGTCGGGGATTTTGGATGACCTGAGCGCACGTTTTTTCCGCGAGGGAGACGTGACCTTGAGCGATCTTCCACCCGGCTCAGAGGTATGTCTGCCACTTGCGGATATAGTGGCCGGGATAACGCAAGTGCTGGAACGACAAAGCTGGCGCGTCAAACGGGTGTTGTGGGAGCATACACAGCAGCCCGGCGAGACGTGGGAATCGCTGCTGCATAATCGTCCCCTACCCTGCGCCATTATTGCAGCTCTGCACAGCCGGCTCCTGAATGCTTCTGACCTGGAACGTCAACAGGCAGTGGTAGACGAATGGCTGGCGGATACACTCAATAAAGTGGGAGTGATGTCAGAGGAATCAATCAGATGCCAGGCACCGGATTTTGGGAAGTTGCGACAGGCACTTGGCACCGGGTTGGGCCAAACTTTGGCTGCATTGGTGGTCAACCGGCTGATTCACGAGATCAATGCTGATCCAGACTGGACACATTTGCCCTCCCGTAGTTTGAGCCACCGGCCCATCTATCTGCATTGGCTGGATTGGATGATCAGCAAGGACCAGGTCGAACGCATCCGTGCTTTGGTAGCAACTGGGTTGGAATCCGGCGCGCTCCGGGCTGACTGCCGTCACATCGGGCTGTGGAAGAAGACGGACACGCCGGTGATTGTCTACTCTGGCAGCATGGCCAAACACGCCCGCGCCGGGTTAATAGACGTGTTCGCCGACCTGGAACGGGCGGTGTTGATTGCCACCTCGGCGGTGGAGGTGGGGGTGGACTTTGTCGCCGACACGCTAATCACCGAGGAGTGTGAAGGCACAGGTTTCTTGCAGCGGTTTGGGCGCGTGGGTCGCCACGGCGATGGCAGTCAGGCATTGGCGCTGGTCAGCGGGGACGTAGCCGCGCGATGGCATGCTCTGAATGGGCAGAGCCTTTGCCGTGATGACTTTTCGGCACGCATCCAGGCGACCTTTCCAGAGCGCAGCTATGCTGCTGCTTCATCCCTGGTGGATGCCGGGCACTACCTGGTCAACGAACAACTGGGGCGCATCGGGACGCGGCTCAACACAGACCCTGATCTGGTTGCAGCGCGCCCGTTTGCCGAAAAACTGCGCGCTGTCGAGATTCCTGTAGCCTTTGGGCTGCGCAACACACTACCACAGATTGCGCTCAAGGATGGGGTAACCAAAGATCCTTTCTATCTGCTTCGCTACGTGGACAATAGCGACCTGCGTCCAGCGGATTCGCCCTTTGTGGTGGCGCAGGCAAAAACCTGGTTCACAGAGCTGATCTTTCAGAAAGCCCGATTCAATGTGATGGTGGACTTGAACGCCACCTTGCCGGCCAGTCGAGCGTGGTTCAAGATGGTGAATGGCGAATGGCGAATAGCGGAAGCACGGCCGGGTATTGGCGCCGCCTATGCGCACAGGCTGTGCGCGTACTATGAGCAGCGTGGAGATTGGGATCCTTGGTTGCCGGGAAATTGTTTGCTGCTGCACGGAGATGTGTATCTGCAACGCGCCGACTTGGGGCTCGATTACCCAACGCCAGAGCCGGTGTGCGATGATGAGCAGAATCCCTTGTTCATCCCGGCCCAAAATTACCTGGTCTTGCTGGGGTGGGACAATGCCGATAGAGCCAAAACGCAGCTTGCAGAATCGCCCATTGCCGATTGGGAAGAATTGCACTATGATTGGGATGGGATGGCCTTCAACCGTGCGCTTGTGCTGCTGGAACGGACCGCAGGCGCCTGCTTTGCCGCTTACAAGGAGTGGATGGACTATGCTGGTCGCCGCCTTCCGAAATAACCTGGGCAAGTCCTCACAGGGCGGTCAGTCGCTTTATGACCATCTGATGGGCTGCACACGGATCGCTCATGCCATCCTGACCGATGCACAGTTTGCGCCCGCCGACTATCCCAAGGCCAAGCGGGATCAATTGCTCTTCAGTGCGTTCACCCACGACCTGGGCAAGCTGGACGTGCGCTTCCAGGCAATGCTGACCGCTGCGCGCGATGGGCTACCGCTGCCGCCCAAGCGCGTCAAGCACGAGGCTAGCACGTTGGATTTTGAGGCCTTGCTGAGGGAAAGTGTCGCTGAGGTCTGCGCCCACCTGGAGCAGACGTTGGGCTATCGTTTCACTGCCCCGATTGAGGTCGAAGACGCGCTGGCCTTTGCGGTGACACATCACGGGCTGTTCTATCTCTCGTTCGAGAAGCGAAAAGAAGACATATTGCCGCGCGTGCGGCGTGAGTGGACGATCTTTAACTACGGCGAACAGCGGCGCATCACGCTGACCGACCTGTTATTCGACTACCATCCACTGGGCGGGTTGGTGATCATCGGCGACCTGCTGGGGTCGTTCAGCTACGAGCAGAGCCTGGCGAACACCGAGGATCTACTGCATCGGGCCGGGTCGCTGCGTGGATTGGTAGATCTGATACTGCGAGAAGGCGTCGTGGAAACTGTTGAGAATAGTATGCAGGCGTATGACCCGCATACGTATGGGCTGCGGGAGCTGCTAACTCTGCTTGCGGGAGGTTTGAACTGATGGAAACAGCAAACGGTGTTATTCAACAACAGGCCACAGAAGCAGTACAGGCACTAGACATCCAAGACCTCGTGCTCGCCGCGGAAGTGGCCGAGAGCGTGCTGCGCCAAGCCGTGTACTGGGAAAAGCCGCTGCCCACCGGCGACCGGCTGCTCTTTGTGCGCCTCTTTTCACCAGTGGTGATGCGCGAGGAGGTCTTTTTGGGCAACGTGCTGTTCAATGCATTCCTGGGCCAGGCGTTTGCCCGCGCCGTGGAACGGATCGGCGGCCAGGCGGCGCCCGTCGCCAACGATCTGGAGAACTACTATTTTGTCGTGCGCACCGACACCGACTTGCTACCGCTGGCAACAGAGTTTCGCGCCGAGGTGGAACGCAGCCTGCCGGAGCTGTTCTTCGGTAAGCCAGATCCTGGCAGGGGAGTTTATGGCGACTTGAGTGGAATGTTCACATTCCGAAAGAGTGACTTTGAGCCGTTCCCTGTCTATGCTGTGCCGGAGTTCCTGGATCGAGACCTGGAAAAGGCCATTCGGCAGGAGATAAGTAAACTGCTCCAACCGGCTGCGTTTGAAGGCAAAGTGGCCCGCCGCACGGCATTGGCAGCACTGGCATTTTTTTACGGACGCACCAGCGGCGGCATGGGCGATACACAGAGTTTCTCTTTCTTCATCGAACATCTGACTAACGAGTCGGATTATGACGGCCTGTTACAGCCGGAAGCCGTTCGGCGAGCGCTGAACACCGCCGAAGTGACCAAAGCAGCGATTAAGAAAAGTCTGGATGACGAAATCTACAGCCAGATCGAGTTGCGTCAACTTCTGGCTGGCCTCCTGGCAGCGTTCGCGGCCTCTATCGAGGGCGGTTCAGACAAGTGGCTGATGGGCTTTTTGCACAAAGACGGCAAGTTTATCGATACTGCGCCGGAGGCATATGTGTCGCTGTTGCTGGCAGATACGCAGGTGGGCCATGTGTTGACACCGGCCATCTGCTCAAGTGAGGGCATCGCTTGTCGATTGTGCCACACGGCTACCGTGATGGTGCAAGACCGCTATGTCGTCACTGGTCTGACCTCGTTCAAATTCCATAATCAAAGCGTACGTGGAAAAAGCGAGAAACTGTGCGCACGCTGCGCACTATATTCATACCTTGCACAGAAGCTCCTGGGTACTGCGACGGTCTCAGCAGGCGGCAAGTTACCCCAGATTCCGAAGACCTACAATCTCATCTTCCACTACGGCAAGCACACCGACGCAGAAGTGGCACGGCTGGTGCAACAGATAGATCGGGTGTGGGACTTGGTAAGCCGACACCGCGAGGCGGCAGCCGTGCGCCGCGATGTTGCCCAAGCATACAAGGCTCTGGCCCAAAAAGCAGCAGAGGAGCAAGACGTGCAGAAACACACAGCCCTGGAAACGGAACTGGCGCAAAAACAGGCCGAATTGCAGCGAGCGCAGGCGGCGGTAGCACAAGTGGAAGATGATATATATGCGGATTGCCCCTGGATGCGCGATATGGGCGCGTCGCCCGTGCCCTATGAGAATCCTGCGTTAGATGTGCTGGGTAACTGGCAACTGTCTGAGAGCAAGGTGGAGCGGCACATCCTGGGATTGGGGATGGGCGGCCATCGGATGATCCTCTTTGTGCTGCCGCAGATCCGCGCACCGAGGAACAAAGAGCGGGACTTTGCCCAGAGTCGCTTTTCCGACAGCTGGGTGACGGTGACGGCGTTTCTTTCATTCCTACACAGCCTGTGTGGCTGCAACGGATCGTTCTACTACGAATCGCTGCCCACGTTAACCACCCGTGCCTTCCAGCCAGGGATGTTCTACATCCGCAACCGGGCTCTCAGCGTGCAGGAAGCGCAGAGCAAGTACGCGGCGATCTACGACTTGGCCTGGCAATTGATCTGGCAGCGGGGTCCTAAAGGCTTTGTGAAAAAGGTGATCCTGGCCGAGAGGTTGTTGGCCGATCCATTAGGGACTTTTTCCACCGTGATGCGAGATAGCCCGATTTTGGGACGGCGGGAAGGAGGGTATAGAAGACTGAAAACTGAGTATCGCCGAGATTGGGATGCTGAGGATTTGACCGAGTACACTCGCTTCATTCAACAACTTGCCAATTTATAGGAGGTAGATCGTATGGCTATACAGGTGGATCGCGAACTGCTAGATGAGCTTTGTCCTCGTCTGTTTCGGGCGCTGGACGGGTTGGGCTTGCTGCCGCGCCAGTTAAGCGCCAAGCCAACCGAGTTTGAGAAGTACCCGCGCCTGCTATTCGGCAGCATCCAGCGATACAATGACGTGGAGGCCGGCTTCCGCGAGTGGGAGAGCCGCGTGCTGCGCGCTGCGGAGTTCCGTAGGGAAAAGCACTACCCCGAATTGGAAGCGCTGCGCCGATGGATGGCCGAACGCGCCACCCTTTTTACCAACAAAGCCAATATGCAGCACCTAAAGACCAGCCTCTACGCACGGGTGTTCCAGTATCTCTACCCACGCCGGGTGCTGGTGAACGCCTATTGCATCATGCATCAGGGCAACATGGAGGCGTTGACTCCGGAGTTCTTGGAACGGGAACTGCCCGGCTCAGGGGTCGAAGCCATACACAAGGTGCAGGCGACCTATCAAAGTGAATGGGAGACGATTGTAGCCGATGCCCGTCAGACGTTGCTGGATAACGCCGCTTACTACCACAAGGTGTTGAGCGGCAAGGGATCGGTAGAAACCGAGCGAGAGCTTAGCGACGAAGCCCTCGAAACTAACCAGGAGGAAGAGTAAAATGACCACTACTACTGAGTTTGCACAGCAATTGGCCAGTATTGACACGCTGGTCCCCCGTGATCACAAGAAGGTCGGCAAGATCGCACAGGCAATCTACACCCGACAGATCGTGACTGTGGTGGGCGTCAAGACAACCGCTGCGCGCTTCTTACCCGTTTCGCACCAGGGCTACTCTAACGAGACCTACGTGGACAAGGTGGACCTGCTGGGTAAAACGCGCGCCGAGTTCATTGGGCGCAAACTCAAGGGCATCGAGCGGCGGGCGCATATGGCCCTGTTCCGCGAAATGCTGGAAGCCAAGCAGGCTCAGGATTGGCAAACGTTCTTCAGCGGCAGATTCGGTAAAGCCTGCACGATTCCCGATGGGCTGTGCGTGGCCTGCTGGAACTGCTCGCTCTTTGGCGGGATGGAGGCCGGCAAGGGCGCCACCTTCTCGCGGATTCGCTACTTTGATACGTTCTCCGTGGAGGACACGGCCGAGTGCATCCAGAGCGACGATTTACCGGAGGGGATGGCCATCGGCAATACTGTCGGTGAAGACCTTAGCGTGGAGCGCGGTGAGGCTTCGTTCCACCGCTATGAGTACGTCAAAGCCGGGACGCGCTTTCCTCTTCTCACCATCATTGAAAGCCCCACGCTGCTCGACGTAGCCGGATATCTCGCTGCCATCAAACTGGCCGACCAGCACGGCTACGGCAAGTATTCGGCCAACCACGGCAAGTTCGAGACCCAGTTACTGGCCGTCTCCACCGGCTACCCGCTTTTCTCGGTGCTGAATCTGCTCACCTGGCTGGAAAACGGCGAGTTGATCAATCCCCAAGAGAAGCTGCAGTTTGAAGCGGCTGTCGGTGAGCCGATGACGCTTTTCGGAGGGGGCATTGAGGCCGTGCGGGAGGCGCTGGATGAGCAGTTCATCGCCTACCTGGCCGCGCTGGACGCCGCGCCTGAGCAGAGCAAGGGAGAAAAGCCAAAGGGCAGTCGCAAATAAGTGAGGTGGGGCATGAAGACCCTTTATGCACGTGCTATCTGGCTGCGTAACTGTGGGCGATTCACCCACGTCAGTTCGGACTTTGGTTCACAGTATCGTACGCACACCTTTATCACCAGCGAGGCGCTGTACGCCAGTTTGACCCGTGAAGTAACATGGCGACATCGGGGCAGGTTCATAGACCTGGAAGAAGATGCTCTCAAGGCTACCGGTGCGGACTATTTCGTATGCGACTACGACGTGGCGAAAAAGCCGCTCTGGTTCACGCCAGGGCTGTTCGTAGATAGGCAGGGGCAGCCACTAGCCAAGCAACGCGGTGTAGCCGATACAAACGACTTTAATGTGATCGATGAAGGGCATCCTGGCACAGGGGGAAGCGGGCGTCCCTCGTATGTCCCGACCTACGGGCGTATCGAGGGAATCCTGCCAGACCACCTATTGCTAATCAACGCCTTTTCTCCCAGCCGTGCCGAAGTAGAATGTTTCAAAGTCGATCAAACGTTTCTGATGGGCAAAAAGCGCACCATGTTCCAGATCGTGAATCTGTCAGCTATGGTCGAGGGAACGTGGGAGCAAGGAGAGTGCAGAACGGGGTGGCTGGAGTTGCCACCCAACTATGGAACTCGCTTTCAGCGTTTCGAGATATTGGCAGCTACGATGCGGTATATTATCTTGCGTGGAATGACTCGAGACAAGGTCAGATACGTCGAATTTTCCTTTCCAGATGGTGGTCTTCGATTACCAGACTTTTATTTGGAAGGGATACCAATGAAAGTGGCATCTACGAGCGATTAGACGGTTGATCATCGCCAGACCTGACAGGTTTCAGCCCGCTCCGCTTCGCTCCGGGGTGCTTTGCAAAAACCTGTCAGGTCTGACCCAAAACAGGATTACGCCCGGTCGGGCGCCCAGCCGGCTGCCCGATCGGCGGAGCCTGCCCGGCCAACACTAGCAGCCTATCGGAGAACCCCATAGGGGGATTCTCGCCCTACCGGTTTAGCGCATTTCTGCTAGGATCGCCAGGCTGGAAAGCCTGGCCTACGATCACTCCGACAGGCTGCTAGAGGTTTCGATCCGAGGAGGATACGATGACCGAAACGAGCGAATTCACCGTCCATCATCTGCGCTTCGAGGTGGAAGCGCTG
>JAFGFB010000176.1 GCA_016931315.1 Anaerolineae bacterium
CCGGTCTATTTTCTGCGCCTTGAACTTGGAAGCGACTATTCAGTTGTTAAGGTACTGCCTCTTGACAAAACTTAGAACATCTCTTTGACACGCCCAAGTGTCTAAACGTATTGCCTCACCCATCTGACCTTTGAACTTTCCAAAAATCTGTCCTATACCCCTGTATACTCATTGACCGGTAATACAACTGTGGTAATATGCGAGTGGGCTTGAGTTGGTCAAGTGATCACGGGCTCCCGGGCTAACCCCCGGTAGCGCGAGGAAAGTCCGGACTCCATAGGGTGCGACGCCGGGTAACACCCGGGCGGGGCGACCCGCGGACAGGGCCACAGAGACATACCGCCGACATCCCGTAAGGGATGGGCAAGGGTGAAAAGGTGGTGTAAGAGACCACCGGCGTAGCAGGTAACTGCTGCGGCCAGGTAACCCCCGTCGGGAGCAAGGCCAAGCAGGAGGGAAGGCTGACCGTCACGGTTGGCTGGGAAGCGACCCGTTTCCTCCCCGTAGAAGGGCAACCTTCGGGTAGGCTGCTGGAGATGACGGGTGACTGTCATCCTAGATAGATGATCACCCCCTGGCTAACAGGTACAGAATCCGGCTTATCGGCTGACTCAGGCCTCTTACTAACCTTCACTGCGTTTCACTCCCGAAACAAGGGCCGATTGGATGTCCACGCTGGCAGCTCCGGGTATAGGACAGAATATTGGAGAAAATAAGATCGTCATCTTGTAAACGGCCTTCATTAGCGATCAACTTTCTGCGCCTTCTTTCTGCAGGTGTGATTTTCGTGAACGGGGCGCAGCCCCGTTCACGAAAATCACAAAAAGAACCACCCTCTGCGTTTCTTTGGCACGCCCAAGTGTCTAAATGTATGGCCTCACCCAGCTGACCTTTGACCTTTCCAATAATTTGTCCTATACCCGGCAGCTCCTTATGGAGAGGGTGTGGTAGGCCGCATTCAAGACATGCCCCACCTTCCCGGCTTAGCCTGGCAAAAAGTGTTGTAGAAGTGTTTGGGCGCGCGCTTTAGCCCGAAACTCGCTTTCTCCAATGGGAACCTGAACACTTACATGGAAGGGGTGCATTTTCAAATCTAAGGCAAAAGTAAGATAATTATCATGCAAACTCTCCCCTTTGATTGATTTTTGTGATGGGGCTTTGCCTCATCACAAAAATCAATTTTCTCCTGCGTCCTGTAGGGGCGCCTGAGATTTTCGACCCCATTTTGAAACGCACCCCATGGAAGTATGTGCTTGCCATCCCTCAGTTTTATGGTATAGTCATTTCTTGAGCTCAGACGGGCCTTCCACTCCCGGCGTGACCGGGGGTAAACCCATGGAAAGGAGGAAAATCCGTCTTGGTAACACGCAACTATGAGTTATTGTTTATTGTCAGCCCCGAGCTGACCGAGGAGAGCCTTGAGGTGCTCCTTAACCGTGTGCAGAACTATCTGCTTGAGGCCGGAGCCGTTGTTTCTGAGTTCCGGAACTGGGGCACGCGCCGTCTTGCCTATACAATCAAGGGCTTCCGCGATGGGCGCTATTATCTGGCTCGCTTTGCGATGCCTACCAGCACCATCAAGGATTTCGAGCGTCGCCTGTTGCTCTTGGAAGGTGTGTTGCGGGAGTTGATCATCCTGGTGGAAGACGCGCCGGAGGGTGAAACTGTTGTGGCAGCCCCCGCGGCTGAACCTGAGGTTGAGCCTGCTGACGTCGCCACAGCTGAGCCAGAGGAGTTGGGCGAGACGCTATAGAAGGCAGATAACATTCGAATTCAACGAAAGGGCTAGTCAATGGCGCGTGGATTGAACAAGGTCATGGTGATCGGGCATCTGGGACACGATCCGGGAATGCGGTTTACTGCTAGTGGCCGACCCGTGGCGGCGTTCAGTGTCGTGACTTCCAGGCGTTGGACCGATAACGATGGTGAACGTCAGGAAGAAACCGAATGGTTCCACGTCGTCGCCTGGGGTGGTCTGGCAGAACTGTGCAAGAAACGCCTGCATAAAGGCTCTCGCGTTTATGTGGAGGGCCGACTGCAGACCCGGTGCTGGGAAGGACCGGATGGGCAGCGTTTCTTTCGTACAGAGCTGGTCGCCCAGGAGATGGTTTTCCTTGATAACTTCGAGGAAACTGTGGAGCTGGGTGAAGAACCCGAGCCGGCGTACGATAATGAGGAATTGCTGCCTGCATACTAGCCCGTTTTTAGATTAAACCCATTAGCTCTTAAGACAGAGGAGTAGAAACTGTGAGTACGGATCGAAGAAACCCCGCCCGCCGTCAAAAATTCCCGGCGCGGCGTAGAATGTGCCAGTATTGTTTGGATGAAGTGAATGACGTTGATTATAAGGATAGCGACCGCCTGCGTCGTTTTATCAATGAGCGTGGCAAGATTCGGCCTCGTCGCCAGACCGGTGTGTGCGCCAAGCATCAGCGGCGGTTGGCGGTAGCAATTAAGCGCGCTCGGCACATGGCGTTGCTGCCGTTTGTGGCAGAAATGCGCCGTCACTAAACGCAAAGCCAGGCATTGATGGGCATAGGGCTTTTCCTATGCCCTTTGTTTATGCCTCAAGGAGTGAACGGAATGGCACGACAAGAGCAGTCTCCTGCAAAGGGACCGAATCGTAAACAGCAAGCCACGCGCAAACGGGATGAGAAGGCGCAGCGGATTATCATCTGGATTGCGATTGGCGTTGGTGTGTTGGTCTTGTTGGTTCTGGGTTTTGGCATAGTCAATGAACTGATTATCAAAGCCAATGCGCCTGTAGCCCGCGTTGATGATACAACTATCAAGACCAAGGATTATCAGGCGCGAGTGCGTTTTGAGCGCCTGAGCACACAGAGTCAGATTTTGCAATATGAGAATTACCTGACACAGTTCGACACTACCGATGAGACGATGCAGTCATTCGTAGAACAGCTGCAACAACAGAAGGCGCAACTGGAATCCCAATTGTTGCCCGGTGTTGCTACGGTTTTTGGCGGCGGTGTCTTGGAGAAAATGGCTGAGGAATACCTCGTCACTCAGGAAGCTTCCCGGTTGGAAGTTTCGGTCACTCAAGATGAGGTTGATCGGCAACTGGAACAACTGTTTGGTTATGACCGCGAAGCCGTCGTCGAAACGACGGAAACCGTCACCGATACAGTTCAGCCAATGACGGAAGAGGAATTCAATACCGCTTTCGAGCAATTCAAGAGCACCTTCTTGCGCCAGAGTGGCCTTTCTGAAGAGGCGTTCCGGCGCACGCTCGAGGTTGAGCTGTTACGGCCCAAGGTGATTGAGGTGGCTTTCCCCGATATTGAAACCACCGCTAATCAGGCGCAGGTGACCCTGCTGGTTACCGATACCCTCGAAGTGGCTACTGGATGGCAGCAGCGTCTGAATGAGGGTGAAT
This sequence comes from Anaerolineae bacterium, assembly GCA_016931315.1. Classification (GTDB taxonomy): domain Bacteria; phylum Chloroflexota; class Anaerolineae; order B4-G1; family SLSP01; genus JAAZNO01. The sequence goes on from JAFGFB010000176.1 coordinate 3,395, forward strand.
CTATTGATACCTTGTTGGAAGAGATTAACAGCGCCGGTTCTGCTGTCGGTTGGGCGGCGGACCTGGGATGGTTGTTGCCGGGTCGATTAGCCGCAGGTTACGGTGATGCGGTTGAGGCTGCTGCATTCGAGATTCCGCCTGGAACGGCTTCAGAACCGATTGCCACGGATGATGGTATGGTCTATGTGGTTTTTGTCCGAGGACGTGAGGTGCGCGAACTGGATGCCGCCACCTTGAGTTCCATCCGAGAACAGCGCTTCAGCACGTGGTTGACGGAGCAGAAGGATACTCGCGTTGAGTATCTGGATTACGCCAAGGTAACTCCGGATACACCGTAAGCTTTTGAGCTACAATAACAGGGGCTTCACATAGAAGCCCCTGTTATTATTTGGGAACTTGATCGAGGTGTTATAGCTGATTGGGGGATTTCGTAGCAGGTCGCTGACCGAAATCGCGCTACGCGCCTCACGCAACATCTGAAGCGCGAGCAAGGCATTCGTCCGGGGTTGCGCAGCAACCCGTTGACGAAGCGGCCACTTTGCACTGCGGACCCCACAGGGTGCGCAGAAGCCTCCTGACCTGCTACGAATGCCCATTGGCCTCAATGTTTTACATAGCGTTCAACGGTAACGACATTGTGCACTTGCGAGATTTTTTTCATCACCCGGTCTAGTGTGGCGAGATTGGGAATTTCCAGGGTGATGAAAACCGGCAGAATGTTATAGCGGTCGCGTTTGCCGGTGTTCACTTTCAGTATATCGAGATTCTCATTGGCGATAATGGTCGAGATGTCGTGCAGTAGGCGTGAACGATCGTAAGCGGTGATTCGAATCTGCACCGGAAAGGTTGTTTCTTTGGTCACGCCCCATTCCAGTTCGATCAACCGCTCGCGCTCTTCGCGTTCCAGTCGCGCAACGTTGGGGCAGTCACGCCGGTGAATAGTTACGCCACGCCCACGGGTCACATAGCCAATCACATCTTCTCCTGGCAGGGGATTGCAGCATTGCGCAATGCGGGTGAACAATGCTCCCGCTCCCTGGATATTCATCGGCGCCTGAATTTCGGGCGTGGTTGGTGGTTCCTGCGCCTCCACATCAAGCCCCTCGAAAGGTGGCTCTTGTTGGCGCTTCAGGTAATCTTCGACGCGGTTGATAATGCGTTCGCTGTTGATGTCGCCAATACCTACAGCCGCGAGGAAGTCTTCCGTGCGCTGATAGTGTTTGGTAAATAACGCTGCGATATCCTCCAGGGTCATATCTAATCCCAGGCGGCGAATCTCCTGCTCAATGAGGATTCGTCCCCGCATGATATTTTCATCGCGGCCCTGTTGGCGGAACCATTGGCGGATTTTTTGGCGGGTGCGACTGCTCTGGGTATAACCGAATTCCTCGCTGAGCCAATCGCGGTTGGGGGTGCTTGTGCGTGAGGTGATGATCTCTACCTGATCTCCCGTATGGAGCTGGTAATTGAGCGGTACCCAACGTCCGTTGACACGTGCACCACGGCAACGATTGCCAATATCGGTGTGGACATGATAGGCAAAGTCAATGGGCGTCGCCTTTAGGGGTAGGTCAATGACCTTACCCTTAGGCGTGAAGACGTAGGCCCGTTCTTCAAAAATATCTGCCTGCATCTCTTCAAGCATCGCCTCGGCATCCTGTGTCTCACGCGTGACATCTTGAATGCTCTGGCGTAGCTGGTTGATATAATCTCGCATCTGCGGGCTGATGGGAACATTAGGCTCTTTGTATAGCCAGTGTGCCGCGGCAATACCTTGCTCCGCCGTCTTATCCATTTCGTCAGTGCGAATCTGAATTTCCAGGGTTTGATTGTTGGCAAGCCTGACAGCGGTATGGAGGCTTTGATAGCCATTGGGTTTGGGCTTGGCGATATAATCGTCAAATTCACCCTCAACAGGAGTCCACAAGCCATGCACCACACCTAACGCCTGATAACATTCCTGATCCGTGCTGACAATGACACGTATTCCTTCCGTATCGTAGATATCGGCGAAGGGTACGTTTTTCCGGCGCATTTTTCGGTGGATGCTGTAGATATGCTTGGGGCGCCCCTTGATTTTGGCTGCAATCCCTTGTGCCGCCAGGGCTTCTCGCAGTTGCCGGATATGCGCCTCTAGCTGCTCTTCGCGTTTCTCCCTTCGGGCTTCGAGGAGCTGCGCAAGGTGTTCGTAGGTATCGCGGTTGAGATATCGAAAGGCGCCATCTTCCAGCTCGGCTTTCCACCGCCAAATCCCTGTCCGGTTTGCCAGTGGCACAAAGATCTGCATGGTCTCGCGTGCGATACGGCGTTGGCGTTCAGGGTCATCTTTCAGCCCTTCGAGGGTGCGCATGTTGTGTACCCGATCCGCGAGTTTGATAAAGATGACGCCAAGATCGTTCTCCGCCATGATAATGAACATCTTGCGCAGGCTTTCAAGCTCCTGCACATCGCGATGGCGTGTACTATCACTGCCGGCTTGCGCCTCGATTCTGTCGAGCTTCGTCACGCCTTCCACGAGCGTCAGGACTTCTCTGCCAAAATCCCTGAGCAGCTGTTCCCGAAGCACGTCTGGAGATTGCCTGTGAGTATCTTCCAGTACGTCATGCAGCAATCCTGCTGCAATCATCGTCGGTTTGTAATTGGCTTCCGCCAGAAGGCAGGCTACGTGCAGTGGATGTTGAATATAGGGTTCCCCGGAATCGCGTTTCTGATCGCGATGAATCTCTTCCGCCAGGTCGTAAGCGCGGTGAAGCATCTCTTGCGTCTCTGTATCCTCAGCGGGCAAGAGCGCTAAAACATCATCAAGGGTTAGATTGGGCTGTTTGTCCATGGCCTGCTCTTGAAACATGAAATTTGCCTGCATCATAATGCTTCTAAGAAGGTTGTCAAACACACGCTTTGCGGGTAACTGTTCAGCGCGCTTCCGTTTGCTACAACGTAGGATCGCCAAAGCCGCAGTTTTCGAGGGTGTTTTGGGGCGCACAGTGCGCGCCAAAACACAAAACTACTCTTAACTCCTACTCTGCGTTTGCTTCACTTTTGCTCTTGTGGTATAGTATCCAAAGGTTTGTGGCTTGAGGAGGTCATGTTCCATGTTCAAAACACATTCTTGCGGGGAATTGCGCCCTGAACACGTGGGGCAGGAAGTTACGCTTGCTGGATGGGTAAATCGCCGCCGCGATCATGGCGGTTTGGTCTTCATCGTGCTGCGCGATCGCGCCGGGTTAACTCAGATCGTTTCCAGCCCCGAAGCCGCGCCTGCAGCGCACGAAGTGGCTGCAACCGTGCGCGGTGAATATGTGATTCAGGTGCGTGGCGTGGTGCATCTACGCCCCGAAGAACAGGTGAACCCTGACTGGGCGACCGGAGCTATTGAGGTTGAGGCGCAAGAAGTCCGCATTCTGAATATTGCTCAAACCCCTCCCTTTTACATCTACGAGGATTCCGCAGTAGATGAGGGCTTGCGTTTGCGCTATCGTTATCTCGACCTGCGCCGTGCACGTATGCAGCGCAACATGATCCTCCGTCACCGCACGGTGAAATTCATCCGCGATTTCATGGACGCACATGGCTTTATTGAGATTGAGACACCCTTTCTCTTCAAATCAACACCCGAGGGCGCGCGGGATTACCTGGTTCCCAGTCGTGTCCACCCTGGAAAGTTTTACGCGTTGCCGCAATCGCCGCAGCAGCTCAAGCAATTGCTGATGGTGGCGGGTTATGAGCGCTATTTCCAGATTGCGCGCTGTTTCCGCGATGAGGATTTGCGCGGTGACCGGCAGCCCGAATTCACCCAACTTGACTTTGAAATGTCTTTTGTCGAACGCGATGAAATCCTCGATTTGGTGGAGGCGTTGTTCACCGAACTTGTTGCCACCGTGACGCCCCACAAACGCATTCTCTCGCCATTCCCGCGCCTCAGTTACGCCGAGGCTCTGGAACGTTATGGTAGCGATAAGCCCGACCTGCGCTTTGGCATGGAGTTGGTAGATTTGACCGCCGTGTTGAGCACGAGCGAGTTCCGTGTCTTCCGGACTGCCATTGAAGAGGGAGGACAGATCAAAGGGATTGTGGCGCCTGGATGCGCGGATTATGTCCGGCGGCAGCTTGATGAGCTCACGGCGCTTGCTCAGAAGCAGGGCGCTAAGGGCCTGGTCACCCTGGCGTTCCGCGCTGATGGGGTTAAGGGTCCGGCGGTCAAATTCCTCACTGAAAGTGAGCTTGCCATCATTGCCGAGCGATTGGGCGCCCGCGAGGGCGATTTGGTTTGTATCGTCGCCGATGCCAGACCTGTGGTTGCCGGTGCACTTTCTGCATTGCGGCTTGCTTTCCGTGACCAACTGCAGCTTGCCGACCCGGACCTGCTCGCTTTTGGTTATGTGCTTGATTTCCCCATGTTCGAGTGGAATGAGGAAGCTCAACGTTGGGACGCTGCGCACCACCCCTTTACCATGCCGCGCCCCAATACCTATGAGGCGATGATGGCGGATCCGACGGCTGTGCTCTCCGATGCCTACGACCTGGTGTGCAACGGTTACGAGCTCGCATCTGGCAGCATCCGTGTCCACGACCCCCGCATCCAGATGGATATTTTCCGTGTGCTCGGTTATTCGGAAGATGACGCGCAGGCACGTTTTGGTCACATGATGGAAGCTTTTTCCTACGGCGCCCCGCCGCATGGTGGGATGGCGCCTGGCATTGACCGTACCGTGATGCTGCTTGCGGGAGAGAATAACATCCGTGAGGTGATTGCTTTCCCCAAGACGGCACAGGCTGTGGATCTCATGGCCGATGCGCCATCTCCGGTGGATCAAAAACAGCTGGATGAGTTGCATTTGAAGCTCTCTGAAAGTGAGTAGCGGGTGTGACTGCCCGGCGAATTCGTTCCGTACGGGTTTGCTTTTGGAAATTTATCAATCTGCAGCATGCGTGTTGAAGCGCCGTGGTCGTATACTTTGGCGCTGGTGTCTCCATCGTTGTTGAATCTGCCTTGAAAACATTCACTATACTGGAGGTAAATTGACATGACAGTAGCTAAGATTGTGGAAATTAGCGCGACCTCAACCAAGAGTTTTGATGATGCGATACGGTGTGGGCTTGAGCGTGCAGACAAGACCCTCAAGAATGTCAAGAGCGCCTGGATCAAGGAACAGCACGTCCGCCTGGTGGATGGTGATTTGGAGTATCAGGTGAACATGCTGGTCACTTTTGTGCTTGAGGATTAGGCTTCGATTATTCTCCCCGGCAGTGCAACTACCGGGGGAGAACAGGCCAAACGTATGGTCGGGAATTTCTCTGGGTGTAATGGGTGCGCAGCTCTGCCTCCATGCCAGGGACGTCAGTGTTCAGAGATCCATCTCGAGGCGTGAATTTTGGGCCAAAGTCTACTCGAAGGGGTGGTTTTGATTGCCGCGCTATGCGCAGCAATCAAAACCACCTTCAGAAATTGCGGCTTTAGCCGCTCTTTGTGGTGGCAAGCGGGAGAATGCTGAGCAGTAACCCAGGGACCTTTGTTTGCCCGTGTCAGGGTGTTCGAATTTAGTTCATTCTACCACTTTCGACCTTGAAATTGTAGAAATTTTCTTGGGAGGCAAATGTGATTCCCAACCAATGGTACGTTGTCCTGGATTCCAAACAAGTGGGTGCCAAACCAATCGGCGTGACCCGTATGGGCGAGAAGTTGGTTTTCTGGCGCGATGCTACCGGCAAGGTGAGCTGCTTGCATGATCTCTGTGCCCATCGTGGGGTGGCGCTCAGCAAAGGCAAGGTAGTCGAGGGCGCATTGCAGTGCCCTTTTCATGGTTTTGCCTACGATGCTTCTGGCGCGGCGGTAGTCATTCCAGCGAATGGTAAACGGGCGCCGATTCCCGCGCGCTTCAAAGTTCACGCTTACCCCACCTATGAGGCACACGGCTTTATCTGGATTTGGTGGGGGCAAACCCCACCTTCGGATTTGCAGCCGCCCCCATTTTTTGAAGATATTACGCCGGATTTCTCCTACGGCTCCGCACGCGATCCCTGGGAGGCGCATTATTCCCGGGTGATTGAAAATCAGCTGGATGTCGTCCACTTGCCCTTTGTGCATCACAACACCATTGGCCGTGGAAATCGTGCTCTGGTGAACGGTCCGGTTGTCGAATGGCAGGATGCGGATCGTTTCCGTGTTTACGTTTTCAATGCGGTGGATCAGGGGCAGACCCCGCGTAAACCTGAGGAGATTACGCCTCCGTATCCCGAGTTCCATCTGGAATTTCAATTCCCCAATCTTTGGCAGAACCATATTAGCAAGGATGTGCGCGTTGTTGCAGCCTTTGTGCCTGTGGATGAAGAGCACACGCTGCTCTATCTGCGTTTCTATCAGCGTTTCATGCGCCTTCCTGTACTGCGCAACCTCATCAATGCACTCTCGATGCCTTTCAATGTGTTAGTGGCCCATCAGGACCGTCGTGTTGTCATCACGCAGCAGCCTAAACCAAGCGCTCTGCGTTCCGCCGAGAATTTGATTCAGGGGGATCGCCCTATCGTGGAATATCGCCGCCGGCGTGAGGCGTTGCAGAAGGCTGCAGCCGCCCTTGACCCCCTGTCGTATAGTGAGCATGGAAACGGTACTGCATAGTCCCGCCTTTGACTTCCTTTGGGAGAGCACCCAGGGGTTATTTGGCCTTACCAGCCCCGGTCGGTCGCTGAGTGGTATCGCTGGCGTTGAAGTGCTGCAAAAGGGGCGCTCTCTTACCGTCACCACTGCGGATATGCCCGCGGGTTCGGTTGCTCCCACGGTGCAGCAGCAGGCTGTAGAAGATTTTCATGGCACTGCCGATGAGGTCATTTTCAGTTTCGGTGCCGTTCAAGGTGTGGCACTGACTGTGCAGTTCCGTTTTTATACCACCCGTCCCTTTGTGTTGTTTCGCATCAGCTGTAGGAACGAGGGCGCCGCACCCATATCGCTGCGGCGCTTCTTCTTCCGCTCCGTGCCCAATAGTCTGCGTCCAACAGCCTCTCCCACTGGCTTCTATCGTACGGACTGGCAATCCTGGTCGCATGCCGGTTTTATGTCAGCCAGCGCGCGTGATAGCCGTCCCCCCTGGTATCTACGCCGGTTCATCTCTCCCATGATGCACAATGCGCACACACCCTGGAGCAACCGTTCGGGACGTTTTTGGAGCGAGTCTATGGGGGTGATTGCTACCTCACAGGAGCTGCTGGTCTGTGGCGGGGCGTCTTTGGGCGACCAATTCGTTCAAGTGCGCGCGGATTTGCGTCCAGAGGCCCTGGGCGTGCTGCTTCAATCCCAAGGCGATGACGTGCAACTGAGCGTGGGTGAGGTGCGTGCCTCGGAGTGGTTCTATCTTGAGTGGGTTTCTTGCCCTGCTGCTGCAGATACCGCTGCCGCAACCTGCTCCGCCGGTGTATGGGCGGACCCACTGGCTCAATATGCCTACACCGTTGCCCGGCAGATGGAAGTCCCCGCACTACGTCCGGCGCCCTATGGGTGGTCATCGTGGTATATCTTCGGCGAGAAAGTCTCCGAATCTGATGTCATTCACAATCTGGCGACGGCGGCTTTATTAGAGGATGCCTTCCCATTGCAGGTGATTCAGTTGGATCAAGGCTTCGAGCCGCAATGGGGAGATTGGCAACAACGGAATGAGCGCTTCCCGCATTCGCTGCAATGGTTGGCGGAGCGCATTCGGGGGTCGGATTTTACGCCTGGGCTATGGTTGGGTCCCTTTACGGTTCATCCCCGTTCGCGTGTAGCCACCGCGCATCCCGAGTGGCTGCTGCGTGACCGCAAAGGGCAACCGGTGAGCGCCGGACTTCTGAGCGGTAGTTTTGTGGCCTATGCGCTGGATACCACGCTTCCGGCGGTGGAGGATTATCTGCGTGAACTGATTAGCGCTGCGGTACGTGAGTGGGGTTATGATTATCTCAAGCTGGATTTTCTTTACGCAGCTGCCCTCCCGGGTGACCATCATAATCCCCATCTGACCCGGGCGCAAATTTACCGGCGTGCGTTGCGACTGATTCGTGAGGCTGTTGGTGAGTCTACCTTCCTCGTAGGCTGTGGCGCACCCCTGGGTCCCTCTATTGGCCTTGTTGATGCGATGCGTATCGGCCCTGATACAGCGCCTGCGTGGGAGCCTGTTTTTGCCGGTATTCGGCGCCCCTTTCGCAAAGATGGCTCGATGCCGGCTTTGCGGAACAGCTTGCGCAATGTGATGACCCGCGCCTGGATGCATGGTCGCTGGTGGAATAATGATCCTGATGCACTCATGGTGCGTGAAACCGAGACACTGCTGACCGCTGCAGAGATTCGTTCGCAGCTCACCGTGTTGGGGTTGGCGGGGGGACTTTTCAGTATCTCAGACGATCTACCTCAATTGGACGCCAGGCAGACCGCTGCCGCGGCATTGCTTTATCCGCCCTTATTGGAGGGTATGGATATCCTCGATCTGTTCCGGCGTTCCATGCCCGCAGAGGTCGTCGCCCCTGTGGCGCGCCCATGGGGGCATTGGCAGCTGATTGGAATGTTCAACTGGCGTGAGACGCCGTCTGTGGCATTGGTGCCGCGGCATCTTCCGGGCTTCGATTCACGCCGGCAGTATCATGTGATGGATTTTTGGAATCACCGTTACCAGTGTCTGGAAGCAGGGGCGCCGCTGCCGGAATTTCCTCTGGCGCCGCATGGGTGTGTGCTTCTGGGGATGCGCCCAGTCACGGCGCCGCCGCAGTTGGTGGGGACCACTTTCCATATTTCTCAAGGCGGAGAGGTGATTGCGTGGCAGGCGGAGCCTGAAGCGGTAGCACTCAAACTACATCTGGGCCGAATTGCTGAGGGGGAGGTCTGGCTTGCGTTACCGGCGGCGCCTTCCGAGGCTACACTTGATGGTGCTTCGCTTCCTCGAGAAGCCATTTCGGGAGTTGCCAAAGGGATTTGGGCTTTCAAGTTCCGGCTGTCGCGCGCGGGTACACTCCGCGTTACCTGGACGTGATTAACGCTGCGCGTAGCCCCATGCGTACTCCTGCACATGCATTCGGCGCCTATGTTTTGGGGGATGGTTTCCTGCCATTGTCTGGACTTTCCCCCTGCTTGAGTGCCTGGCGCAACTCACGCACCACGCTTTGCAGGCTCGGGTCAAGCAATAAATTCGGGTCACGTGGACGGGCTAGCCTTACCGGAATGATGTGAATGATTCGCCCCGGTCGCGAGCTTAATACCACGACCCGATCCGCCAGCAATGCCGCCTCTTCCACGCTGTGGGTAACCATCACCACTGTGCGCCGCAGCTGCTGCCAGAGTTCCAACAGCGCTGCTGCCATCCGCTCCCGAGTCAGAGCGTCTAGTGAGCCAAAAGGCTCATCCAGCAGCAACACCTCGGGATTCTGAGCCAGGGCGCGTGCGATTGCGGCGCGTTGCGCCATTCCGCCCGAGAGCAATTGCGGATAACTTGTCTCAAAGCCGGTTAGCCCTACCATCTCAAGGAGCTCTGCCACACGCTGTTGCCGTTCTGCGGGTGATTGTCCACGCAATTCTAACGGCAAAGCGATATTTTCTGCAACTGTGCGCCACGGCAAGAGCATTGGCTGCTGAAACACCAATCCTGCGGCGCGCTCTGGTCCCTTGATGGGAGTGCTGCGCAGTCGGACTTCACCCTTCGATGGGGGGAGTAGCCCGGCAAGGGTCCGCAGTAGTGTGGATTTTCCGCAGCCCGAAGGGCCGATCAGGCAGATGAATTCGCCTTGGAATACTTTGAAGCTGACGTTCTCCAACGCTTCCAGCGTGCCTTCCGGCTCGATGAACGCAGTATAGAGATTTTCAATCTCCAACAGTACTTCAGAGGAAGTCATCATACTTGCCTTCCGATTTGAATCAGGGGGGCTATATCTGCCGTCACTGATAATGTTTGGGCGGGGACGCTGCCTCACTCGCCCACAAACTGATTGGTGAATAGCGTCTCCACTGGCACCGCCTGGGTAATCAATCCCGCGTCCAACATCACCTTCTGCGCTTGCGTCCAGGCTTCTGGCGTAAAGTGCCCCAGATCCGCGAAGCGCCAGTAGGTGAGCGTAACTTCCAGGACTGCACGTTGCGTTGCGGCATTTTCCTCCAGACCCGTGACATACTCTTTGCAAATCTCAAATGCTGTATCTGGTTCGTTGAGAACATCCTCCAGACCACTTAAGAATGCTTCGACAAAAGCGGCGACTCGCTCAGGGTGTTCATTGATCATAGTTTCATTGGTGACGAGGGTATTCGATACCAGTTCATAGTAATCTGAGACGTAGAGCACGTTATAGGCAACGCCTTCCTCTTCCAGGATGACGGGTGCGTTGTTGGCATAGACCACAACAGCATCCACGGTTTTTGCCAGCAGGGCGGGGACTTGGCTGTAACCGATTACCTGCAAATCAATATCCTGCTCGGTGAGATTCCCGGCAGCTAACAGCGCCCGCAACCCGATATAAGAGGCGCCAAAGGTCTCTGGTGTGCCGATACGCAACCCCCGCAGTTCACCAGGCGTCTCAAGCGGTGTATCCGCCAGCGAGACAATGGCGACTGGGAATTTCCGATACCATGAAGCGATAGCCACCACCGGTAATCCCTGGCTGCGTGCTTGAATGACCTGGTCTCCTGAGGCGATGGTGAAGGGGATTGTGCCGGCTGCTACCAGGCGCAGCCCGTCGGTCTCCCAACGATAATCGAGAGTGATGTCATAGCCAACATCCTGGAAATATCCCCGTTCCAATCCCATGTAGATGGGGCTGAATTGCACGTTTGCCACATAGCCCATCGGCAATGTGATGGCCTCGAGCTCAGCCTGAGCTTGATTGCAACCCGCCAAGGATAGCAGCAACGCACTTATGACCAAAATCCACTTACGCATACGCATCACCTCCATCACGGTTCCTATTACTTTGTGAGTTTGCCGCGCCCAATTTGTGAGCCTATGTTTTCCCTATGCAACGCCATTTCAATACCTGTCGTTCAATCAATCCCAAGGCGCCGTAGGTGGCAAGCGCTAGCAGGGTCAGTGTCAGGATAGCGACAAACATGAGGGGGGTGTCATAGAGATTCTGACCCTGTTTCACAAGATAACCCAGGCCGGCACTGGAGGCGACAAATTCTCCCACCACTGCGCCCATGGCGGCTGATGTGCCGCCAACTCGCAGCCCTGTCAGGAAAGCGGGTAGGGTAGCCGGCACTTCCAGCCAGCGAAAACGTTGCCAGCGGGTCGCTTCCAATAGCCGAAAGACTTGCTGAAAGCCCGTGTCAATATGATTCAGACCCGAGCTCACGTTGACCAGAATAGGGAAGAACACGATGAGCGCGCAGACCAGCACTTTGGATACCAGACCTGGGCCAAACCAGATCGCCAGCAAGGGCGCCAGAGCGACGATGGGCATCGCTTGCGAGGTGACGATAATGGGTTCCAGCAGGTGGGCAAGAAATCGGCTATGTGCTACGGCGTATCCCAACACCAGCGCTGTGCCTGTGCCTAATGCCAGCCCCAGGCCCATCTCCAGCAGGGTAATGCCGGTATGGCGAACCAGGCTGCCATCACCCAGCAGCTTAAGAAAACGTGTGACGACCTCCGCTATGGTAGGGAGGATGAACCGCCGCGCACTGTCTTCAAGAGCCAGCAGGGCGCCTTGCCACAGGAGCAGCACCAGACCTAATGAGAGCAGATACAACAACGGGCTTGGATGTTGTTGTCCGTTGATTTTTTTGTTATGCCATCCCATGCTGTCTCTCTTCTAAAAAGCGATGCCCCGAAGGAGGGCTTCGGGGCATCAAGTGCTTTTGGGCAACGGCTCGCGCCAGTTCCTTCTCCCATCCGGACTGTACCGTCGGCTCCGGTTTTGCACCGGATCTGCAATTCGCATTTGCAAATCGCTTGCGGGCTTGGGGAGCTACCCCTTACCGCCGGTCAGGAATTGGTCGCGTGACCGCACCTGGCCCCGAAGGATCCTTATTCGATTGTACTAAAAAGTATACCACAGTTCGGCGTGTAAGCATTCAGATTTCTACCGGCATGAATGCCGCCTTAAGGCGAAATTGCCGCGCTGAAGCACTGCGGCTTTAGCCACTCTTGTTGTGGCAAGCGGGGGAACGCTGAACGATTACAGGCTTTCCGCTTTTCCTGGCTTGACCCTGGTTCGGAATTTGCATTCCATTCCGGAAGTTTCAACGGTAAATCATCAGCGTCGCAACACCAGGGCCACTCCCATGGCCAGCAACATCAGTATGATGGCGCTGGCGCAGACCTGTTGTTCCTGGGCTTGGCGCGCGATTGCGGTAGGCATAGGCGTGGGGGTACTGGCTGTTGTTGAAGGGGATGCTGTGGGCGCAGATGATGGGAGTTGGGGCAGGGGGTCTTCCGTGATGTCTTCACCTGCCTGCACTCGGTAAGCGGTGCCATCCTCACTTACAAAGGTCACCTCGGTGCCTAGCGCCAGGTAGGCATTCCACATAGGCGCTTCTTGCACTATCTTCCAGTAACGCTCCGAGCCAAAACGCATGTTTACTGCTGTCATCTTGTCGGGGACGAAGGCCGTATCCGTGCAGCTCCCGCCTCGACATAAGAAAGTCTTATCGTTGACGTAGCGGATAGTTGTAACCGGCATCTCGCCGGCAGCGTTTTCTGGAGCGGGTAGCTCCATTGCCGCGGGGGGCATACTTTCAGCTCCTCCTAAATCCTGCCGCGCCTTGGCGTCTTGCACTGCTTGTTCACCATAGTTTTCCATTGGGGAGGCTGCCAGCAGGTCTTGCGAGGCCTGTTGGCGCCCTTCTGAGGTGAGGATGTCCTCCTCCACCAGAAATGAGGTGTAGGGGGTGATGATTCCGTAGCGCAGACTGAGGGCTACCACGGCATCAACCCACTCTGGCTGTTCACCCTTTAAGCGAATTTGTGTTAGCAGGTGTCCGATGCGTCGTGTGGCCCATAGCCGGGGAATGAATGCCGCGCCACCGCTTTCCGCAAAGTTCACGGTATAGGTGTAGGTCTGTTGCTGTTCGCCAATGGCGCCGGTTAGCATGAGTTGTTGGGGACCGCTGCCTGTATAGCGTCCTGCAACGATAAGCTGAGTGCCGGCAAAAAGATCGGGCAGCGGTTCTGGATACACATCGTAAACCTGGATATTCCCGAAATTCAGGTTGATATCGGTGAGCACCGGGCTTTGTACGCGATCGTAGAACGTCGAAACAATCTCGTCGAGCGGCTCTCCTGGTTCCACGTAGGTCGGTCGCCCCTTGTGATTCTCGGCAATCTGATCCAGCAATACGGTGTTTACATCATAACCCACACCGAAGGGGAAGATGCGCACTGCTGCGGGCGCTTCCTGGTTCAACGCTGCCAGCAAGGCGCCTTCATCGGTGATACCCTCCGTGGGTAAGCCATCTGTGAGAAAGAGGATGACTTTAGGCCGTGCATCATCTGCTTGCCTTACCGCCTCAGAAAGCGCCAGATAGATATTGGTGCCGCCTATCGCTTCCAGGCTTTCGATCCATTGGATTGCGGTCTCCGCCTCTGTTGGCGGGCGTAGAGTAGCGGCGTAAGTACGCACCCCACTGCTGAACGCGATGACATTGAAACGATCTTCAGCATTTAAGTGTTGCAGCACATAGCGCAAGGCATCTTTGGCTTGTTGGAGTTTCTCACCCTCCATTGAGCCAGATGTATCCATCACCAGCAGGATGTCTTTGGGGAGCACTTGCTGGGTGTCGCGAGCCAGCGCTGGGGCCAGCAGCAGGAGAAAGAAACCATCTTCGGCGCCCTGGCGGTACGTGAGAAGACTGGCGCCGATGTTGTCCTCGCCGCGGCTGATGAAGACTTCGAAGTCGCGGTCGGGATAGATCTGCTGCGCTTCATAACTTAGCGTCGCGTGGGTCTCGCTATCCCGCTGAATCAGAACCTGGTCTTGATGACTCGCGGAGTAGAGCGCGCGCAGTGGTGTGGTGGAACTTATCTCTACCGAGATGCTCAAATTCTCCAGTGGTTGGGCCGAGAAACGTTCCGTGTTCAGTGGATACCGATAATGCAACAGCCCTCCCTCTGCCGGAAGTACTTGCGTATACTCCAATTCGATGCGACGCTCCTCGCCCGGAGGAATGGGAAAAATCCTTGCCTGGACCGCATCACGCCCGACATATTCGAGCAGCGCGGGATCCTGATTGCGGCGCACATAGTCTTCATAAATTGCACGTGCTTCATCTGCCGCCAGGATTCTGGCTTCTAGTGGCACGCCATCCACCCACATCACAAAGCGTTCTACGGTTGCGCCCGGTGGAAGCGGGAATAGATAATTGCCCTCGGCGTCGAAACGCCCGTCGTTGCGGAACACCTGATCCACACGGGTGACCGCAATTTGGTCTTCAATCGTCACCTCCACCCGGTGATAGCGGATGGTTAACCACTGCATCGGTTCTGGTTGTGGAAGCGGCGGTGGATCAATGATGATGATCCCGTCCTGCACGATATTCCCGGCAAGCACCGGCGATACCAGCACTCCGGCAAGCAGCACCATGATAAGAATACCCGTCAATTTGCGCATCAAAGACCTCCTACCTTTTGGGCTTGTACTTTCAGAACGTTAGCCATCTCGGCAAAGTTCCCATGTGGAGCTTTCTCTGCCGTTGCCGCAGTTGTGACGTGCGAATTCGATTTCCTCTCGTATCTTGTTAGGACGCTTGAGGCAACTGCCTCTATCACCCTTGGGCAAATTTCAAGTTGCGGGCACCAAAAACACTTTCTAAAATCGCGGCTTTGGCCGCTCTTGTTGTGGCAAGCGAAGAAACGCTGAACAGTTTCGTGCCCAGGTGCATTTCAACTCCGGAGCAAAAGCAAGACAACTATCATGCAAACGTCTTCCCTTTGATTGATTTTTGTGCGGTGGGGCTGCGCCCCACCGCACAAAATCACTTTTCTTCCATGCTCCGCGAGATGCCGGAGGCAGTTCCCGCCCATTGTCGCCCCCATTTTGAAACGCACCCTCGTGCCAGGGCATACGACAGAATATTGGAGAAAATAAGATCGCCATGTTGTAAACGACCTTCATCAGCGATCAACTCCCTGCGCCTTTTTCTGCAAGTGTGATTTTCGTGAACGGGGCGCAGCCCCGTTCACGAAAATCACAAAAAGAACCCCCCCTCTGCGCCTTTTTGGCGTGCCAAAGTGTCCATCCGCAAGTGTCTCACCCAGCTGACCTTTGAACTCCCCAATAATTGGTCCTATACCCCTCGTGCCAGGTGCGCTTGACAGAAAAAGGGAGCGTGGTAGAATCCGCAAGCCGTGGGGGAAAGCCTGCGGGGGAGTAGGGAGTAGCGGCGAGGGTAGGCGCGGGGGGCTTGACAAAAAGCGTGAACCGTGATACACTCAAAGGTGCGATGACTTAAGAGAGAAATACGAAGTCAGCAAGACTGAGTTCACATGGGCTCAAGTTGCCGAAGTCGCTGCAAGAAGCAGCGGCTTTGTTGTGAGAAGCACCTTAACAACTGAAGAGTGATAGGTACAGCG
>JAFGFB010000177.1 GCA_016931315.1 Anaerolineae bacterium
ACATAGAACAGATTTTTGGAAAAAACTGGAGGAGGGTGTGCAAACAAACGAAGAGGATCTTTTTGATGTTTTGGGGTGCGGCGCCGGGTACGGCGCCGCACCCCAAAACACGTTTTCCGTTGGTTTATCCCAAAAAATATCGCAGATTTTCCAAAATTTCACAAAACTCTTGACATTATAGAACATATATTCTATAATGGGGATACTATGATGGAAATGCTGGCGCCAGGTATCAACAATACCCGGTAAAGCTAATACCCGGTATCTGCGATGGAGGCTAAGAAATGTCACGGATGTTACGTCAGTATCTTGAAACACAGGCCGATCAAGTAGAAACGGTGTTGGTGACCCACCGCACCCCCGGGCGCATTACCGGCGGGACGGTCGGGCCGCGCCTGATTCGCTTCCGTCTGGACCCTGCTCCGCAGACGCGGCTCTCGGCCGTGCGCGGGCTGACGGAAGACCTGGCAGTAGCGCTCAAGGTCCCTTCGCTGCGCATTGACCGCACCCATGAGGGCATTATTCTTGAGTTCCCCAACCCCGAGCCACGTCCCGTCACGCTCGTCAGCCTCTGGCCCGAGATCGCACCGCTGCCTTCGACCACCGCGCTGCTGGGGCTAACCGATACTGGCGCGCCTTTGCTAGCGCGGCTTTCCGCCCCCGAGGTCGCGCACGTACTGGTAGCCGGCACCACCGGTTCAGGCAAGACAGCGCTTCTGCGGACCATGGCGGTCTCGCTGGCGCTTAGCAATCGCCCTGAGAACCTACGCCTGCTCTGCCTCGACCCGAAGGGACGCGCATTTCGCGCCCTGGAAAACACACCCCACCTCACGCGCCCTCCCGCCGTCACCGTGCCCGAAGCCATCGAAACCCTGCAGTCACTCTTGCGACTGATGGAGGTACGCGATCAGCAGGGGGTGAACCACCCACGAATTGTCGTCTTCATTGACGAGGTCGCCGACCTGGTTTTGCAGGGGGATGGACGAAACAAGCCTGGACGCTATCCGGGTGCCTCGATTGAGACTCTGCTGACGCGGCTGGCGCAGCGCGGGCGCGAGGCGGGGATTCACCTGGTGGCAGCGACGCAGCGCCCTTCGGCTGCCGTGCTGAGCGGGGTACTGCGGGCAAATTTCCCACTGCGCCTGGTGGGGAAGGTTGTCTCGGCGGAAGATGCGCGGGTTGCCGCAGGACGGGGGCAGACCGATGCGCATTTGCTCAATGGGCGGGGGGATTTCCTGGCGATTGGCGGCAGCGGCGCGCCAATTCGCTTTCAGGTCGCCTATATCAGCGAGCAGGAAGCACAACAAGAACTGGCCCAACAGCAGCGCGCACAAACAACATCAGAGCGGTGAATGCAAGCACCGTTCATGCGGAGACGCCGCCGAAAACACCTACGCTGCATACAAAGAGGTAAAACATGGAACAGGAAGAGACTCTAGGAACACGCTTCAAGCGCTTGATGCTGATGATTGTGATACTGGCTGTGATAGTCTTCGTCGTGGTGGTCACGGAAAGACTCAGCGATGACGCACTGACACTGCTGGTAGGGCTAACCGCAGGCATCGCCGCCATGACGCCAGGACTGCTTCTGATGGGGTGGCTCTGGCGGCGCCAGGAAATGCGCCTGCAAGAAAGGCTCTCGGCTCAGCCAATGGGTGTCCCCACTTCACCACCGGTCATTGTAGTGGCCCCGCCCATGCTGCCAGATTACAATAACAGGCGGCAAAACTCCTGGGACACCAATACCTTGTGGGCAGCAGGACCGGCGGAGCGCAAGTTCACCGTGGTCGGAGGGGAACAATGAAACTTTTCACAACTCGCAAAAGCGCGCCAGCACGCGAGCCAATTCGCTTGCTGGCGTTACGGCATGGTTACTTTCCCCGACGCTTCGCCTGGCGTGGGCAGAGCTATGCCATTGATACCGTTGAACGCGCGTGGACAGAGACTCGCTCCGGAGGAGCTGTCGAAGGTTACCGTTTTCGCGTGCGCTGCGCCGAGGACACGTTCGAACTGCTCCAGGAGGCGACCTCAAAACGCTGGTATCTTATCAGGGGGAAAGCGCTATGATGCAGATAGGATTACTCTGGTACGATAACGGCAATAGTGAATTGCCACTCAAGGTCTCGCAAGCCGTCAAACGCTATCGAGAGCGTTTTGGCTCCGAACCGAATGTCTGCTATGTCCCGCCAGAGAATTTGCCGAATGGCGAACAGCAATTCGAAGGAGTCGCGGTGCGTGCATCATCCAGAATACTGCGCCATCATCTATGGGTAGGGCGGGAACAGCTCAGCCAGGAATATGTCGCAGCCTGAAAGGCATTGATATCACAGGCGGCACAACTGTGCAATGAGCAATTCCAACGCCATGGCATAAGGCATCTGCCCAGTCTTCAACGCCAAATCAGTTTGACGCAACAACCGATAAGCCTCGCGCAGCTGCTCCATGGAGAACCGCTGCGCCTGAGCCAGCATTTTCTCCCCCACGTAGGGATGCAATCCCAACTGCTGCGCAATCTCCTGTTGCTTACTGCCGCTATCAGCCAGCCAACGCGTCTGAATCAATAACCGAAACTGACGTACCATCATGCCAAAAATGCGCAGGAATTCATCCGTCTTGGTGGCAGGATCAATTAACCGGTGCAAGTGACGCACCGCAGCTCCGGGACGTCGTTGCCCAATTGCATCCACCATATCAAAAATCACATCCGCTAGCGCTGCGTATGGCATCATCACCCGCACATCTTCAACGGTAATATTCCCAGCACCGCCACGGTAGGCAAGAAGTTTACGCAATTCCTGGTCCACTAACTGGACTTGAGTCCCCAGGTTCTGCGATAGCAGTTGCAATGCCGCAGGCTCAAGGCGCAAGCCGAGTTTTTGCGCGCGGCGCATCACCCAGGTAGAGACTTCTTTAGGTTTAGGGAGCTCGTTCAAAGTAACCCGGGCACCAAGCTGGCGCGCGGCCTTGAGGATGGGATGTGAAAGCGGAATATTCTTCGATTCCACAAAAAGCAGATGCGTAAAAGATGGCAACGACGGCAGATATTCCGCGACCTGTTTGGCCCAGGCGTCATTTTCCTGTGCCAATGCACCACGCAGCAACACCAGACGACCATCGCCCAAGAAGGGAAATGTATCACATGCCTGGCGCAGATCGGAAAAATTGACCGGTGGCTCAAAAACCACTTTATTCATTCCGCCGAAATCTTCGAGGCGCAGTTCAGCAAGAAGCGATGCAACAGCTTCTTCTTGCTCCAGCCGATTTTCGCCGTGAAAAATGGCTAACATGGATATCAGGGATGCCGGGTTTGGACGTAGACGCGTCGGAAAGCGTTGCCCGAATCTGTAGTAATCGAGGCAATCTCCAAATCACCGATATTGGAATCCACGGTGAGTTTCGCCTGCACCAACATCCCCAATCGGGGAGCCAGGAGCAAAGCCAGCGCATTCAGCAGGATGGCTTTCAACACACGGTCTAAACGTTCTTGCCGGCTAACAGAGGGTTTGCCCTGCATCACCAGAGAGGTGGTGCCCACCGTTAGAAAGGCAGCTGTCAGCAAATTGGTCCCACAATTGGGATGATAGGCTAACGCGGCTTCGCCACGCTTCAAACGCTCCAACGCTTCTTGAACTGCCGGGTAGACCTCTTGCATAGAGAGATTGGTGTACAGTGTAAAACCCAAAGGCCCCGAAAAGCCGACCATTTGCGCATTGGAGTGTCGTTGTGATAGCAAAGCAATCGTAGCGTGTTCAAGAGCATGGTTCTGACGAATCCGACGGATCAATGTAGCAATCATTATTATTCTCCTTCTACCGGCAACGAAGCGGGCGCCGGACGAGCAATGACGATAAGGCGGTTCTGGATACTGCCATAAGGGTGACAGGTCACCAACGTCAGCCGTTCATCCATGGTGGGCAAAATATAACGCGCATTTTCAAGACGCACTTCCAGGGGTTGGTTGGCCTCTTTAAGGATGTAGAGCGATTCCACCGTGTAGGTATAAGTCGAGGCATCTTCACCTTCGAGAAGAATTTCTGCCCCAACTTGCAGCTTATAGAGGTCACGAAAAACTTCACCATAAGTGGTATTGTGGCCATTCAAGACGGTATTGCCGGGAACGCCTAACAGGGCTGAGGTGTTATGCCAGCCAGCCGCACGCCAATCAGGGACTTTCCAGATTCCCTGCACGCCGTCAGCCGTTTCAAGCACTTCCCAATCAATGGGCACTACAGGGGCATCCAATCGAATAGCGGAAATGCGAATGCGCGCTGGCGCGATGCCGACAAATTGGGGCGTTGCCGCCGGCTGAGGCGTGGGCACAGGTGTCGGGGTCGAGTCGAGCATGACAGGCGTGGCCTGCCGGTTAACGGGGGTTAAAGAAGTAGAGCGCGACACCGCCACTGTGGGCGAAATCGCTGCGGGGAGCGGCGTTTCATCAAACGGCAATAACGCCACAACAGTCGCATCTTCAGCGATGATGGCGTTATCCAAGGGTGGCGCTGTAGGGATATCTCTGGTCTGCCACAAGGTCTCCAGATAAGGTCGAAAGGTCGGATAAGACCACACGATACCCAATAACAGCAAGCCGATGCCCAAAACAATCAGGAGATTAGCGATTCTCAGTGCCTTTGTACTCACGGTTAACCCTCACCCTTTGAGGTGCATGTATTATACCCATATTTGAGCCACTTGTCACCATCAGTTGGTGCGGGGGGTATAGGACAAATTATTGGGAAGTTCAAAGGTCAGCTGGGTGAGGCCATACGTTTAGACACTTGAGCACGCTGAAGAGGTGCAGAGGGTGGTTCTTTTTTGTGATTTTCGTGAACGAGGGCTGCGCCCTCACCACGAAAATCACTCCTGCAGAAAGAAGGCGCAGAGGGTTGATCGCTGATGAAGGTCGTTTGCAAGATGGCGATCTTATTTTCTCCAATATTCTGTCGTATACCCGTGGTGCGGGGCATTCGTAGCAGTTCGAGGGGCTTCTGCGCCCTCTATAAGGCTCGTTGTGCGATATGGCTACTTCGCTGACCAGGACGAATGTCTTGCTCTCGCTTCAGAAGCGTTGTGCGTAGCATAGTGCAGTTTCGGTCAGCGATCTGCCTCGAAAGCCCGTGCGTGGGTGCGTTTCATTCCAGGAGTGAAAATTTCAGGCGCCCCAATGCGGCGCAGCAAAAAGGTGATTTTTCCTCTAAGTTGAGACGCACCTGGAATATAAGACAGAGGATTGGGAAAAAGCAGGTCGAGGCCCGGCGAACAGAGAAAAAAGGGGCGCGGACGGTGATTTTCGGGCGCGCATGGCGCGCCCGAAAATCACACACTCAAAGGCTCTGGTTCAATCGTTCACGTGGGTGTAGACTTCTGGTTTGAGCACACCGATGAAGGGCAGATTGCGATACTGTTCTGCATAGTCCAACCCAAAGCCCAGAACAAATTCATCAGGAATCTCAAAGCCCACAAAATCCACCGGGATATCGAAAATCTCGCGACGGCTGGGCTTGTTCAACAGCGTGGCAATACGAATCGAGGCGGGATGGCGGGTTTCCAGGTTGTGAAGAATATAGTTCAGGGTATGCCCCGTGTCAATGATATCCTCGACGATGATTACATGACGACCCTCGATGTTGGTCTCCAGATCGAGCAAAATCCGCACAATTCCACTGCTACGGGTTCCGCTGCCATAGCTGGAAACAACCATAAAATCCATCTCATGACGGAAATCGAGGTGACGCACCAAATCAGAGAGAAACATCACCGCCCCTTTGAGAATGCACACGAGCAAAGGCACGTCATCATCGGTATAGCGAGCATTGAGTTCTGCCGCCAACCCCCGAATGCGCGTCTGGAGCTGTTCCTCAGTGATAAGAATTTTCTCGATGTCATCTAGCATAGCCATGGAAAAGTCTCCTCTGATAAGACAATGTAACGTCAAAGGCACAAAAAAAAGTTATCGCAGACACAACACGGGTTGAGGAAAAACAATTTTGTCCCGCGAGCGCTTCCTCACTTCTCGTAAGCACTGCGCTTCAATGCCGCAATATAGGGCAAGGTACGGAAGCGATCATTGAAATCAAGTCCATAACCGACAACCCACACATCAGGGATTTCAAAGCCCAGGTAATCCACAGGGACCTCTACCTTGCGGCGCTCAGGTTTGCTCAATAACACGCAGGTGCGCAATGAAGCCGGTCCACGCGCATTGAAAACACGCTGCAAGTAAGATAGGGTGTAACCGGTATCAAGAATATCCTCCACGATGAGCACGTGCCGTCCTGGAATTGACGCGCGGGTGTCCATGATCAGCCGAACAGCACCGGGAATGTCGGTAGCATCGGAGTAGCTAGAGAGCGCAATGAAATCCACGCGATGGGGCACGGTAAGCCGGCGCGCCAGGTCAGCCAAAAAGATGAACGAGCCTTTAAGCACGCCCACCAGGATAAAATCCTCATTGCGTATTCCAGCGTAATCACGGCTGATCTGTTCCGCGAGCACCTCGGTGCGCGCAAGGATGGTCGCCTCATCTAATAATATACGCTCTACGGAATCTGGAATCGGAATGTCTGTCATTGCTCCTCCTCACATTGCGATGACGCACGGTGCGGGACCTGATGACAGCCCCGGCATCGCGCCTGATAAACCTCACTGGCTCCCACCAAAACAACAGGGTCCTCATAACATGCAGGTTCGCCATTGATCAGCCGTTGAGTACGGCTCGCAGGCCCACCACAAACCACGCAAATCGCTTGCAGTTTCTCCACCTGCTCAGCGACCGCCAATAGCCGGGGTAAAGGGCCAAAAGGCTCACCACGAAAATCCATATCCAGGCCGGCACAGATGACACGCTTCCCATTATCGGCAAGTTCAACGCAAAGGTCAACCACCCCGTCATCAAAGAACTGCACCTCATCAATCGCAATGACCGTGGATTGAGAGTCCATTTGAGCGCGTATCTCAGCAGAACTATTGACCGGAAGAGCCTGTGCTTGCAGGCCATTGTGGGAAGCAATCGCAGTCTCGCTATACCGCTGGTCAATCGCGGGCTTAAAGACCTGCACACGCTGGCGAGCAATTTGAGCCCGTCGCAGACGACGAATCAGCTCTTCCGTCTTACCGCTGAACATACTCCCGCAAATCACCTCAATCCAGCCGCCTTGGGGCATTCCGTACACGGTTTTGATTCCTCCTTTTTGACAGCCTTGGGGTCAAAATTGACCGTTTTTACACGGAACCGGGAAATTATCACTTTTGAGTAAATTCCACAAACGGTGACAGCTAAGAAGTCAGGAATGAGAAAGAGCCGTTGACACCATGACACTCGGATGACCTGGTTGAAGAGACAAGGCCCAACATTGATGGCACAAAGAAGCAGGGCACAGACGCCCCGGAAAATAAAGAAACAGGGCAGGGTATGGACCCTGCCCTGTGCAGTTAGTGTCAGGCGGCGTTTGCCTCAGCGGCATCACCCGGGAGGGTGAAGCCCTGTGCACGAAGCAATTTCTTCAAGTCGGCCAAGGCTTTGAGACCAAAACCACGGATATTGGTGAGCCCCTCATCGCCCGATTCTGCCATGCGCTCAAGGACATCGCTCACGGTCACAATGCCAGCCTCCTGGAGGCTATTCTGGACACGTTGCGACAATCCCAGGTCCGCAATGCCGAGATTGGGAGAAGTGCGAGCGTCTTTGCGCTCTTGCACTTCCCGGAGGGCATCCTCGCGAGCCTTCAAACGGCGCATGAAGCGATCAACCTGTCCCTCGGTGTCCACGATGCGCTGTTCCCCAGTGAAGAAGGGATGGCACTTAGAGCAGACATCCGTACGAATCTCAGGGACCGTAGCCCCTACAGTCCAGGTATTACCACAGGCGCAGGTGACCTGTGCATTTTCATACCACTTGGGATGAATCTTGGGTCTCATGCTTCAGTCCCTTCCGGCAGCTGTGCCTGCACATTGACACGTTTGCGACCGCGAACGATGTCATAGAATACGTTGCCATTCGTCAACGCAAAGAGGGTATAATCGCCCCCCATGCCCACGTTAACGCCGGGCTTAATTCGCATTCCGACCTGGCGAACAATGATGTTGCCAGCGCGCACCGATTCGCCGCCGTATTTCTTGATGCCGCGGCGCTGCGACCGGCTATCGCGCCCGTTAGTACCTGTTGCCTTTTTGCGTCCCATCTCTAAGCCGCTCCCTTCACGATTTCATCCACGCGCAGGCGCATATAGGTCTGCCGATGGCCCTGGCGCCGGCGATAGCGCTCCTTGGGCTTGTGCTTGAAGATGCGGATTTTTGGTCCACGAAATTCCTCGAGAATGGTGGCGCGAACCCGTGCACCGGGCACGGTGGGTTGACCGACCACAATCTCATCGCCCTCGGCCATCAGGTAAACGTCTTCTAGCTCGATTTGCGCGCCTATCTCTTGGGGGAGACGCTCGACAATGAGCTCGCCCCCTACAGTTGCCTTATACTGGTGTGTGCCTGACTTAACGACTGCGAACACGACTGCATCCTCCATTATACACAATAGAAGCCAACCCCTAGGTCGGCTGCGAGTCAATTATATCTAGCTCGAGGATTTTGTCAACCGCCGCCAAAATATAGGATATAGGACAGATTTTTGGGGAAGATTCGAAGAGGTTGTGCCAACAGGCGAAGAGGGTCTTCCTTTATGTTTTTGGACACGGCGCCGGATCCGGCGCCGTGTCCAAAAACACTTTTTCCGCAAACAGGCATGTCATGCTTGATATTTTGTGCCTAAAGGCGCGGTTTTGGAGTATTTGTCGGCGGCGGACCGCACCCACCGTCGAAAAACACATTTCAGAGAGCCAATTTGACCGCAACGCGCGGTGAGGCGTCGCAGCGTGCGACAATTCGCGGATCTGTTCTTACTCGTGATTGAACTCTGATGTCACGTCAAGGTCAAGCGCGGCAGCGATGCGCCGGCGGATGCCATCCCAATGCGTGCCACGCCAAAAGATCTTACCGCATTGTTGACACTGGCTAAAGTCACTATGAGTTGCGGCAATATAAGAGGGGATATGCGGTCGCGCCAGTTGTAAAGAGATAGGGCTGAGAGTGCCGTTGCAAGCGCTACAGCGGGGCGTGAGGGGTGGGATCGCTACTTTAGCATTCACTTGCGCTATCTGCAATTCCAAATCGGGCGCAGTCAGCAAAATCACCTGGAGTCCACGGCGCAACGCAAGCCCGCGGTCGCGCGTGAGCACAATCCGCCCCTCGCTTCTGGCGCGATGCGCGATCAGGCTGTCGTTTTCTTGCGAGTAAAGCGTGTCATAACCCAACAAGCGCAGCCAACGCGCCAATTTGCCCAACATCGCGTCGGCGATAAAACGTGGTTCAACGGTAGGATTTAACATTGTGACTGAGCCATCGCACTCTAAAGCTGAAACTCGGCGGATGTCACACCTCACCGTTTTAAGTATACCCCTGATTGCTCTGTATTCCAGAATCGGGGGCATAGGAGGGCATTCCACAATAGAGGCAACAATCTCAGGCACCCCAATGGGGCACAAAAAATCACTCAAATGCCCGGTTTGTTTTTCCATCGTTTGGGTGCAGAATAAGGTCGGGTGTGTTTCAACTTTGGGGCAAAAGCAAGTCGGCTATCATGCAAACGCCTTTCCTTTGATTGATTTTTGTGATGGGGCATTGCCCCATCACAAAAATCAATCTTCTTCTGCGTCCTGTAGGGACGCCTGAGATTTTCACCCCCATTTTGAAACGCACCCATAAGGTCAAATTGCCTCGCATTGGAACAAATGTTCTGGTATAATAAAGAGAGGGGGAGGCGGCACTATGGCGAAAACTGAAACTCGATGGATCTGTCAGGAATGTGGCTGGAGCTTTGCGCGGCACATGGGAAAGTGTCCCCATTGCGGCGCGTGGGACACACTCGTCGAAACAGTCCTGGACACACCCGCAGCCAACACTACCGTACAGGCTAGTCCTGGCGCCGTCACCCGGCCACAACGGCTCAGCCAGGTGGATGGCTTTCACGAACAGCGGATAGCAATACCTATGGGAGAGTTATCGCGAGTCTTGGGCGGGGGATTGGTGCCCGGCTCCATCGTTCTGATTGGCGGCGAACCTGGTATCGGAAAGTCCACACTGTTATTGCAGACGGCAGCCATGCTAGGAACTGAGGAGCGTCCCGTGCTCTACGTCTCCGGCGAAGAATCACCGGGTCAAATCAAGCTACGCGCCCGGCGGCTAAACCTCACGGGCGAGACGGTATTCATGCTGCCGGAAACGGAGGTGGATGCCGTACTCGCTCAGGCCGAAACGCTCTCCACCCTGCAAGCCCTCATTGTGGATTCCATCCAAACGGCACATGTGGCAGACTTGAATTCAGCCGCTGGCAGCATCAGCCAGGTGCGGGAGTGCGCTGCCCGCCTGCAACGCTGGGCTAAACAAAGCGGCATACCCGTCTTGCTCGTGGGCCATGTGACCAAAGAAGGCGCTATCGCTGGTCCCAAAGTGCTCGAACATATCGTGGATACCGTATTGTATCTCGAGGGCGACCCTTTCCACACCTATCGCCTGCTACGCAGCGTGAAGAATCGTTTCGGCGCGACCTCGGAAGTTGGAGTCTTTGAAATGCGTGAGGAGGGCTTGGTCGAAGTCGCCAATCCGTCCGAAGCTTTCCTGGCGGAGCGCATGGTCAATGTTCCCGGTTCCGCAATCGCTGTCACCATGGAGGGCACGCGCCCCCTGCTCGTGGAAATTCAAGCGCTGGCAAGCCATACCAGTTTTGGCAATCCGCGCCGCACGGTGAACGGCCTCGACTTCAACCGGCTACTGCTGGTGGTCGCGGTTCTGACGCGGCGCGTAGGCCTGCGATTGGCAGACCAGGACGTCTTTGCGAATGTGGTGGGTGGGCTACAAATTGCCGAACCCGCCGCAGACCTGGCAGTCGCAGTCGCGCTCGCCTCCACCGTACGCGATCGACCTGTGGCGGCCGATCTGGCGCTCGTGGGCGAGGTAGGTCTTTCAGGAGAGGTGCGTTCTGTGGGACAACTTGAAGCGCGTATCAAAGAGGCAGCACGCCTGGGTTTCCGCAAAGTGCTCGTGCCGCGAACATTGGGACGTCAGAAAGTACGCTTGCCGGAGGGTGTAGAAGCCGTTCCGGTGCGCTCCGTGTACGAAGCCATTGATCTGGCGCTTGCGTGAGACTTTGAGGTATAATGCGCCTGTAGAGTGAAAGCCTATGACTAAGAGCCGTTCGAATCCAAGTAAATCCACGACACCCAGCACACGTCGCAGATCGTCGAAGCGACGTTCTACTCGCAAGGAGCCGCTAATCCAGCTAAGCCGCGATCAATGGCTGGATTTACTTGGCGGCGGGTTGATACTGGTGGCAGTGGCAACCATCCTCAGCCTACTCTCGCCGCAGCAAGGCGCCCTAACCCAATTATGGCTGACGGGACTGAAGAAAGTCTTCGGCTGGGGCATGTTCATCGTCCCCCTCTTCATTGGCGCTTTAGGGGTATGGCTGATTCTACGGCGCTTTGGTGACCGTCTGCCGCGCCCACAACCCGAACAGGTCGCTGGAGTGGGTATCGGTTTTCTGACCGCACTTATGACGCTGCATCTCATTGCTTCGCGCATTTTCTGGCCCGGCGTCGGCCTCTTTCAACTCGTGGAGCAAGGAGAAGGCGGGGGATTGATCGGCGCCGCTCTGCTGGACCTATCCATAAAGTTGATTGGTGTGGCTGGCGCCGTGGTGGCGTTGTTGATGCTCTGGTTGATCGTCATCACACTGGTCGTGGGGATTTCACCCGCCGAGGCCGCGCAGATTCTGCTAGAGGGCCGTGCGCAATCCAAACGCCAGGCTCCCGCGGCGGAACAACTTTCCTTACCCACGCTACCGCCTGAGGAACCACCGCCAGCGGGGGGAAGCAGATCCACAGTGAAAGCCCCTGCTCCAAAGCCCTCACCCGTTGTGCTCGGGGGGGAGGCGCCCACTCACGGCGGACAAGGAAAATCATCCCTCAAGATCAACGGCACTCGCCCAGAAGAAGAGCATATTGACTTCAAAATCCCTCCCACCCCTTCAGGATCGCCCTGGCGTTTGCCCGCGATGGCGGAAATTCTCGAGGTCGGAAGTGAGCAGAGTTTTAGCGACGACCTCATTCGCAAACAAGCGCGTATCATAGAAGATACCCTCACCAGCCTAGGCGCGCCCGTCAAAGTGCTGGAAACAAATACCGGACCGGTCGTGGTGCAATTTGGCGTAGAGCCGCTGTTCATTGATCTTCGGGGCGGCAAACGTACCAAGGTCAAGGTCAGTAAAATCGCCTCGCTGGCAGATGACCTGGCGCTGGCGCTTTCTGCGCGCAGCATCCGCATTGAGGCGCCAATTCCAGGCAAAGGGCTGGTGGGCATCGAGGTGCCAAACATCGAACCTTCGGTGGTCGCATTGCGGGATGTGCTCGAATCCCGCGCATTCGCCAAGCTCAAAGGTTCCTTACGCATGGGCTTGGGGCAGGATGTCTCCGGGCAGGCAGTCGCCGCAGACTTACGCGTCATGCCCCACCTGCTCATCGCCGGAACCACCGGCTCTGGTAAATCGGTCTGTGTGAATGCCATCATCGCCGCGCTTATTCTGCAAAACACCCCGGAAACGCTGCGCATGATGATGGTAGATCCCAAGCGGGTAGAACTGACGCAGTACAATGGAATTCCCCACCTCCTGACCCCCGTGATTGTAGACGTGGACCGGGTGGTGCCAGCCCTGCGGTGGGTGATGCGAGAAATGGATACGCGTTACCGGCGCTTTGCCAAGGTGGGAGCGCGCAACATCGAAGACTTCAACCGGCGCGCAGGCAAGAAGGGCAGTGAGGACGAAGCTATACCCTATATTGTGGTCATCGTAGATGAGCTGGCGGATTTGATGATGCAATCGCCAGAGGAAACGGAGCGCGTGCTTTGCCGTTTGGCACAAATGGCACGGGCAACGGGTATTCACCTCATCGTGGCAACCCAACGCCCCAGCGTCAACGTCGTCACCGGGCTGATCAAAGCCAACTTCCCCGCGCGCATCGCCTTCGCGGTAGCCTCCTCGGTAGATTCCCGCGTAATTCTGGATATGCCAGGTGCAGAACGCTTGCTCGGACGCGGGGATATGCTCTTCATGCCGCCAGATGCGGGACAGCCCTTGCGCTTGCAGGGGACTTTTGTCTCAGATCGGGAACTCGACCGACTGATTCAGCACTGGCGTCAGGGAAACGAGGCAACGGTAGTCACAATGCCGCCTGCTCCCAGCCCGCTGCCGTTGAAAGATACTCCGCCAATCCCCGAGCAGGAACCCCTTTTCCCGGAATTCGCTGAGCCCGCACCCCAATTCGAGGACGAGCTCCTGCCCACCGCCGTGGAGATTTTGCTTGCCGAAGACCGCGCGAGCATCTCCCTCCTGCAACGCCGAATGCGCATCGGTTATACCCGTTCCGCACGGCTCGTGGATTTAATGACAGACCTCGGCATTGTCACGCCCAATGCAGACCAGGGGCAATTCAGGGGGGTGAATCGCGCCGTAGCGGAAGCTTTCCTGCGTTCGCTAACCCAAGGCACAGATGAGAATAATAGCGAGGCTGAGGCTTAAAGGTGAAGGGAGAGCCATGGTAAGTTACCATCTTTATCGTGATGCTTTTTCCGAGGTTTACACCTATCGCTACCGCCTGACCGACGTGACAGGCGCTCTCGAATTGACCGTCAGCTGGCCCGGATTGCCCGCTGCAGACCGCCCCGAAGAAATCTCCTTTACGGATGCTCAGGGGCAGCAGCTCGCGCTCCTGCGATGGGAAGATCGCTCCTGGTGGTATGGCGATCGTTTCTGGCTATTTGATATGCCGGCAGCAGCGGCACTTGCCACTATCGAAGAGCAATGGCGGATTGTAGACCGCTTGTTGCTTCGCCTGCCCGGTTACAAGCTTACCCTCAACGCTGGCGAGACATTCATTGCACGGGGCAGCCGTTACAGCCAACAGCTGTACGAGCTCTTCGCCCTATCCACAGGTGAGGGGAACTCTCCAGAAGAAATGCGCGTGGGCGAGGTGTCACATCCCACCAGTGGACCGACCTATATTTTGCAGGTCGAGCATCCATACCTGGAAAGCCATCCAGTACTGCTCGCCACTCTGGGAGTAATTTTGGACCTATGGGGCGTGCAACGGGAGCAGCGAGCTTGAACGAAAACGCCCGGCATTTATGCCACATTCCCTTTGACCAGGTGCGCGCCTGGCTCTTCGATCTCGACGGCACGCTGATGGATACCGACGATCAATCTGTGGCAGTGCTGGCAAGGCGACTGCGCTTTCTAGGCGCTGCACGCGCCCAGCAGCTCGCGCGGCGCTTGATCATGTTCTCCGAGACGCCGTCCAATGCGGCGCTCACCTTTCTGGATGTGTTACACCTGGATAGCGCAGCCTTTGCATTGGAAAAGCGCTTCACCCATGCCAGGCATGGCTATAGCTTCAAAATCATTGAAGGCACAACGCCCATGCTAACACAACTTGGCCGCCGCTATCCGCTGGCTGTGGTCTCCACACGCGGCGCTGCAGCTGCAGAAGCTTTTCTCGCGCAACACAACCTAACCCCTCTATTTCCGGTCGTCGTCACCCGCGAGACCACACGCCGGCTCAAACCGCACCCGGCCCCGGTGCAATACGCCGCGCAAGCGCTCGGGTTGAAACCCGAAGAGTGCGTGATGGTGGGCGATACGACCGTGGATATCGTTTCGGCAAGACGTGCAGGGGCATGGGCTATCGGAGTTCTATGCGGTTTTGGCGAGGAGAAAGAGCTCTGGCGCGCTGGCGCGCATCTCGTGTTGCCCTCTACGGCAGACCTGCTCGCAATTCAAGCGCTCTTCCCGGAAGCGCCGGCCCAAGCATGATGCACTCCGGCGCTATTTTGCCGGTAAGATACTCAGCGGCGCAAGGTCAATCCTCAGAAGCCTCCCCATAGAGCCGGAACCATTGCTCCCGCTCCTCAGGGCTAAGGCTATCGTCTGGAACTGATTCATCGGGCAATTCAGGTGTGCGGGCCTGATGTTTACGCAGTTTGGGTGAGCGGAAAGCCTCCGAATGGCGACGCCTGATAACCTTGGGCGTTGCCGCTTTGCCAGTCTCATCCACCTCAGAGACTTCGAACTGCGGTTCCGGAAACAATTCCAGCCAGGCCTCGACATCTTCTGGCGGCAAACCTGCTTCAGTTTCCTTATCCACGGCAAGCGAGGCGGGCCTTTCGGGCCGGGCTTGCGCCTTCAACAGGCGCCGAGGGGGGTGAGGGCCCTCCGGCACATCATGGAAGACCTGCAACCAATCCGCCACTTCCTCAGCCGAAGCCTCCTCTGGTTTCCCCATCTCCGTGATTGCAGGTAAAGATGGTTCCGGCGCCAGGAGTGCAGCCAACTGCGTAGATACCGCACGCTCCGCCAATGTTGGTGCATATGTGGAGGGCGTCGGAAGTCGCTTTCCGGGGGGCGGATTCAAAGGCGTCGGAGCCTCGCCAGCAGCACTCGAAAGCGGCGATGCTGGGGGGCGCTTAGGAGGGGCAGTTGGCGGGCGCTCAGCAGGCTCGGGCGGCTCAGGGAAGACCTCCAACCATTCGTGAACTTCAGCAGGCGATGGCTCACGCGGTTTCTCCATGGGAAGGCGTGCAGCAGGCTGCAAGTCCAACGCGAACTCCTGCGAAGTCAGCACCCGCGCGCCAACACGCCGGGCAAAATCCAGAATCTCGCGGTCGGAGCTCACTACAGTCCAGTTGCCCGGGTCACGCAACTTTCCCAAATGTTTCATGATGATGCGGTCAGCTGTGCTGCGTTTGTGCGCGGCGAAGATGACTTCCAAATCCATGCTGGAGAGCTGCCGGGAGTAGCCACCTGGAATGCCGCCGTCAAAAACAACGGTGGCTTTGCGGCGTTTGTGTCCCAGCCAACCCCGCAGCTTGATGATCAGAGCGACTTCGTCCTCCGGGTCTTCGATATGAATATCCGGCAAGGCAGCAATTAGATTGTGTCCGTCAATCAGAAAAGGCATCGCAATCAAACCTTTGTACAGCAAAAATTCGCGTAAAACCTCGGCGCATCACGGCGTTTCAGGAAGTCTAGACCATAGAATCACACGCGTGACTTGTGGTGCGGACAGCAACCGTCTGTAGAAGTACCACGCCAGAGGATGACCACACACAGGGGGAAATACTCCCGGCTCGCAACCAGAAATCCCGCTGCTGTTTTCCAGGAGCACCCCAAAAGCCATGCCACTATAGGCGAGACGCGTCTCCAGCGGCGGGGTGACCGTTTCGAGCGTGAGCACCATCTCGGCTGTGCCGGATGGCCAGGCAGAGAGGCTGCGCAAGGGGACAGAGCACAAAGCCCAGTGCACAACCGACCACGCATCCGCCGAATTTGGGTTATCGTCCACAACTACCAGGTCTAGCTCGTCGGGGCTAATCCCACGCGCAATACGCAAATCCTCAACCACACGGCGCAGGTTGCGCACATCGCCTGAAACGCCGGCAACCACCAAAGGCTCCGCTGGATTGGCGGGGGCAACAAACGCAGCCCGAATGCCGAATCCTACCTGCAGCAGACACGCCGCCACAACCAGCCCCCAAATCAAGCCGGTCATAGCACGACGCAGTCCCGCCAGTGTAGCAAAGCCCGCCGTCATCAATCCATGAATTACAAGCACAAGCAGTACCAGCGGCAGTTCGAGGCCATTAGCATACTGCGGCGCACCGGCTTGCCGCAGCAGAACCAAGGCAATAAAAGCCCACAACACAACACCGAGTGCCGCATGTACCCACTCCACCCAGGCTTTGTTGGCAAAACGGGATGGGACAAAGTATTGCGTGGCCCACCCTCCCAAAAGCGCTAACGGCAATAGCGGGGCAAGGAAGGTCCCCGGCGCCGCACCTGGGCGCAGTGTAACCAGCAAGGTTGCCAACACAGCCCACGCAGCCAGAGCAAGGAGTCGCGGCTCTCGGTGACGTATCGCCAGCCCCAGGCCCGCGGCAGCGAGCAGCAGAATCAGCGGTTCGTAAAGGAGGAGCAGCAGCGGATTGGCTGAAGGCGTCGAAAATTGCCATTCACGCAGCCAAAGCACCAGCCCCTCAACCGGTCCAGCCCAACCATTCCAACGCGCCCCCAATCCCAGCGAAATCAAGAGCGCGACTAACAGCCCCAGACCTGCAGCGCGGCAACACTCACGGCTCAGCGCGGGAGCCCGCCCTTCGACCCAATGCCAAATGCCCCAAGCCAGAATGCCTGAAATAAAAACATCGTAGAAGGCAGGTCCCCCAACCAGCCCGATTGCCAGCCCTGCACCCAGGAGCCATGCGGCACGGCGGTTGGCGCCATCAAAAGACAGGGCAAAAAGTGCGGTGATGACCATCCCACCACCAAACGCCCCCAGGGTAGTCGCGTTTACTTGCCGCGAGATAAAAAGCGCAATGGGGGAGAGCAGCAGCAATAAAGCCGCAGCAAACGCAGGCAGGGCCAGTGAGACGTTTTCCCGTCCACACCAGGGCAGCATTTTGCGCCATAACCACGGCGTCAACGCCAGGAAAATGCCCGCCAGAGCCGGCAGCAAGCGCGCCAAGCCGCTACCACTGCCAAAAAGGGTAAAAAGCAAAACGTTGCCATTCAGCAACAGGGCGCTGGTGGGAGAAAGGGGCCACTGCCGCGCCTCGGCGGCCTCCAAGGCCCGAAGCGCGATTTGCGCCTCAGATGGAGCCAGCAACGCCGCATCCAATGCGCTCAAACGCGTGAGCAACAGGAGCAAAAACAGCACACCCCAATACCAATGGAATGATTTCGACATAAGCCTCCTGCTATGGAGCGGTCACCTGATAAATGGTAACCCCAGGATTCTGGTACACAACAGGAAAAAGCGCCGCAAACTCCTCCCAATCCTCTCCCGGATAGCGGTCACGTTCCTCTGGTCCAATGTAGATATAGGCGACATCGTATTGTACCAGAATGGAGCGCAGTTGCGTCACATCGGTCGTCGTGAAAAGCATCTCAAATGCCGCCTCACGCAGCGCCGGTTCATCGTAATTTCCACGCCATTGCGATTGGTGTCCCCCCCACCCCAGCAAAGCCGGCAAGCCGGTAAAGGCAGAGACGCGCCCCTCATAAACGTAGGCACGATAGCGGTCGCCAGGTACCTCAACAATCACCGGACGGCCCTCTACGTGAGTGTTGAGCCAGCTTATCGCGTCCCAATCATCGGGATGGCGTTGCTGCAGCCACAAGGCCCCATCAAGCGTTCCGGCGCCGCCATAAAGGCTCGCGTTCTGCCCGGCGCGCGCAGGGATAGCGTAGCCGGTATAAATCCAACCCACCACTATCAACAACCAGGCGGAGACCTTTGCTACACGCTTGAGCCATCCTGCAGCGGCAGGTTGCCCCTGTGATAACCACCATGCCGCAGCCAGGCTCCACACCACCCAAGCCTGGAAATAGAACTTAAAAATCGTGTTCATCCGCGTATTGAAGACGTCTTTGAGAAAAACGTACTCAGGCGCTAACGTCAACCCAAGACCCAGGAGCACCAGCAAGCCAACGAAGCTCTGATCCGCGCGAAGCTCATATTTCGGCGCCAGCAGCGCCAGGAAGAGCGCGATACAGCCGCAGGCGAGCATAAAAGCCGTCCATGGATTCAACAAGCGGGTGATGAGCGCGTTCAAGATGGAATCCATCTCAACCACGCCCACACCTGAAATGGATTGCCCCTGACGCACAGCCGTCAGATAGGGACTGCCCACAGCCCAGCCTACCAGCAAGCCAGCGGCGGTGAGCAGGACAAGGATGAGCGCACTCCAACCGAGCACTCGCATCCAGCGCACCTCGGCGGCTTTCCCCAGTTCCAGAACCAGGCACACCAGCGGCACCGCCAGCGGGGAAAACATCACCAGAAACTGGGGCAAGTGCGTGGCATTGAAGACATTGGGCAATATGCCGCCCGCCTGCGAGCGCAAAGCAAACCAGAATGGGGCGTAAAGCATCACGCTTACCAGGGCTAAACCCAACGCAGCAGGAGTAAGGGCAAGCACATTGTCCAACAAGGTTTTTTCAGGTGCACCCTGGTGACGCTTAAGGAGCATCACAGCAACGACAAGCGCCCAATAGATAGGGAAATCCCAAGTGTTGAGAAAACCCAGCGCGCCCAGAGCAATTGCCACCCCCAACCACGGCAACAGGGAAACCAGACGACTCCGCAATGACGGATAGTTTTCAGCTTCAGAAGGCGCTGATGGGCTGCTTTTCCAGAGATTAAGCGCTAGCGCAATGACCAGCAGCACAAAGGGCAACGCCAGCAAATGCGGGTGCATATCTCCCAAGATGAAGCTGAATGCCGGGAACTCATCAATCACCTCCTGGGAGATAGGATTCTGAGCCGTGCCAATCGGGGCATAATCGTGCAACACACGCGACGCCTGCCACCAATCAAAACGCGACGCGGTCATCCAGCCTGTATCCACTGGCGGTGTCGCGAGGGATTTGAGATCAAGCCAGCGCCAAAAACTGGCAGGTAACAATCCCAAACCATGAATGACCTGTAAAAAACCATTCGCATTGCCGGTGAGCAAGAGCAGCAACGGTGCAAACAACGCCTTGACAACACGTGTACCACTGGTGAGGTCATAGACGATGCTGTACGCCATAATTCCCGCCAGAGCAAACCAGGCGGCATTGCCGAGATTGAAGGCCACCGTCGCCGGGATTGCGGCTACCTGCGTTACCATACCCAACAAGAGATAACCCAGATAGTAATAAGAGATAGCAAAACCCGAGAGCCAGGGGTCGTGTGGGGGCAAGGTAGGGGAGCGCAGCACAGCATTGAGAAAGGCTATTTCCATCCATTTCTCACCGCCAGCGGTCACAATTTGCGGTTGGGTAGCGCGTACAGCAGCCCAGGCAGCAAAAAGAACCGCAAAGAGCAGCTCAGTGACTACCACAAAACGGCGATGTTGCGCCCACCACGAAGGAAGTTCGCGCCAATGCCCGCGCAGCGCCAGCAGTCCACAGCCAAACAACAATGCGGCAGCAGCAAGAGCTGCCGCCGCGGTATTGGGCCACAGATGTAGAATCCCGCCCCACCACAGAATCACGCCGCTTAAAAGCAACCCCAAAGCCTTGGCTACAGCGTATCCGCGTGAGGGCAGGCGTCGCAGCCAGGCCAGAGACAAGGGCAGTCCTGCCAGGGCAAAACCTTGCAACACCAGATACCACATCAAGGGAGACCACAGTTTCATGAGCGCAGGCTGTTCCTTATGCAAACCAGGATTAACACTCTGTTCTGTTCTACCACAAAGACAAAAAGAGACAAGGGCATACAATGTGGGGTGCGACAAGTTATTGAGGAAAACCACGTGGGGCCGAAAAAACACTCTCGTGAACAGGCTCTAGTTGCGGCATTTTGTAATGTTCAGCTTGAGCCTGAATACCTGGCAAATCGCAAAATGCCATAAACTGGCGGCTTTGAGTGTTAAAACAGCCTGTTTAGGCTTGCAATCAGCAAAAGCTCAAAATCCGCGTATTCAACAGCTTGCCGACCAATACAAAAATCCTGTCTAAAAATGTCTTTTCGGAGTTTTGACAGGATTAACAGGATTTTCAGGATTAAGAATCTGTCCGAAGGTTCATCTTGATGCGGGATTTACGCCTAAAGGCGTGGTTTTGAGAGTGTTTTTTGGTTGGCGGGCTGCGCCCGCCAACCAAAAAAACTACAGTGGCAAAATCGGCTAGATCACTCAAAAAAACCCTCTGCGCCTCTCTCCGCGAGCGTGATTTTTGCGGGCGCAGC
>JAFGFB010000178.1 GCA_016931315.1 Anaerolineae bacterium
AAAGCCCGCTGTAAGAAGTGTTTTTGGCTGCCGCGCTACGCGCGGCAGCCAAAAACACTCTCTAAAATCGCGGCTTTAGCCGCTCTTCGTTGTGGCGAGCGGGAGAACGCTGAATAGTTACAAACCAGCGTCATTTTGACATTAGCCAAGAAATGTGCTAGCTTTCCTACAGTATGTGGGGGTCACTTCACAGTAAGCCACCACAGGTGAACGTAGATGTGACAAACATAGGCAATTTGAGATTTGAGGCGAGCATTCCACAAGGGAGGCTGTTTCATGAATTTTGAATCTTCAGATACAGATAAGACAGAGGCAGCATCCCCTACCACGGTTGATTCTGATATCCCGCTAGTCATCGCGCCGGCAAGCAATTTCACATTAGAAATGTTGAATGATGCTTATAATCAGGCTCGCGCCGATTACCTCATCGCCATGCCCATGACGGTGGCGCAACTCCAGAAGTACATTTTCACCTATGATATAGCGCTCGAGCATTCCGTAGTTGCCATTGAGGAGCAGCAGCCCCTGGGATTGGCTATGCTAGGGGTGCGCTTGCCACGGACATGGATTACTCGCCTGGGCATCCTCCAGGTAAAACGCCGTCGCGGGACCGGGCAGCGCCTGATGGAAGCGCTCATCGAACGCTCCTGGCAATTGGAAGCGCACACCATTATCCTGGAAGTTATCAAGAACAATGCTCCCGCACATCGCCTCTTTTGTAAGCTCGGCTTTTCCCCAACGCGGGAGCTGCTGGTGCTGCACCGGAGCCCCGAAGCCAGCATCCCAGCAGCCCCGATATACGCCATGCGCCGACTGACCGAGGATGGAGCAGTGACAGCGCTCGAGCACTACCAGGGCACACCCTCATGGTTGAATGAGATACCCTCATTACACCATGCGGGCAACCTGGAGGGGATGGAGGTTCACCTGCAGTCAGGGGATTGGGGATGGATCACTTATCAACGCCTGCCATCTCAACTGGGGAGGTTGGCCCTACAAGCCGAAACAGCCGATAAAGAAGCGGTGTACAGCGCACTTCTGCATGCACTGCACACCGCCTATCCCAATCACGAAACGCATCACGAGAACCTCTCCGCGGATGATCCGTGCTTTCCGGCGCTACAAGCGTTTGGATATACGGTTGCTTTTGAGCGTATCGAAATGTATCTAAGGCAGGGTTGAACACCAATCCGTCTCAATCACCACCCAGTGTGCGCGCCAGGGCACGCTCGTAGCTTTTACGGATATAGGGCAAGAGATATCCGAGTTGCTGTTTTTCGGGAAGGGACACCTGAATCCACTGAGTGAGAACGCGCTCACCAGCCTTAAAGTCCGAGACCTGATAGTGCTGGCGCAACAACTCACGATCTGTTCGCATGAGTTGGGTGATGACGACACCGCCAGTCACCAGAAAGGCAAACAATCGCCCATCCACCTGATAGCTGGGACACCCAAACATGGTCCGAACGGTGACTCTAGGCCATTTCAAGACCTCGAGCTCAAAAAGACGCCGCAATTCTACCATCTCAACTTCAGAATAATAGCTCACAAGTGCTCTCCCTGGATGTAATTGTACAGCTCTGCAACTGCGCCATTCTGTCCGGAAATAGTGCAGATGATTGAAAAAACTGAGTCGAAATCGTGCAGACGGATAGAACGGATTGGGTCACGCGCTTCGCACGTCCCTAAAACACTGGTCAGTGTTCCGCGGGCTCCGCCCTACCACGCTGGGACGCCTCACGAATTTAGCCACTCACAACAGTTCCCGCAAGTTCTCCCAGGTCAGATAAATCCCGATCAATACGACGGCTACCACAATGAGCTGCCAGAAGAATTCATAAAGGATGACCCCGGCGGCGATGAGCGCGAGCACGATGGTGATGCTAAAAACAAGTCTGCCCATCTGGCGGCGGAAGCCTGCCTCAATGAACACAAAAACGGTGAACAGCAGTATCAGGCCCGCTACCACATGCTGCGGCGAGAAAAGCGCCAGCAACACCACCCCCAGCAATAGCCCACCAATGCTGGTAGCGGCCCACAGTTCGGCAATGCGGTTCCTGCGCCGTTCTGAAGCGGTTGCTGGACGGTGCGCCCGACGGATGTGCGCTCGCAAGGGACCACGCTGACCAGCAGCGAGTGCTGTGCGGTGCTGGTCCAAGGCATCCAACACTTCTGCATCCGTTTCCGCCTGCTGGCGAAGCCGCGCCAGTTCTATCGAAAGCATCTTAGCGCGTTCCTGGTGGGCTAAAGCCTCAGATAAGAGGTGCGGATGCTCATACAATGCCGCAATTTCGACGCCCAATTCTGTCAATTCGGCAGATTTGGCGGTAATCTCTGCCAAAGATGCCGCGCGCCGTTCCTTAATGGCAGCATAGCGTTGGGATAAACGCGCCAACGCCAGATGCGACGGGGGAATCTTATCCAGGCCAGCCCACCCCAAAGGGTCGTACCACGCGCGGCGCAACGTGCCATCACGATTGTAAAGAGGCCCAGCGGGGGCGTTTTCGCCAGCAATTGGGTCACGCGCATAAAGTCCCCACAAACCGCGGTAGTTTGAAGCCCATCCCGGGACCGGCTCAAGCAAAACCGGCTCCGCCCACGCTTTGGGTTGTTCGGGTCCAATAGCCGCACCATCCCCACGGGCGTAATCCACAAAAGGCACACGAAAAATGTCCAAAGCTGAACCAGGCGCAGCATGCGGTTCACTTTCCAGCACAATATCCCCTGATGACGCGACGGCACCCTCGCTGTACACCTCGTCGCGCGCTTTCCGCCAGCGTTGCTGAAGCCACTCCACCAGGCGAGCGAAGGGGCGCAGGAAGTGTATCTCCAATTCGGCCATATACTCACCCGGCGAGAAGTAGCTGGCGTGGGATCCGGCGCCCACATAAATCACCGGGTGCTCACCCACTTTGCACACCTCAGGGTCGTCCCAGCGCCGCCGCAAATCATCGCCGGAGGCATCATGTGAGGCATAGGCCACCCATTCGGGGTGAAGGTCACCCGGCTGTGGCTCATCAAGGTAAAGTGTAATCATTTCCCAATCAGCCTCGTGGTCGTTGACCCCAAAGAAACCCGAGCGCCAATTGTTGAACGCATAGAAGAACCAGTATTGCAGTATCACCCAACCATCACGGCGTAGCACCCGCCCATGATAACGATAGGATTCCGCTTTGGATTGAAGGTGTGCATAAGCGCGTGCTGCCGCCGCCGCAGTATCCCCCGGCACATTTCCCCTGGCAAGGAGGGAAAGTGTGAATAGGGCATCCACAAAGCGCGAAACATAGCCCACGCGCGCCAGGCGCCCCAAGCCCGCATGGAAGACGTCTTCGGCGTGGCGACTCAACAGCCCGCGTCCCACACGGCGCACCTCATAGGCTGCCAGCTCTGCGAGATTGAGGGGGTCAATGAATTTGAGAAAATAGACCGCTTCAGGAC
Source organism: Anaerolineae bacterium (assembly GCA_016931315.1). GTDB lineage: Bacteria > Chloroflexota > Anaerolineae > B4-G1 > SLSP01 > JAAZNO01. The sequence continues at coordinate 3,439 of JAFGFB010000178.1, forward strand.
GCGCATAGTTGAAGCGCGCGAGTAAATCAGAATTAAGCGCACCCTCAGGCACCAAACACACCGGTGCATATCCCGGACGCTGCATCCACAGGCTGGAATCCCCCACATAGCGCGCCACATCCATGGGGAAGAATTGCTCACCCCGCGTGAAACGCAGCACCGGCTCAAAGCGCCGCAGCAACGAGATATCTTCCTGCTCCGGCGTCAACGCAGGAGACGTAGCCTGAACAGCAAGATCGTGAGGCAAAGGGATCGTCATAGTCAACGCCTTGCACTTCTAAGAGCAGGTTCATGGTAAGCAATCTGGCGCACAACCAGACTCAGGAAAAATACCATGAATACCGCATAAGCCATGACCGTAAAGAAGATATAGCGGTAGATACCTTGTCCGGCAAGGTGTTCGGTGAAGCGATTGAAGTAGAGGAGCAGCAATGTCAGCAGCGTGATACCCTGAGCCGCCATGGCGTTCAGCCACACGATGGGTGTCAGACGGATACAGCCAAGAGCCGTGATTAGCGTCAATGCCGCAAGCGTTGCGGAAATTCCACCGACCATCTGGCTGACCGGCAATACGTCGCCAAACCAGGGTAGATGTACCATCCAGGTCACTTCCGGGATCAGCAACAACCGAACCGCCGCAATGGTGAAGGAAAGCCCCTGGATAGTCAGCAACAAAGCCAAAATCCAAACTGCTGGCTCGCGTCGCGCCGAAATCGTTGCCCGTGAGGATACGTTGCTCATCGCCATCGCCCCTTCATGATGTCAGTATAGCGCAAGTTTGGCGGCATGCAAAAAACGTCAAGTTAGGGATTTCGTAGCAGTTCAACGTGCTTCCACGCCCTGTGTAAGGTTCGTTGTGAGATATGATTGCGCTATCAACCCCGGACGAATGCCTTGCTCTTGCTTCAGAGGTGTTGTACGTGGCGTTGTGCGTTTTCGGTCAACGACCTGCTTCGAAAGCCCGTAGAAAGGTGCGTTCCAAAATGGGGGTGAAAATCTCGAAGAAAATTGATTGTTTGGCGGTGGGGCTTTTCCCCACCGCCAAACAATCAATCAAAGAGAAGGCATTTGCATGCTAGTCATCTTGCCTTTGCCCAAAACTGAAACGCAACCAGGTAGAAGGCGTGTTCGGGTAGAGGAAAGATTTTTGGGGAAAATATGAAATGTTATGGAGATAGGGAAATGTATGGGGGCTAAGGCGCGCGATTATGCCGGTTGGCGGCGCCAGAGAGGGGCACTACGAGCAGGGAAAACCAACCCACGCGGGGCAATAGGGCGCGCCCCCTGTCTGCGCCAGAGGTACCAGACTAAAACGCCGCCAATTAGCGAGAGGACTCCTCCGCCCGCCGCTCCAAGCCAATGTAACGCGCGTTGCCGGCGTTTTACGGCGAGCACTAATTCACGCTGCAAAGCAGCGACAAACGCTGGCGACGGCGCATCCCGTAACGATGGCGCCTGCAATGTGGCGAACAATGCAGCCTCCAGGGGCTGCTGTTGAACGGGCAACAAAGCCGTCTCAGCGCCAGAATCTTCCAACAGAATATACTCATCCCCGATCCGTGTTCGCATGAGGCTCTCCTTCTGACAGCGTGTGCCGTAAACTGGCCAATGTGCGATTGTATAAAGCCTTGATGGCCCCCTCGGTCTTCCCCAAAACAACGGCAATTTCGGCATTCGATAGCTGCTCAACAAATTTCAAGAGAATCAGAGTCTTGCGCTCTTCTGGTAGCGCTGCCAGCGCAGCCAATAGTTGCTGATTATCCTGGGTCGCCTCGATGCGATCAGGCAAGCTCATCTCCAAAGAGGGTGAAACTGTCATCACATCCAGCGCCACGCTGGGATGACGGCTTTGATCCCGGTAATAATTCGCCATCAAATTGTGGGCAATCCGAAAAAGCCACGCTTGAAATGTACCCTCCTGCTGCTGATAACGATGAATTGCCCGCAGAGCCTGAAAGAAAGTGCGCGAGGTGAGATCCTCAGCCTCCACATGATTCCCCAAATGACGATAGTGATAGCGATAAATGCGTGTCACATAACGCCGGTAGAGTTCGCCGAAAGATTCCGGATCATGCCGCGCTTTTTCAATCAACAAACCCTCATCCGTGTTCTCCATCGTTCCCCCCTGCTCAAATTATACCATCGAGGGGAGATGAAAGAAAACCGAGCCGCAGCTATGATTTACAACACCGAATGCTAGCGGGAGTTACGTCAGGTATAGGACATTCGTCCAGGGTTGATGCATCAACCCGTTAGCGGAGAAGTCAATTTGCACAGTGAGCCGTACATGAGCACAGAAGCCCACTGAATTGCTACGAATGTCCATTGACCGTAACTTTTGACAGGGAATGGGGTTATACAAACAGAAGGGAGCGACCTATCCCTACTCAAGAAAGGAGCCATAACATGGGACGGATTGCGATAGTCACAGATAGCACGGCAGACCTGACGCCAGAACTTGCGCAGGCGCACGACATTTCTATCATCCCCCTCAATGTTCACTGGGGCGAGGAAACCTACCTGGACGGGATCACTCTCGACATCCCGACTTTTTACCAGATGTTGCAGGAGCGTAAGGATTTTCCGATGACCTCGCAACCTTCAGTGGGCGATTTTATGACTTTCTTCCAGCAAGTCGCTGAGCGTTATGAGGCCGATACCATTGTGGGGGTATTTCTATCTTCGTTGTTGAGTGGGACTATGGCTTCAGCCATTCAAGCCAAAGCGGAGTTGCCTGATCTGCGCATTGAGCTCCACGATTCACGCTCAGTTTCGATGGGGGTAGGCTTTCAAGCCCTGACGGCGGCGCGCGCAAATCAGGCAGGCGCTTCCGTGGAGGAGATTCTACAGGCGATAGCGAAAGTGCGCTCACGGATGGAGTTGCTCATCGCGCTGAATACTCTGGAATACCTGCACCGTGGCGGGCGCATTGGTGGGGCAGCGCGATTGCTGGGGACGCTGCTCAATTTCAAGCCCATGCTGACCATGGAAGGCGGCAAGATAGATGCCCTGGGCAAGGCGCGTAGCCGGCGCAAATCGCTGGAAGCGCTGGTAGCCGAGGTGCTCAAGCGCCTGGCGGGACGGCCCCCCGCCGAGCTGGCAGTGATGCACACACCAGGAGACCCGGATATCCCCCTATTGCTCGATATGATCAATGAGCAGATTCACCCCCAAGAGATCCTCACCGGATTTCTGTCGCCAGTCTTGGGTACGCACGGCGGCCCCAGCGCCATTGGCCTGATCTTCTACACGGAAGGCAATGGCATCGGCGTTTATATCTGAGTTGTGGTTTGGTAAGGGAGACTAAAGGTTAGGGTCGAGCCAAAAGAACGTCGCCGCCTCAGAGTGAAGGCGGCGACGTTGTTGAAACGTTGTCAGTTAAGGCGCCGGCGCAGTTATAAAATCTGCGCGCGTCCCCCCGACAAGGCTCTCGATGGAGTAAGCGCTCACCTCAATGAAGTGCGGCGAATGTGAGCCTTTGAGCACATAGTTGCCGCTTACGGTCTGGGCGCCGACCGTCAAGGTCACGGTTTGATCCGCGGTTTTCAGAGTAATCACCGCATTCGGCGATGCCAAACCATAATCGGGTGATTCAGTCTTACCCAAAGGATTTGTCACCACTACCGAAGCGGCCTGATTAACGGTCGAGCGAATCTTGGTCGCATTAGCCGTCTCACCAGTATTCAACCCCTGCAAGGTCCATTCTTGAGTCGTGGTACCCCCCTCAGCCGCGACCGGTAAGGGCACGAAAGTAAACGTGCCGTTCTTGTTCTCCAGAATCACCTCAGTAAGCGAATCCACTGGAATGCTGGAATAGCTCGCCTCAACCCAGGATGCCGGAAGTGCGTTCAATTCCCAGGTATTTAGAGCGCTCGTGAGATAGGTTTCGTTCTGCCCCTCCACCCGGAAATGCGTGGTGGTATACTGCGGCGCCGACCCCAGGTACAGAATCTGGAAAGAGCCATCTGCCAGCTCCAACGTCAACTGCCGGATAAAGTTGTCTTGCGCTACCTGCAAACGCTGATGGCTGGCTTCGGTACGTGTCACCAAACGGTCACTGGTCAATCCGACAAGCTTCTCCAACAGCGGCGTGATCATGCTGCTGTTGCCAGGATAGTCGCCCGCATCCGGCAAGACCCAACCCTCGCCAGTGCGACGCAGGTAAACCGATTGCCCGGACTCATCCACGATCCGCAAGGACACGATATCATCCACGGTAAGCTCGGGAAATGCCTGTTCTCCACCGCCTGTTGCAGCAGCTCGGGGCCAAAAAACCACGGCAATCAACGCCAACTGTACCAGGAGCAAAGCTGCCAGAATCTGTTGATGGCGTTTCATGCTTCCACCTCCTCTTTATCGTTGACACTCGGCAGCGCCACTTCTCTGAGGTTCAACTCATGCAGAGGCAGCAATTCCACCGGCTTCTCATTCCTTAGACGAACGCTCCAGACCACACCCAGCAGGATCAGCGCCAGGAAAGCCAGGACGTAGTTGGCAGCTTCTGCCATGGAGCGCCCTCGATCAGTAAGCGACGCCAACACTCGCACCGAGGTGCCACGGGTCCGGATGGTTAGCAAATCCAGATCCTCGGTGGCCCAGGTAATGGCATTTTGCAACAGTTTGATGCTGTTCAGATAGCGCTCGCCCGATAAGCGTGAAGAGAGATTGAAAACAAGGTCATCCAGGAACTCGGAACTGCCGATAACCACCAGACGGGCGCCTTCGGGGGAGGCTTCGATCGTCCCTGCCGTTGGAGCGGGCGCGGCGGTAGTGGTTAGAGTCTCCGTGGATTCTAACGGTGAGGGCATGCCGCTAAAGGCGCTCTCAAACGTTCCCTGGACAACAGCAGCTAAGGGATAGCTCTGCAGCGAATCGCCTGCCGCAAATCCCAATTCAGGATAGATATCGAAATCCGGTTGGATGTTGGGCGCGGCGCCTACCATCGTGGCATCCCCGCCCAGTTTCCAGGACTCTTCGGTGGATTGCAGTAGCACGGTCACTTCCCGCTCGGCAGCCCTCGCGGCATCGAGCACCAGGGGGGAAGCCCAGTTCAACGTCACAGCGGGAAGATTAGAGATCACAGGGTGATCCGTGGCCATGGCATCGTTGCGCACGTCTATAAAGAAAGGATAGGCAACAGCCTGAATCTCCTGTACCTGGAAACCACTAACCGTGCGATTGACCGCCACCGGGAAAGGTTCGTTGCGAGTATCCAACACCAGGGCAGGTTCCACCTGCACGCCATAGTGTTCAAGCAACGATGCGACGCCCTCCACCAGAGGCTGTGCAACCAGACCGCCCGTCCATGAATCCAGAGCGATTTTATATGAACCACTCGCCACCACTACAGCGCCGCCGCGCATGAGGTATTGGTCCACGGCGTAACGTTCCTTATCGCTCCAATTTTCCGGTGCGATCAGAACCAGCACATCCACATCGGCCGGGACCTGTCCGGTGCTCAGGTCAAGTGTACGAAGCTCGTATTCTTGCCCCAGCGCCTGCGTCAAGGCTTCCCAGCTCTGCAGCGGCTGTTGCTGCTGACCGTACATATCCGTAGTGGGGGTTGTGGAAGGCACCCATAAGCCAACCACTTTTAGGAAGCCGCTGGATGCCCGCTTGAGAGCGGATTCGATGGTGGTGCGAATATCAGCCTCACTCAAATCGCCCGCAGGATAGACGGGGCCAGCTGAGTCTCCAGCTTCCAGCAGCATCGAAAGATAGTAGGTTTCAGAAGAGAACAACGAAGCGCTATAAGGTTGAATCCCGTAGGTCTCATAGAGTTGCTGCTGGGTGACGTCACTTTCCGCAGTAGTGGGATCCACGGTGCGGAACACGAATTTCCCCTCAGAGCGCGCCACCATTTCCTCTGCAACGCGGCGAATGGTCTCGGGGACATCAGCCAACGCCGCAGGTATAGTGGATTCTGTCACATATAAGGTCAACGTTGCCGGCTCGTCCAGCGTAGCCAGGACCGCATCAATGCTCTGGAATCCGTATACCGTCTTCTTGATGGTGCTGGTAAGGTCATACTCCAGATTGCGCAAAATAACCTGTACCGAACCAGCGGCATCTTGCTGCACCTCAATCAAATCTTCAAAGTTCAGCACCTGGCTCTGATCGCCGTAACGGATGAGAATATCGAAGTAAGCATTGATCACCGAGGTCTCATAGCGATCCGCGATCTGAAATGGCGAGGGTTGAATGCCGTAGACCTGGTTGGCTTCAGCTTCCTTATCAGGGTCTTCAACCGGGTCAATGATCTCCAACTGCACCATTCCGCGCGAAGCAATCTCATACTCACGCAGCATATCGCGCACCGTGGGCACCAGAGGGGCAAGGAGTGGGTGCGTCTTAGCGCTGAAATAGCCACGGATCAATAACGGTTCCTGGAGATTGTTTAGCAGGTCGCGCGTCGCCTGAGACAGGCTAAATTCGCGCTGTTCTGTGAGGTCTACCCGCAACCCGGTGAGCGGGTAAGCCCACACATTCGCAACCGCCAGGTTGGCAACCAATAAAGCCGAGGTGAGCTTGAGCGCGGTGCGCTGCTGCCGGGTGCGTTCACCGTGGCTCCAGCTCTTCATCTTGAGTGAAAGCACATTGAGCACCAGAAAGATGCCCGTGAGAGTCACATAGTAGAGCAAATCCCGCAGGTCTACAACCCCCCGTTGGATACTCTCAAAACGGCTACCCACGCCGATCGCGCGCAGAATCTCCCCGGCATTCTGTCCCACAAAGTTTGTTACCCCGGCAGAACCTACCAGATACAACACACCACAGAGCATGACCGTGGAAATAAGGGCAACAATCTGGTTATCCGTGCGTGAGGAAACTGCAAGGCCAATCGCGGCATAAGCTGCTGCCAGCAGAATCGAAGCGAGGTACCCTCCAAAGACTGGACCCCAATCCAGGTTCCCCAACAATGCCACCGTCAGCGGCAGGAAGAGGGTCAACGCCAGCGCCATGGCAACCAATGCCACCACCGCCAGGAATTTTCCCAGGACAAGTTGCACCGTGGAAACAGGTAGGGTGAGAAGGATTTCGAGCGTTCCCGCACGCTGCTCCTCGCTCCATTGCCGCATGGTCAAGGCTGCGACCAGGAAAATCAGCAATACCGGCGTCCACTGAAACAGCGGGCGCACATCCGCAATGCCACGCGAGAAGAATGCCGCCACCCAAAAGAATGTGAAGAGAGTTGCCGCCAAAAAGGCACCGATGAAGATAATCGCCATCGGCGAACCAAAATAGCCACGCAGTTCCTTACGCGTAATTGCAAGAATCTGATTCATGCCGCCACCTCCGCACGCGTTGCCAATTCATTGAAGACCGTTTCAAGCGTGCGGACATCGCGCCGCAATTCACGGAGTGCCCATTGACGAGAACGCGCCAGGTCATAGATCACCGGGCAGAGCTCGACCCCCATGGCCGAATCGCCCAGTATGCGGTAGGCAGGGAAGCCATCGTCGCTGCGGAAAGTCTCAACGGCGCGCACGCCCTCCAGATTCCGTAAAGCTGCCGGAGCATCCAGCACTGCATTCGAAAGTACCATGACCGCATTCGATGTCGCAGCCAGATCGGACAGACGCGCATCGGCACGCACTTCGCCATTCATCAGGATAATGGCTCGATCACACAGGGTTTCCACTTCGGAAAGGATGTGGGTAGAGAATAACACCGTTGTGTGCTGCGCCAGGCGGCGAATGAGTTGCCGGATTTCAACAATCTGCGTGGGATCGAGACCCACGGTGGGTTCATCCAGGATCAGAATCTGAGGCTGATGCATGATGGCCTGCGCCAATCCAACCCGCTGCCGAAACCCCCGGCTGAGCTGCCCGATAGGGCGGGTCAAGTGCCCCTGCAAACCGGTCGCATAAACTGCGGCGGAAAAATGCTCACGTTGCCGCTCCTCAGGGACCTGACGCAGGTCAGCCATCAGTTGCAGGTAAGACTGCACCGTCAGTTCGGGATACAGTGGCGCGGTCTCCGGCAGATATCCAATTTGTGCCTGGACCTCCCGAGGATGTTCGAGGGCATTCAAACCGTGGATGAGTATTGTGCCCTCATCCGGTTGTAAGTAACCAGTAAGGATTTTGAGGATGGTGGTCTTGCCTGCCCCGTTGGGGCCCAGCAAACCGACAATTTCACCGCGGGAGATGTGAAAGGATACTCCCCGCAAGGCCTCAATTGGCCCATAAGATTTCGTCAAAGCACTAACTTCAATCATAGACACCTCACTTTATGGTGTAGAAGATGAAACATTGGGTGATAGACACACAAAAACTACTTTACACTCTATCACAACTCTGCAAGCATGTCCTTAACAGTAGCTATACCCGAGCTTAAGAAGAGTTTAAGAATTCATCCGAGGAATTGACCTTAATATATGTCCATAGATTCAGCTTGAGGCGGGATTTGCGCCTAAAGGCGTGGTTTTGAGGTTACTATTCAGCGTTCTCCCGCTTGCCACAACCAAGAGCGGCTAAAGCCGCGATTTTAGAGAGTGTTTTTGATTGGCGGGCATAGCCCGCTAACCCCAAAAACACATTCTAGAAAGCGAATTTGACCACAAGGCCCAGTGAGACGTCGCATCGTTCCACAATTTTCGGACAGGCTCTTAGCCCGCGGTTTATGGCTAAAGGGGCAGTTTAGAAACAGTGACTACAGAGAGTCATTTTTGAGAGGCTGGCGGGAGTCGTGGTAAATAAGCCCAACCCAAGAAAAAACCCGGCTCACGCCGGGTAGGATAAAGACTGAAGCCTAAAACAACACAAGGTTCCTTGGCAATGACCTACTCTCCCAG
>JAFGFB010000179.1 GCA_016931315.1 Anaerolineae bacterium
AAATCGGCTAGATCACTCAAAAACCCCTCTGCGCCTCTCTCCGCGAGCGTGATTTTTGCGGGCGCAGCCCGCAAAAATCACAAAAAAAGATACCTCTCTGTGTTCTTGCATCGCCCACATGCTCGTTAGTCTAGCCACTATCGCCGCTCTAGTTTTTTCCCCTGCGTTCCGTAGGTTGGAACGCACCCTTTTACCCTTTTCGTTTGCCAGGAGTGACAAAACGGGGCACAATAGGGGTGATTTCTTTTGCTCGTCGTGAAAGGAGCTGCCCTGTGCACAAACGTGCGCTATTTCGCTGGAGCATATTGCTGGTCTTGTTGTTTACCTGTGTGCGTCCTCCTGTCTCGGTGCAGACGGCGCCCGCAGATGTTTGGTGGGATAGTGCGTGGCCCTATCGCGTGCCGGTGACGGTCAGCGGCAGTGGGGTAGCGCAGGTCAGCCTCAACTTTACGGCGTTCTTCGCTACGCTAGGGCTGAATGGCGCCCTGTTGGATGTGCGCTCACTGCGTGTGGTGCCCATGATTGATAATGTGCCCGGCGCGCCGCTACCCTATGCTGAAACCTATAGCCGTCTCCTTCACGATGCGGAGCTCACCACCGGTTGGAGCACGAACGACCCGGGCACGGTAACCCGTGATACGGTGCGCTTTACGCAAGGTAGCGCCAGTGTGCGCACGATTGTCACCAACACGGTCGGCGGTTATGGCTACCCTGGTGTGGAACTGCGCCCTACCGCTCTCACCGATTGGCGACCTTATGAGGTTTTCATCTACGATATCTGGCCCGAGGTGAATGCCAGCGCGCTGGATCAGGCGCCTGATCTATACTGGTTCAAGCTCTACAACACTACTGGTTGCCCTACTGCCAGTATTACGCAGGGTGGTCCGGGCTTGGCGCTCGACCGCTGGAATGCGGTAAGTGTATCATTGAAGCCCTTCCATACCTGCACCACCCCCAACTTCAGCGCCATCACCCGTTTGGAGTTTCACACGCGCGACGATGTGGATGGCGACGTGAGTGGCCCGCATGGGCTATGGGATGACGGTGATGTATGGCGGGCCTGGTGGGACAATTTGCGACTGGTGGACCAGGACGGTGGCGGCGTCATCAAGTGGCAAGCCAGCGCTGATACGACCCACTACTACATTTACTTCGATACGCTGGCGCATGAGGGACACTCGCAGCCGGTTTTGGCGGCTTTTGGGGCAGCGCCGTTGACAGGCTCAGTGGGAAGCCCAGAGGTTGGCGGCTATTATCACAGCATCGCAGGCGCGAGCACGGGCGCTCTGGCGCTCTGGAACGCGCCGCCCACAGAGAAGATTCTCCGCACGCAGGCGGCGCCTGTGGTGAGCGCGCCCTTGCGTGTGCAGGCGGCGCGGGGCGAGTTCGAACCCTTTCAACTGGTGGTGCGGTCTCCCGTTGCGCAATCCCTGGCGGTGGCGGTCTCGGATTTTAGCCGTGATGGCGACCTCATCCCCGCTTCAGCCGTGACTTTGCACCGGGTAGATTATGTCACGCTCACGCGCTTGAGCGATGCCTGGGGGCGGTTGGGGGAGTGGCCCGACCCGCTCATGCCTCTTGCGCCTGGCGCGACGGTGGCCTTTCCGGCGGGGAGCAATCAGCCGTTGTGGTTCACGATTCACGTGCCGCGCGATGCAGCGCCTGGACTCTATCATGGCACGGTCACCATCGGGGCGGCAACTGTGCCGGTGGAACTCGAGGTGTGGGATTTTGCCCTGCCTCAGGAAATTCATCTTGCCAGTGAATGGGGTTTCGGCTGGAGTCAGGTGGTGGAGCGCTATCAGGGGACGGTCGGGGGTAGCGTGCAACCCTGCTATTGGGATCTGGTGGATGCGCTCTATGAGGATTTCGCCGCGCACCGTCTCACACCCAAGGGGGTGGGGTGGCCTGCGGGGCTGAACTACCCCGGTGGGGTGGAATACGATTGCAACGGCGGGCTGGATCCCGATGCCTGGGGTGCGTGGGACTTTCACACGTTGGCGCCGCAGTACCTCACCGGCGCGGCGTTGGAAAATGGCGCGGGATTTCCGACATTCCTCATTCGCGGACCGGCAAGCAATTGGCCCCCCGATAGCCGCCCTTCCTCGTTCTGCGGCACAAACCGGGGCACAGACCCGCCCGGTTCTGCCGCTTACAATGCCAAATGGTTTCAGTATTGGGCTGCCGTGAATCATTACCTTGAGGCGACGGGGGATTATGCGGCGCGCGGCTATTATCACATCGTCAATGAGCCGCAGACGCTTGCAGATTATGAAATCGTGGCGTATCTGGCTCAACAGACCAAAGCTGCGGCGCCACGGGTGCGTTTGATGGTGAGCGAACAGGTTGAGGCGGGCATTTATGCCAATGCAAACTATCCCGGCGCAAAGATCGATATCTGGTTACCGACCATCAGCAATTATGAGGTCAGTGCCGCGCACAACCGGCAGGTGGAGCACGGAGAGGAGGTGTGGTGGTATTTTCTCTATGGCGACCGGCCCCCACTATCCAATCCCACCGTGATTGACCGCCCCGGTATCGAGGCGCGCATCACGCCCTGGTTGGCGTGGCTGGAGCGGGTGGACGGGCTGCTCTATTATGCCACAACGGATTGGAGTCCTGATCCGTGGTCACAGCCCTGGATCAACGATGGCAATGGCGATGGCTTTCTCTTCTACCCGCCGCCGGATAGCACGGTGGCGTTCGATGCCTGCGATCCGCAGAGCAACCGGTTGGTGACTTCACTCCGTTGGGAGTTGCTACGTGAAGGGATGGAGGATTATGAGCTGTTATGGTTGGTGAATGGCGGGGCGCGCCCGGAGATTGGCGTAGCCAACCCTGCTGATGCCCTGGCTCAGGACCTTGTTGCTTCGCGGACACTTTTCAGCCGCGTGCCAACAGACCTCACTGCTGTGCGGGCAGCGCTCGCGGCGCAGCTCACGGGTCCCACCGCGAGCAAGCGCGCCTTGCCGGAGGTGTTTCCTGCGGCGTCCGCGTTCTCTTATCAGCTGGTGTATGAGGCTGGACCTACAGTACATTCCGTTCTGATCAGCGATACGGTCCCGGCGGCGGCTTTGGTTCAGAGTGCGAGCAGTAGTCGCGCACCCGAACCGGAGGTCGTGGGGCAGCGGGTGACCTGGGAGGCGCCAGTTGCAGCACACGAGCGGATCACGGTGACCATTTCGGTGCAGAACACGACAGCGGGTATCCTTGTGAATACGGCGGTGTTCTCCGGCACGCAGCGCTTGACGGCAACAGCACAGGCGTTAGCGGCTGTGGCACAAGTGTATTTGCCGGTGGTGTTGCGGGAGGAATGAGTTTGTCAACTTCGAGGATAGAGGCGACGCTGAAGATGATCCCTGGGAGCCTGCGCCCAGATGCACTGATGAGGCACATGCGGATGCTGTGTAAGGAGATTGGACCGCGCCCCTCGGCAGCGCCTCAGGAGCGCCAAGCAGCGGATGCCGTGGAAGCAACATTGCGGCGGATGGGAATCCTCGACGTTCAACGACAAACCTTCAAAAGTCCTAATTCCATTGGATGGATGACACTACCGTGTTTTTTGGCGGGGCTATTGGGCGTAGGGCTTGCCTTTGTGGGGGGCTTGTGGGGGAGGGGCGTTGGCGGTTTATTGCTATTGGGCAGTTCGGTGGTGATTTATCGCTTACTGTTCGCGGCGCCGCCTTTTTTCCAGCGCTGGATTGCGCGCTGGACGAGCCAGAATGTCATCGCGCGATTACCATCCCAGGGGCGCGCAGAACAGACTCTCTATTTAGTGGGACATCTCGATAGCCAAAAGCAGCGGTTTCAGTTCCCGCCATCACTGTACTGGATTATGCGGGCGCAGACCAGTTTGCCCGTTGTGGTGGGAATTGCAGGCGGCGTAGCTCTTCTCGGCGCGGCCCTGTTTGAGGTGACGGTCTCGCCGTTCTGGTTGGGATTGCTGGGCGCGGCGTATCTCTACGGGGTGACGGGCGCGGTGGTGGATGAGTTTCAGCCGCATGTAGAGGGCGCGAACGATAATGCCAGCGCTGTCAGTGTGCTGCTGGGTGTGGCGGAAACGTTGCAGCGCCAGCCCTTGGAACGTAGTGAAGTGGTATTGCTGTTCACCGGTTGCGAGGAGGTGGGCTGTGTGGGGATGGAGCATTATCTGCAAGTCACAACGCCGCCCGTGAACGACACGTTGTGGATTGATCTCGAGATGGTCGGCACGGGGGAGCTGTGCGTGGTGACCCGGCATGGAATCTCCTATCTGAGCTCTTACCGCCCGGATTCGGCGTTGGTTGAGGCTGCTGCCCGCGTGGCGCAGCGGCAACCCTGGCTGAGACTTAAAGGTAAAGCGCTGGTGATTTTGGAGGAGGTAGCAACCTTGCGGAGATGGGGATACCGCGCTGTGTGTCTGGCAGGAGCTGATGTGCACGGGATGTTGCCGAACTGGCACAGGCTTGCGGATAGCCTTGAAGCGATTGAACCCGACACATTGAGCCGGGCGGCTTGCGCGACCTGGGAGCTACTGCGCGAATTGGATAAGTGATGCGTGGTTGCTGTGTCAACCGTTGACGCAGCAACGAGTTGACGTCTGGAGTGATGAGAGTATCTTCGGATTTGTATTGCGGATTTATGAGCTCGAGGTTGAGGAGGATTACTTATGACACGTTCATCACCATCATTCATGAAGCGACTGCGCGGGTTGCCGCGCAACGTCTGGGCGGTGAGTCTCACCAGCTTCTTTATGGACATTTCCAGTGAGATGGTCATCAACATCCTGCCACTTTTCCTCTCGAATGTATTGGGCATCAGGACCAATATTATCGGTTTGATCGAGGGTATTGCCGAAGCGACGGCGAGCGTGCTCAAGGTTTTCTCGGGGTGGCTCTCGGATAAATTGCGCGCACGTAAGACGCTCGCAGTGGTTGGATATGGACTTTCGGCGCTGGCTAAGCCTTTTTTCTACTTTGCAAATACCTGGGGCATGGTGGCGGGGGTGCGCTGGGCTGACCGGGTGGGCAAGGGGGTGCGCACTGCGCCGCGCGACGCGTTGGTAGCCGATAGCATTGAGGAAAAGCAGCGGGGGCTGGCTTTTGGCTTTCACCGGGCTGCGGACACTGCGGGAGCGATGCTGGGATTGGTGATTGCGCTGCTGGTGGTCTGGTTGGCACAGCGCGGAGCCGGTGAACTGACGCGGAGCACGTTCCAGACCGTTGTGCTCATCAGTCTGATCCCAGCAGTGCTGGCAGTTATTGCGCTGGCGGTTGGCGCCAGAGATGTTCCGGTAACTAAGGTGCGCCAGCTGCCAAGGATTTCCTTTCGGGGATTGGGAAAGCCTTTCCTGGTCTTCATGCTCATCGTGGGTCTCTTTGACCTTGGCAACTCCTCGGATGCTTTCCTGGTGCTGCGCGCACAGGAACGCGGATTGAGCATCATGGGAATTTTGGGCATGTTGATCACCTTCAATGCGGTGTACACGCTGGTCAGCGCGCCCGCCGGAGCGTTCTCGGATAAGATTGGGCGGCGTCGTATGATCATTGGGGGTTGGTTGGTTTATGCCGCCATTTACCTGGGATTTGCTCTCGCCGGAAAAGGCTGGCATATTTGGGTGCTCTACGCCATCTATGGGCTTTACTACGGCCTGGCTTATGGCACAACCAAGGCGATGGTCGCTGACCTGGTGCCCGAGACGTTACGCGGCACGGCGTACGGAACCTACAACGCCGTCTTGGGGATTTTGGATCTTCCTGCCTCGCTGATTGCAGGAATTCTGTGGGAGGGCGCCTGGGACTGGGGTGGTTTCGGTGCTTCGGCGCCGTTCTATTTCGGCGGGGTCATGGCATTGATAGCCGCGGTGCTGATGGCGGTTTGGGGACCTCGGATGATGCAAGCGACTGGAGGGCAATCCTAAGCCTGAATTCCAGGACTTGCTACGATGTATCTGCGGATTGAGCGAGGTGCAGTGGCGCCGTCAAGGCGGCAGAGCATAGCATCTGCCGCCTTGAACTTTGTGCGCATATTTAGGGTTAAGCGTTCGCGGCTTTGCGGCGCACCTCGGGGGCGGTGGCGCAGGCAAGCGCCTCCTGCGCCCGGCGGCGCGCCTCTTCGAGGGTGAGGTCGCGTACCTGGGCTTTGACCATGGGAATCGCCGGGATGCTGATGCTGAGCTCATCTACCCCTAAACCGATGAGGATAGGCACGGCTTGTGGATCGGCGCCCAGCTCACCACACACGCCCACCCATTTTCCCGCGGCGTGCGCTGCCTCTACAGTGCGCTGAATCAGCTTCAGAACTGCAGGGTGTAAGTCATCGGATTTGCCCGCCAGGTTGGGGTGTCCACGGTCCATTGCCAGAGTGTATTGCGTCAGATCATTGGTGCCGATGGAGAAGAAATCCACTTCAGCGGCAAAGACATCCGCGAGTAAGGCGGCTGCCGGGACCTCGATCATGATGCCGAGCTCAATTTGCGGTGTGTAGAGCTCCGCACGCAGTTCTTCTACAATGGCGCGGGCCGCACGCCATTCCGAAAGATCCGCGACCATCGGGAACATGATGCGGAGCTTGCCGTAGGGCGCGGCGCGCAGAATCGCCCGCACCTGCTGCCGGAGCAGCTCGGGGCGCGCCAGGCACAGGCGGATACCTCGTTCACCGAGGAAGGGGTTCTCCTCCGGCAGCATGGTGATGTATAGGGCACGGGTTTGTCGCCGCCAATATCGAGGGTGCGGATGATCACGGGGTTGCCCGCGAGTGCGGTCGCAATGTCGCGGTAGACCTCGAATTGTTCATTTTCCGTGGGTGCGGAGGTGCGTTCAAGGAATAGGAACTCGGTGCGCAGCAGTCCCACACCTTCAGCGCCGGCTGCGTGCGCCTTACGCGCATCGGCAATTCCCCCAATGTTGGCGACAATTTCCACCCGGTGTCCATCACGGGTGATGGCGGGTTCTGCGGATGCAGCCTGGGCAGCAATACGCCGCGCTTGATAGAGCTGCTGTGCTTCGTGCGCGCGCGCGAGGGTCTCGGGGTCGGGTTCGATGACCAGGGTGCCAGCGGTGCCATCGAGGATGGCGAGCGTACCGTTCTCGATTTGCATGATGCCCTCGCCGGCGCTTACAACTGCCGGAAAGCCCAGCGCCCGGGCGATGATGGAGGAATGGGCGGTCGGTCCACCCCCGGCAGTGCAGAAGCCCAGCACGCGTTTGGTGTCCAGAGATGCTGTATCCGAAGGTGAAAGGTCAAAGGCAAGCACGATCACGGGATGGTCGGGCAGCTGCACCGCATCCTGTTCATCTGCGCCGACCAGTAGCCGGAGTACCCGGTAGCCCACATCGTGGATATCGGCAGCGCGGGCGGCAAGCAGGGGATCGTTGAGCGTGGCCATGGTTTTGGCGCGGGTCTCAATGGCCGCCTGCCAGGCGTGCGCAGCGTTTTTCTGTTTGTCAATGTTGGCGTAGACGGCCTCAAGAAGATCAGGGTCTTCCAAGATTTCAAGATGCACTTCGAAGATGGCAGCTTCGCTGGCAACAGCTTGCCCCAGCAGCTGTGTGTGAAGTTGCCGCAACTGCTCCTTTGCGCCTTCAAGCGCTTTCTTAAGCAGTGTGCGCTCTTGATTGGCGCTGGTGAAAGTATCGTCCATGGTCAGTTTGGCGCGTTCGAGGCGGAAGATAGAGCCAATGCCGAAGCCGGGGGCAGCAGGAATACCTCGCGTCAGCCGTTGCGGTAGTCCCCCAGCTGCTACGGGAGTCGCTGCGGGGGCAGGCGCCTTCTCCACAGGCTTCTCGGCGACCGCAGGCGCGGCCTTTGCGCTCTCTTCAACGCCAGCGGCGCTTTTGCCTTCGCCCAGGCCTTCGTTGATGAGAGTCTGCAGGGCCAGGGCTGCCGCCTCTTCGTCCTCGCCTTCAACCTCGATGCGTACCTGTCCGCCGGATTCCACGCCCAATGTCAACACTGAGATGATTGGTGATTACCCATAAGTGAAGTCCTGATGAGGGAAAGGGGAGATCGACGCGAAGGAGAGAGTCACCAGAGTTTGAATTAGG
>JAFGFB010000180.1 GCA_016931315.1 Anaerolineae bacterium
CAACCCCGGACGAATGCCTTGCTCCCGCTTCAGATGGTGCGTGAGGCGCATAGCGCGATTTCGGTCAGCGACCTGCTACGAAATCCCTACAGGGGCATTCTTAGCAGTTCAACGAGGTTCTGCATCCTTTGTAAGGCTCGCTGTGCGGATGGATTGCTGTATCAACCCCGAACGAATACTTTGTTCCTGTTGACAAAGCACAAGCTTGGGCTAAAGTATTTCTCATAACAGGATTCTGTGATGCTGTCGAATATCACACTGTAGGTCACACCCTACATTTCTCTCATATTAATCAAGGAGTTATTCGATGACCCAAAACGCTGTGCTTTCGCGTCATGAAGTCCCCGAAATGTATACCTGGAATGCTCCCAGCGTCTTCCCATCACGCGAGGCGTGGGAAAGCGAATTCACTTCGGCGATGGCAAGCATTCCCGCCTTCAGCGCCTTCCAGGGCCGGCTAGCCGAAGGTCCCGCCACCCTCCTCGAAGCAATGACCGCCTTCGAGGCGCTCTATCGCCGCATAGGCAAGCTCTATCTCTACGCCAGCATGGAACACGCTGTGGATATGAACGATTCCTGGGCTGCCGCCGCTGATGGCCGTTCGCAGGGCTTGATGGGACACGCCATGGCGACGATTGCCTTCCTCAATCCCGAGCTACTGACAATTGCCGAAGAAACACTGCGCGCCTGGATAGAGCAGGAGCCACGCCTGGCTTTTATGGAACATTTCATCCACGATCTATTCCGCCAGCAAAAGCACGTGCGCTCTGCCGAAGTAGAGGCGCTGCTGGGCATGCTGATGGACCCCTTCGGCGGCGCGGAGACCGCCGCTGGCATGTTGACCAATGCCGATTTTCAATTTGAGCCAGCTCTAGCGGATGATGGCAGCCGAATTCCCGTAACACAGGGAACCCTGGACAAGATTCTCGGCGGCGCCGACCGCGAAGCGCGGCGCACAGCATGGGAACACTACGCCGACCTGTACCTGGCGCACAAAAACACGCTAGCCGCCACACTGACCACCTCCCTCAAGCAGAACGTCTTTATGATGCGCGCGCGAAACTACGACTCCACACTCCAGGCAGCGCTCTTCGCTCACGACATTCCCGAAGCCGTCTTCCACAACCTGATTGACACCTTCCGGAAGAACCTGCCCACGTGGCACCGCTACTGGGCCTTGCGCCGCAAAGCCCTTGGCGTGGAAACCCTGCACCCCTACGATATTTGGGCGCCCTTGCAGAAAACACCGCTTGCACCTATCCCCTACGAGCGTGCGGTAGAGCTCGTCTGCGAGGGTCTGGTCCCGATGGGAACGGAGTATGTGGAGACGGTTCGCCGTGGCTGCACTCAACAACGCTGGGTAGACGTGCTGCCCAATCAAGGAAAGCGTGCGGGCGCCTTCTCCTCCGGTTGGCCCGGAACCTATCCCTTTATCATGCTGAGCTACAACAACGACCTCTTCAGCCTGAGCACACTGGCGCACGAATTAGGGCATTCCATGCATTCGTATCTCACCTGGCAGAACCAGCCCGTCATCTATGCAGACTATTCCATGTTTGTGGCAGAAGTGGCTTCCAACTTCCATCAAGCGCTCGTGCGCGACCATCTGTTGCGCACGCAGACCGATCCGGCCTTCCAGATAGGCCTCATTGAAGAGGCGATGTCCAACTTCCACCGTTATTTCTTTATCATGCCCACACTGGCGCGTTTCGAGCTCGAGACGCATCAACGGGTGGAGCGAGGTGAAGGATTAACAGCGGATGATATGATCGCGTTGATGGCAGATTTGTTCACTGAGGGCTACGGCAATGAGATGGTCGTTGACCGCGACCGCGTGGGCATTACCTGGGCTACTTTTGGGCACCTTTTTGTGGATTACTACGTTTTTCAATATGCCACCGGCATTTCCGGGGCGCATGCCCTGGCGCGCGGTGTTTTGGACCACGGCACACCCGCTGTTGAGCGTTACACGCAATTCCTCAGAAGCGGCAGCGCCCTGTACCCGCTGGATGCCCTCAAACTGGCGGGGGTGGATCTCACCACACCAGAAGCTGTTGAGGTTACTTTTGGCATCCTGGCAGATATGGTTACCCGCCTGGAGCAGCTGCTGAGCTAGATTCAAACACCAGTGAACACGGAGGACGCACGTCCTCCGTGTTCACTGTGTGAGACGCATGATGACAGAATTGACCCTACTTTCCTGGAACGTGAATGGCTTGCGCGCGGTCGCGCGCAAAGGCTTCTTGCCCTGGTTCCAACAAGCACAACCAGATATTCTCTGCATGCAGGAGACGCGCGTAGAAGCAGCAGACCTGCCCGAGGGAATCGTGCAGTTGCCCGGCTATTATGCTCACTGGCATCCCGCAGAGACACGGAAGGGCTACAGCGGCACGGGGCTGCTCAGCCGCATTCGTCCACTGGAAGTGAGCACAGGCATCGGCATCGCCGAATTCGACCAGGAAGGGCGGACCCAAATTGCGCGCTATGAGACCTTCACGCTGATCAACTGCTACTTTCCCAACGGA
Organism: Anaerolineae bacterium; assembly: GCA_016931315.1. Lineage (GTDB taxonomy): Bacteria > Chloroflexota > Anaerolineae > B4-G1 > SLSP01 > JAAZNO01. The sequence continues at coordinate 2,526 of JAFGFB010000180.1, forward strand.
CGCCGTGACCTACAGCGAGTACCCTATAAGCTGGCGTTTTACGAGGCTTTTTTGGAGCGCTGTGAAGCCCTGCGCCGGTCGGGGCAAGCCGTTATCTTCTGCGGAGATGTAAACACCGCACATCGCCCAATTGACCTTAGCCACCCAGGTCCCAACCGCAACGCCTCGGGTTTTCTGCCGGAGGAACGGGCGTGGATGGATCGCTTTGCCGAGGCAGGCTACGTGGATACCTTCCGCGCTTTCCACCCCAATACCACCGAACAATACACGTGGTGGTCAGTCGCTACCCGTGCCCGTGAGCGTAATATCGGATGGCGCATTGACTACGTCTTTGTCGCTTCCGAAGTGCTGCCGCGCGTGCGTGACGCCTTTATCCTTCCCAAAGTCATGGGCAGCGACCATTGCCCTGTGGGCATTGTATTGGAGGGCTGAAAGCCAGGGAAGCGCCCCAGGTGGACGCACGCACGTATTCCGCGACCCCAACACGTTGGGCAGAGTCGCAACGCAACAATTGGTACGCCTCGCGCTACACTTTCAAAGCGGGGCTCCACCGCAACCGGGCGAGATCATATATCGCCATCCCTGCCAGATAGCCGAGCGCCATATTGCTCGACACCGAAACAAACACGATCAGCGCGACAAAGAGCAGCTCGCGGGACCACGCCAACGTTCGCATATCGGGGGCGACAACCTCAGGCGCCGCTAAAGAGCACAGGCGAAAGTTGCCCCCTTTCATCCTTTCATTTTCCCCTTGACAGGCCACAAGAAAAAAGATAGAATAGAGATACCCCCCCCTATATGGGGGGGGGTACACAAAGGAGATTGAAGACGATGCACGAACACGACCATGCCGAACATACACGCCACGGCGCACACCATGAAGATGCGCTTCGAAGGCTCAAGACCACGGAGGGGCATCTGCGCGGGATTCAGCGCATGTTGGAGGAAGACGCCTACTGCATAGACGTAATCCGCCAGATACAGGCAGCGCAAGCAGCGCTGAATAAAATCAGCGTGCAGATTCTCGAGGAGCACCTCAACTCGTGCGTCGTTACGGCGGTGCGCGGCGAGGACCCACAAGAACGCGAGCGTGTGCTCCAGGAAATCACCGCCGTTTTCGAGGCAGCAACAAAAGTTTAAAAAGAAACCGTAACAAGTCAGTATTGGGACAATGTGTCCTCAGAATTCACGCCATGGAGGCCAAACATGACAACCGTTAGTTATACAATCCCGAATATTTCCTGCAAGCATTGCGTCCACACCATCAAGATGGAAGTGGGCGAATTGGAAGGTGTACGCTCCGTTGAAGCCGACCCACAGACCAAGGAAGCCATCATCACTTTCGATGCCCCGGCAACAGAAGAGGCGATCAAGGCGCTGCTGGCAGAGATCAATTATCCTGTAGCATAATACACAACACAGAATACGCCCATGTCTGAACCCAAACACCTGACCCTGCCCATCACTGGCATGACCTGCGCGAATTGCGTAGCAACGGTCGAGCGCGGCTTAAAGAAGCAAGCCGGCGTGCAAGATGCGGTAGTCAATCTCTCCTCGGAGCGTGCTACTGTGCTCTTCGACCCGGCACTGGTGGGCCTCTCCGACATTACCGCGCGCATCGAACGCGCCGGATACGGCATCGCTACCGGTGAAGCCGAGCTCATCATCAAGCGGCTTTCTGACGCCAACGATGCCGCACGACTGGAAAAAGCCCTGCTGCAACTGGAGGGAGTGCTCGAAGCACAGGTTGCAGTCGCGACCGAGAAAGCTCGTATCCGCTACATTCCAACCATCGTCAGCCAGGCGGAACTCCGCAAAACCGTGGCACAGGCGGGCTTCGAAGCGCTCGAATTGGGCGGCGGCGCCGATGATGCTGAAGCTCAGGCTCGCGCAGCTGAAATTGCGCACCAGAAGCGGATGCTCATCACAGGGCTTATCTTTACCCTGCCACTCTTCCTGTTCTCAATGGCGCGCGACTTCGGCCTGTTTGGCATGTGGGCGCACGCAGACTGGGTACACTGGATGATGCTGGCTTTCGCGACGCCGGTGCAGTTCTACGTCGGTGCGCAATACTATACCGGGGCAATCAAAGCGCTCCGCAACGGCGCCGCCAATATGGATGTCCTGATCGCGCTCGGCTCAACGGCCGCATATCTCTATTCGCTCCCCATCGTCTTTGGTTGGCTGGAAGGGCATGTTTACCTGGAGACTTCAGCCGTCATTATCACACTGGTCCGCCTGGGCAAGCTGCTGGAAGCGCGCGCGAAGGGCGGCGCCTCCGAAGCAATCAAGAAACTGCTGGGGCTGCGGGCAAAGACGGCGCTGGTGATACGCGACGGGGTGGAAATAGAAGTGCCAGTAGATGAAGTACACGTGGGCGATGGCGTGTTGGTGCGCCCTGGCGAGAAAATCCCCGTGGATGGCGTCGTCATCGAGGGACGCTCGACGGTGGATGAATCCATGCTCACCGGCGAATCATTGCCTGTGGAGAAGGGACCTGGCGATCCTGTCACTGGCGCCACACTCAACAAGCAGGGCTTGCTCAAGTTCGAGGCAACGAAAGTGGGCCGTGAGACTGCACTCGCACAGATTATCCGCCTGGTCGAAGAAGCGCAGGGCAGCAAAGCCCCTATACAACAACTGGCAGACCGGATCTCGGCGGTGTTTGTGCCCATCGTCATCGGCATCGCGGGACTCACTTTCCTGGGCTGGTTCTTTCTGGGACCGGCGCTGCCAGAAAACGCGGATATCAACGGCTTCACCCGCGCGCTCATCAATATGGTGGCAGTGCTTGTGATAGCCTGCCCCTGCGCGATGGGCCTGGCAACCCCAACCGCAGTGATGGTTGGCGCGGGCAGAGGTGCAGAACTGGGGGTTTTACTGAAGAGCGGTGAAGCCCTGGAACGCGCCGGGCATATCTCCGTGGTGGTGCTCGACAAAACCGGCACCATCACCAAAGGGCAACCAGCAGTGACGAATATTGTCACGGACCAGCTGCCGGAGGATGAGCTCCTTCGATTGGCAGCATCGGTAGAAAAGGGCAGTGAACATCCCCTGGGTGAAGCAATTTGGGCAGAAGCCACGACACGCGGGTTGGAACTCTTCGAGATTGCGGGCTTCAAAGCTGAAGCGGGACGCGGCGTCAGTGCGGAGGCGAATGGACACATGGTCAGCGTGGGCAATAGCCGCATGATGGAAGCGCGCGGTTACCCACTCAACGGCCTGCTGTCGGAGGTGGACCGCCTGCAAGCTGAAGCAAAAACCGCCATGCTCGTGGCAATAGATGGCGCGGTGCGCGGCGTCATCGCTGTCGCCGATACGCTAAAAGAAGGCTCTGCCGAAGCCATCACAGACTTACGACGTATGGGCTTGCACGTCGCCATGATCACCGGAGATAACCAGAAAACCGCTGAAGCCATTGCGCGGCAGGCAGGCATTGACCGTGTGCTGGCAGAAGTGTTGCCCGAAGGCAAAGCCGCCGAAATCAAACAATTGCAGACACCACCCCCAGGCACCAAGACTGCACCCGTAGTGGCGATGGTAGGCGATGGTGTGAATGATGCCCCGGCATTGGCACAAGCGGACGTGGGCATTGCGATTGGCACCGGCACGGATGTCGCTATTGCCGCTGCCCCCATCACGCTCATGTCTGGAGACCTGCGCGGCGTAGTGAGAGCCATTGCGCTCTCGCGCAAGACTTTGCGCACCATCAAGCAAAATCTCTTCTGGGCTTTCTTCTACAACATCATCCTCATCCCGGCAGCGGCTCTGGGTCTGCTCAACCCCATGCTCGCGGCAGGTGCGATGGCATTCAGCAGTGTGTTTGTGGTGACCAATAGCCTGCGGTTGAAAAAAGCGGAAATTGCCTGATATCAAATTCGATATGCAAAGGCGCGCCAACCAATGCCTGATTGCGCGCCGGGACCCACGAGCTTCAGCGTGAGGTGCTCACAGGAGGGCGGAGTGAGGGCGCTGTCTGGCGCCGGAACACCGGTGGATGCGCGACCTCCAGAGCATCGTGGATGCGCTCCACATGCTTGGGCAGCGTAGTCGGGGGGAGATGCGCGAGATCGAAATACTCGCACGCGCTTGATTCCTCGGTGGCGTGGAGGACGCCCCCTATCACACGACAGACAAAGGCAAAGACCAGTTCATCGCGGTTATCCGCTTTGCCATAGATACCCACCAGTCGCTCAATGACGACCTCCAATCCAGTTTCCTCACGCACCTCGCGGACGACCGCCTCCGTAGGCAGTTCGCCGCTCTCCACACGCCCTCCGGGCAGATTCCAGGCATCGAAGTCGCGCCGGTGGCACAGCAACACCCGGTGTTCTATATCCCAAATAATCGCAAATGCACCGAGAATGAACATGATGACCCACCCTTAAGGAAATCGAATACGCTCACGACCACTATACCCTATTTTGCACATGCGCACAATGGGAATTACCAACGGGTATACGACAGATTATTGGGGAAACCAAAAGAGGTTTTGCAAACAGGCGAAGAGAGTCGTTTTCTGTTTTTTAGGGAGGCGCAAAGCGCCTCCCTAAAAAACTACAGTGGCAAAATCGGCTAGATCACTCAAAAAAACCTCTGCGCCTCTCTCCGCGAGCGTGATTTTTGCGGGCTGCGCCCGCAAAAATCACAAAAAAAAACGTAACTATTCAGTCGTCGTCCAAAACTAAGGTTTTTCTAATGCC
>JAFGFB010000181.1 GCA_016931315.1 Anaerolineae bacterium
GGCATTAGAAAAACCTTAGTTTTGGACGACGACTGAATAGTTACGTTTTTTTTTGTGATTTTTGCGGGCGCAGCCCGCAAAAATCACACTTGCGGGGGAAGGCACAGAGGTTTTTTCAAGCTATCTAGCCAGTTTTGCACCTATAGTTTTTTGGCGGCGGGACTCTGTCCCGCCGCCAAAAATCAGGCCTGGAAGGCAAAGCCGCCCAGTGACTGTGCGCCCGGGCGGCTTTGGGTGCGAGGGTTTAGCTCACTAAGGCGTTTGGGACAGGTTCTTGAGACGCTGTTCCCATTTATCATAGAGGCGCTGATAGACGGTTTCGCTCAATTCGCCATTAGCCAGGCGCATATCCAGGTTATCGAGGAAGGCCTGAATTTCGGCGGGTGTGGTGGGGTTGGCGGGAGTCGCTGGAGCCGCTGGAGCCGCAGGGGCTGCCGGGTCTGCCGGGGCTGCTGCGGGAGGGCGAACGGCCTGGGTGACCATCTGCGCCATCGCGGCGCCCAACCCGAGACCTGCGCCCAGCTCAACGCCAGTTGCGGCAGCGCCGCCACCGCCGGGCTTTTGGGCGGTTTCGCGCAAGGCTTGAGCCGCCTGGTATTGCATGTAGGCGCCCATATCACCGATGGCGCCCATAGAGGCGCGGGCATCAATCGCTTTGGCGGTTTCTTCGGTGGGCGCGATGGATTCGATGTAGAGGGAGGTCAGCGATACACCACGAGCGGCGAATTCCTCGGCGACCTTGGCACGCACGCCAGCGGCCAGTTCTTCTACGAAGGCCGCCATTTGAATGACGGATTTCTTCATCTCACCGATGAGATCGGTCATCTTGGTGAGGATGATGCTGCGGAAGAAGCTCTCGATATCGCGCGTGCGGAAAAGCCCTTGCGTGCCGACGATTTTGGCAACAAAGAGCTGAGGGTCAGTGACCTGGAAAGCGTAAGAGCCGAAGCTGGTCACCCGGGCCATGCCCAAAATCGGGTCGGGGATCGTAATGGGATTAGGTGTGCCCCATTTCATGTCCGTGAGTTCGCGCAAGGTGACGAAGTAGACTTCGGCCTTGAAGGGGGTCTGATTGGAGAAAGCCTTACCAATCAAGTCCACCACATAAGGAATGTTGGCGGTGGTCAGCGTGTGGCGCCCAGGGCCAAAGGTGTCCAGGGCTTTGCCATCGCGGTAGAAGACCGCGGCTTGCGATTCCCGAACGATGAGCTGGCTGCCGATGCGGAAATCACCGGAGCCGCGTTCGGGAATCCGGTTGACGATTTCTTGACGCCCCTCATCTACGTATTCGATAACATCAAAAATGCGTGCCATCTAGTATATCCTCCTTGATCACGGTCTGTGTCTGATTACATTTCAGGGGAAGTTGATCCCACTTCGTAGCCGCCAGTCAGGATTTCTTTGCGCTCATCGAAGGTCGTGTTGGCTTCGCGCGCGAGGTCGCGGATCATGAGAACCTGCGCCCGGAGGTCTTCGCCGCCGATGCCTTCGCGGGCGCGTCCGATGGCACCCTCGATGCGGTCAACGTAGTCCAGGAGTGCTGCGTCAAAGGCGTAGACCTGATCCAGGGCTTCTTCTTTGACGCGTACCGCATCAAAGAAACCACTGTAGCCATACGCCGCAGTTCGGACGCGATCAATGAAGGTTTGGAGCTGCGTCGCGGCGCTGCCAGTCTCATCCAGCAGGTCGAAATTTCCTGTGGAGATCAGGTCTTGTTGAAACCCATCCAGCTGGGTCTTGACGGTTCGGATGCGTGCCGCAAGGGTTTCGCGCAGGAGTTTGTCCGCTTCGCGGCGGAGTTCCTTTTGCTTGTAGCCCTTGTAGCCGGGCAGCACATCTGCCACACCGCGCTCCAAGCCAAACATATTGCTCTTGATGCGATCGAGTAAACTCATTCCAGCCCTCCTTAAAGTTTTGGTATTCGAGTTGAATTTGAATGTAGTCTAGAATTGCTTCTACCTACATTCTATACGCAAAATGCTTTCAAACGTTTCTATTGTAGCATGACTTTTGTGAAATTACCAACCCGGTGGGGTGCGTTTCAAAATGGGGGTGGGAGAAAGTGGATTTTTTGCGGTGGGGCGAAGCCCCACCGCAAAAAATCCATTAAAGGAAATGCGTTTGCATGATCGTCGTCTTGGTTTTGCCCTAAAGGTGAAACGCCCGTCGAATGGGGTAGAGGACAGATTGTTTGGGGAAAATTGACAAAATGCTGGCATTTTGTATGATGAAAATTGTGATTTAGATTAGTCGAAATCTTGAGGCGGTTAGACACATCGAAAAACTGGGAGGTTAGCTATGGAACAGGCCTGGTATTATTCATCGCAGAAGGATAAATTGCTTAAAGAGCTAGCCGGCTTCGCCAAATTGATGCAGCCTGAGCTGGCTGCGCGCTATGGCGAACAGCTCGCCATCAAAATCCGGCAGGATACGTTGGCCGAATACGAGAAGTTGTTGCCGCAATTTCCCTATATTGGCGGAAAAGCCAATCCGTTGACCACCAACCTGGTGAGGGCTGGTTACGTGCTGGCGCTCTATCGTGCTTTGCAAGCACAGGGGGGCGCGGTCGAAGAGGTCGGCGAGTTGAGCTGCCTGGCGCAGGAACGTAAATTGAAGCAGATTCCGGCATTTGTGCGGCGCTGGATGGGGCAGTTTGCGTACTCTCCGGCGCGCGTTCGAAAGATGCAGGTCCGCGCGCAGGCATCGCAGGCGCGCCGTTATCCCGGCGACTGGGTGTTTGAGGTCATCGAAGGCGATGGGCAAACGTTTGACGTCGCCATGACCTATACCGAGTGCGGCATTGACAAGTTTATGCGCAGTCAGGGCGCAGAAGAACTGACACCCTACCTTTGCAATCTGGACTACGTAACGTTTGCCGCGTGTGGGATGGGCCTGGTGCGGACCAAGACGCTGGGATGGGGCTGCGACTGCTGCGATTTTCACATTCAGCGCAAAGGCATCGCGTCACCGGCCTGGCCGCCGCGCTTTACCGAGCGGACGTGTGGCGAAGGGGGCCGCGATGAAAAAATGTAACTGGCTATGGATACTGGTCGTGCCTGGCGGGATTCTGTTTTTCTGGCTCTTTGTCATGAAGTTTATTGTGCGGTTTGTGAAGAAGGGCGATGGCGTACCCTGCCCTTTTGCGCTGAGTTGGCTCGTGGACAACCCCTTGCGCCGTTGGGAAGTGCGTCACGCGCTCGCTCGCGCGGGGTTGCGCGCCGGCGAGACGGTATTGGAGCTTGGCCCCGGTCCAGGCGCTTTCACCCTGGAAGCCGCGCAGTGCGTGGGGCCTGAGGGCAAGGTCATCTCTGTGGACATCCAGCCGGAGATGATCGCACAGGTGCGATCGCGCGTGCAGGCCGCGGGCGTGACCAACGTAGTAACCCATGTCGCCAGTGCCTACGATCTGCCGCTAGAAGACGCGAGCGTGGATCGCGCCTACCTCATCACGGTACTGCCTGAAGTCCCCGACCCTGTACGCGCGTTGCGCGAGGTTCGCCGAGTGCTCAAACCGGGCGGCGTCGTTTCGATGACCGAAGAATTCCTTGATCCCGACTATCCGCTCCGCGCGACCACCACTGCGTGGGCGCGGGCTGCCGGATTTGAAGCCGCTGGGCAGTATGGGAATTGGTGGTGTTATACGCTCAATTTCCGCTCGGTCAGCGACCCGCTTCCAAAACCCTAAGCACATTTGTCCAGCGTTTCTGGAAACGCTGTTAGCAGGTTGAGCCAGTCATTTGGGGGATGTGCGGGGATTCAGAGTTTGTACTGTTTGGCGAGCCACTCGAGCGCCATTTGGGGTAGTTGGTCGCGGTTGCGCTGGTTGACTTCCCACAGGGTGACTTGCGCTAGTTTTTTGAACAGGTCTGCCTGGGGCTGGGGTTTGTAGATGATGGCGCCAATGATGACTGCCGGGCCCAGAATCAGTTGCAGGACGGTGTCGCGGAATCGCGGTGAGAGTAGCTCCATTTTGCCGATTTCGTCCACGATGACGACCTTCCCGGCGGCTGCTGCCTTGAGCAGAGCCGGAATGCCGATATCTTCAAGTGTGTTCAGGTTGACGCCGTAGCGCCCAATTCGGGGAAGATTGTTTCCACGCAGGTCTTTATGCGCGAGAAGCGCGCGCTGCCCTTCCAGGGTGAAGAGTTCAAAGCCCTGGCGTCCTCCAGGTCCGAAGATTTCCTCAGTGAAAAAGCCACCTGCCTGAGCACCCAGCCCGGCGATGATTTTGCGAATAACGGTTGTTTTACCTGATTGTGGGTGTCCGGTGAATAATAAGGTCTTTCCCACGGCGCCTCCATGGAATTTCGTCGCGAGTGCAGGCAAAGTGACCGGTTGTCAGCCTGCCTAAAGCGTTTTTTATTTTGAATCTTATTGGAGTATAATGCCAAGGTCACTTTCAGACAAGGAGCAATGATGATGCGCATTCTGATCACAGGCGGAGCTGGTTTTATCGGTTCGCATTTGGCTGACCGTTATTTGAGTGCGGGACACGAGGTTATTGCAATGGATAACCTCAGCACCGGTTCGACGGCGAATATTGCACATCTGGCGGGACACCCACGTTTTCATTTCATCAAGCACGATGTGACCCACTACATCTACGTCGCCGGGCACCTGGATATGGTGCTACATCTGGCTTCATTACCTAGCCCGGTGGATTATTTGCACTTCCCGATTCAGACTCTGAAGGTGGGGGCATTGGGCACGCACAACACGTTGGGCCTGGCGCTGGCAAAACACGCGCGTTTCTTGCTCGCATCCACCTCTGAAGTCTATGGCGACCCATTGGTACACCCACAAACGGAAGATTATTGGGGCAATGTGAATCCTATCGGCCCGCGCGGTGTGTATGATGAGAGCAAGCGTTTTGCCGAGGCGCTCACCATGGCGTATCATCGCTATCATGATGTGGATACGCGTATCGTGCGGATTTTCAATACTTATGGGCCGCGCATGCGTCTTGATGATGGGCGCGTTGTGCCGAACTTCATCAATCAGGCTTTGCACGGCCAACCGCTGACTGTCTATGACCACGGCACGCATACGCGCTCTTTCTGCTATGTGGATGATTTGGTGGAAGGTATTGTCCGGCTGATGGCGTCTGACGTCTATGAGCCGGTCAATGTGGGCAATCCACATGAGTTCACGGTGCTGGAATTTGCGCAGAAAGTGCTTCAGGCAACGGGTAGCGCTTCGGAAATCGTTTTTGTGGAGCCGACCGATGAGCGCACTAAGGATGATCCGCAGGTGCGCTGTCCGGATATCACCCATGCGCGCACGCTTCTGGATTGGGAACCGGTTGTGCCTGTCGAGGAGGGTTTAATGCGGACTGCGGCTTATTTTCGCGAGCTATCGGATAGACAGAGATGACGTGCATTCCCTCGGTACTGGTTTATCTGCGACGCGGCGATGAGGTTCTCCTCATGCGCCGCAACAAAGAGCCGAATTTGGGCCTGTGGGTCGCTCCGGGCGGCAAGATTGAGCTCCATGAATCGCCCTACGATGCCGCGCGGCGCGAGTTGCTCGAGGAGACGGGATATACCGCCGAGGGGTTGCAGTTTCGCGGCTTGTGCACCGAGGTTTCGGTGCGGGCTGATTGGCAATGGTTCCTCTTCATTTTTGTGGCGGAGCGTTTTACGGGAGAGCTATGCGCTGACTTGCGCGAGGGCATGTTGGCCTGGACGCCTATCGCCACCTATTTGCACGATTTTCCTATTCCGCAGGCGGATGCTGTTTTTGCGCCGCGCGTGTTAGCGGATGGAGGGGATTTCTTTAACGCGAAGTTCGTCTATGATGATGCGCTAAGCCTGGCTAGTTTGATAGAGTGGGTTGAGTATTGATTGACCGGTTGTTCTGGCGGCTCTCCCGTTTTCATTTCTGGCGTGCGGCGCTGTGGGTAGCAGCGGGGCTTGCCTGCGGCGTGCTGATCGCGGTGCTTGCGCCACTGGAATTGCTGCTGCTGTGCCTCCTGGTGGGTGTGGCGGTGGGGAGCTTCTTTGAGCCGCTGGTGGGCGTGATTGCGGGGTTGTTTTTTGGTCCTCTGCGCGCCTGGTTGGCGATTTATGCACCCGGTATTCCTGATCAATTAGGGCAAGGGCTTTTTATGCTGGGCGTTGCCGGATGGATTGCGCGCGGGCTGGCGCGGCGCGAACTGCGCCTGACGCTGGGTCCGCTGGCTTTGCCCCTGTGGCTGTTTCTGGGCGCCGGATTGCTCTCGCTCTGGTCGCCTTTTGATCTCTGGGCCGGTTTTACGGAATGGGCTAAATGGCTCCAGGTCGCGTTGACTTTGTGGATGGTCGGTGAGCGCTTGCGGGGTGCAAAAGCACAACTGCGTGTGATGGCGTTAATTATCGCGCTGGGAGCGATTGGCGTTGGGCAAGGGTTGTTGGGTATCTGGCAACACCGGCTAGCCGGAGAGGCTCCATCCCATTTTTTGATTGCGCCCGGCATCTACCGCGCCTATGGGACTTTTATGCAACCCAATCCCTTTGGCGGCTTTCTGGGCTTGCTGGGGGCATTGCTCACCGGTTTGTTGTTGGTGAGCTTATGGGAGGTGATTCTGGCGCGCGCGCCAGCGCCCCGGTGGTTGTGGCTCTTGGGTGGGGCGGTGCTGGTGATTGCGGGTGGGCTGTATGGCTCGTGGTCGCGGGGGGCGTGGTTGGGATTTGGCGCCGCGCTGGCGGCGATGGCGGCGTTATTGCCGCGACGCAGTGTGTGGGGGATGGCGCTGGTTGTGGTGTTTGCCGGGGCGGTGTTGTTGTTGATGGCGACGGATGCGCTGCCGGCTTCGGTCGAGGCGCGGTTGACGGACTTCGCGGCTTATCTGCGTTTTGAGAATGTGCGCGGTGTGGGCATCAATGATGCCAATTATGCCGTTATCGAACGCATGGCGCACTGGCAAGCCGCGCTGGGCATGTGGGAAACGCATTTCTGGACCGGTGTTGGCATTGGTAATTATGAGGCGGCTTATCCGCTGTTTCGTTTGGTGAACTGGCCCTATGCCCTGGGGCATGCGCACAATTTCTATCTGAATTTGCTGGCAGAGACAGGGCTAATCGGTTTGGGGGCGTATTTGCTGTTATTTGCGGCAATCTTTGTGCGGTTGTGGCAGGCGACGCGGAGTCTTTCGGGCTGGCAGCGCGGGCTGGCGTTGGGTCTGGTGGGCGCCTGGACGCAAATCAGCGTTCATAGTATGGTGGACAATTTGTATGTCAACAATGTTCATCTCCATGTGGGGGTATTGTTGGCGTTGACCGCATGGCTTGTTGGGGTGCAGAGGGTTACTGTGTGCGGTGATGTCGGATTATCGGGAGGTTGAGGGTGGAGCGACCGGTCATTGTGGTGCATGGTGGAGCGTGGCATATTCCTGCGCTGTTGCGAGAAGCCTTTCACGAGGGGTGCCGGCAAGCGGCGGGCGCGGGTTGGGCTGTATTGCGCTCTGGCGGCACGGCTCTGGATGCTGTCGAGGTTGCAGTGCGAGTTTTGGAGGATAATCCCGTCTATGATGCGGGGTTGGGTAGCCATACCAATCTGAACGGTGAAGTGGAGCTGGATGCTTTCATCATGGATGGACGCACGTTGGAATTGGGGGGTGTTGCGGCAGTGAAACGCGTGCGCAACCCCATCACGCTCGCGCGCCGGATTATGGAATCGAATGAGCACGCTTTTGTTGTGGGTGATGGCGCTGAAGCCTGGGCGCAGGCTTTGGGCGTTCCGTTATGTGATCCCGCGGAGCTGCTGGGGCAACCGGGATCGGCGACCATACCGGAGGATACCTGGACGCCCCCGGGGATGCAGCTTCCGGCAGATACGGTGGGGGCGGTGGCGCTCGACCTGGCGGGGAATCTGGCTGTGGGCACCTCGACCGGGGGGACGCCGCAGAAGCGCCCCGGTCGCGTGGGCGACACGCCCCTGGTGGGCTGCGGGGCTTATGCGGATAATGCCGCTGGCGCAGCAGCTGCAACGGGCTGGGGGGAGCGGTTGATGCGGTTGGTGCTTAGCAAAGGCGCCTGTGATTTGTTGGCGCAGGGTTGGGCTCCGCAGGCAGCTGCCGAGCATCTGATTGCGCAGCTGGAGCAGCGGGTAGGGGGGTATGGGGGGATTATTATGGTTGACCGCGATGGGCAGGTGGGATTGGCGCACAATACCCCGAATTTGTCTTTTGCGGTTATTCGGGCTGGGGAGGAAATGCTTTCGGGCACGGAGTTTCCGGGTGGGATGGATTTTTGGGACGCAGATGAATGCAGATAAAATGCAGATGGATGGACTGCACAGGGTGACGGGCTGGATGAGAGTCGGGGGATTTGCGCAGAGGCGCGGCAGGATGCCGCGCCTCTGCTATCCGGCACGGAGTTTACTGAGAAATCTTTCCGTAACAAGGGTTCAGAAGCCTGTTGAACTGCTACGAATGCCCCAATGTCGCGTTGTCGCGCCATGTACGGCCATGCGATGAGCCTGGGTATAGGACAAAGGCTGCCGCTTATTGGGAAGTTCAAGCGGTTGTACTCAACCGCGGTCGGCTGGGTGAGACCATACGTCTAGAC
>JAFGFB010000182.1 GCA_016931315.1 Anaerolineae bacterium
CCAAGTACGAACATGGGCCTCGGCGCGCCGTCGTTCGTGATTACCGTCGTGCTTGCTAACGCTTGCTCGCGAATGTTCCAAGTACGAGCATGGGCGTCGGCGCGCCGTCGTTTCTGATTCACGTCACGCTTGCTGACGCAGGTACGCTTTGTTGCGACCGATAATCTGCCTTCGTGAAGGCATCTGATCAATCGAACGGTTTGCGTGCGGTTATGAAAGACCGCATGCACTCCGTATCTTGGTTGCGTCTATTGGTGGCGGCGGGCGCTTGCATCGAAAGCTGAGGAGAGGGATGGAGACACTGTTTAAACCCTGGGTCCCCTATCTGGTGACGGCGGTCGAAGCTTGTGGTGCTTTGGTCATCATCCTGGAAGTGCTGCGCACTACCGGCTTATATCTCTACGGCTTTTTCCGCCGTGAGAAGCTTAATGTTCCCCAACTGCGGTTGGCTTTGGGGCAAAGTATGGTGATGGGCTTGGAATTCCAGGTTGCTGCGGATATTCTCAAGACCGCGCTCTCACCAAAGTGGAGCGACCTGGCGTTATTAGGCGCTTTGGTTGCCATCCGTACGGTGTTGAATTACCTGTTGGAACGTGAACTGGCGCATATTGCTGATCAATGCCAGATATAGTTTTGTCTGGGTGTGATTGATTGCGATAACATCTTGTCACTCAGCCAGTAACGCGGGCGTCCTTATCTCACCGGACGCCCGCGTTCTGGTTGTACCTGCACACTCGTATTTGCCCCAGGAGAATTCTGATGAATGCGAGCTGAAGGGGGCATTTCAACTCTGGGGCAAAAGCAAGACAACTATCATGCAAACGTCTTCCCCTTGATTGATTTTTGTGATGGGGCTTTGCCCCATCACAAAAATCAATTTTCTTCTGCGTCCTGTAGGGACGCCTGAAATTTTCATACCCATTTTGAAACGCACCCGGGCTGAAACTCGTATCTCAAATCAAGCGTTTCTATGGTATAATGAGAGCGTGTGGTTAGAGGGGGGTTTGAAATGATCGAGATGGTGAACCTGACTAAGCAGTTTGAGACCGTTTTGGCTGTAGATGGTATCCACCTCACCGTGCAACCGGGCGAAGTGCTGGCGTTATTGGGTCCCAACGGCGCGGGAAAAACCACTACCGTACGGATGCTCTCGGCGATTTTGAAGCCCACTGCGGGACACGCTACCGTTGCCGGTTATGATGTGGCAAGTCAGAGTCTCGAAGTCCGTCGCCGTGTGGGTGTGCTCACCGAATCTCCCGGATTATACCAGCGCATGTCTGGGCAAGAATATCTCGACTTCTTTGGTGAGGCGCGCGGCCTGGCGCCGGCAGCGCGTCAGGCGCGGATTGCGGACCTGGCAGACTGGTTCGAGATGAGCGGGGTCTTGGACCGTCGCCTGGGAGAATATTCTAAGGGCATGGCGCAGAAAGTAGCCTTGATGCGCACCCTGCTGCACGATCCGGCAGTATTGTTGCTTGATGAACCCACCTCAGCGATGGACCCGCAAAGCGCGCGCCTGGTGCGTGATACGATTCTGCAACTCCGCAGTACCCAGCGAGCAATCATCATTTGTACCCACAATCTTGTCGAGGCAGAAGAACTCGCCGACCGTATTGCCATCATTCGACAAGGGCGCATCGTGGTGCAGGGAAGCCCTGCAGAGCTGAAAACGCGGCTGCTGGGCGCCCCACTCATGGAAGTGCGCTTCTCGCAACCGGGGCTGAATGGGGCTGTGTCTTTAGTGTCGCGTTTCGCCCAGATAGAAGACGTGGGGGTGGATTCCACGAAAATGGAGTTTATCCGTTATCGCACTGATCGCCCTGGTGAGGTTAATTCAGCAATCCTGGCAGCCTTATTGGCCGCGGGAATGTCGGTTTTTTCCCTCAGCGAAGTGCCACAAAGCCTTGAAAGCGTTTACCTGCGCGCTGTACCTCGCGCTGTGGTCGCAGATAAGCAAGGCTTGTCTGAGGGCACGTCGGCAGCAGCCGCATAGCTGTTTCCCAATTCACACTGTGCCGGTCTTGTGAACGACTGCGAACCGGCGAAGAGGATTGGCTTTTGTAGTTTTTTGGCGCGCTTCGCGCGCGAAAAAAACCTTTACGGATTCCTGCGGTGATATCGAGGAAGGAGTATGGCAATGGGGCAGGGCAAAGGGGAACCAGAAGTTTCGTTGCGTGCCTGGTGGGCGCAGCAATGGCGCTGGGTACAGTGGGCTGAGTTTAAGCCGGCGTTGGGGTTGATGCGCCGCGAGATAAAAGATACCATGCGTGATTGGCGCATCCTGGCGCCGATTCTGTTGCTGGTTACGGTATTCCCCTTTCTCGCCAATACCGCGGCAGCAGAGGGTTTGAGTTTTGTCAATCAATACGGCGCGAACTTGATTATTGAACGCATGTTCCCCTTCTTGATGCTGGTGGTCGGCTTTTTCCCCAGTACTTTTTCGCTCGTTATCGCCCTTGAGACTTTTGTGGGCGAGAAAGAGCGCCGTAGTCTGGAGCCTTTGCTGGCTACACCCCTCACTGATTTGCAGCTTTACATTGGTAAAACCTTGGCGGCTATCATTCCCCCGGTCATTGCCAGCTATATCGGCATGATTTTCTACACGCTGTTGCTCGGTTTCACTCTCGGCTGGTGGCCCACAGTCTCGCTCTTCTTCGTAGCCTTCGTTCTCTCGACGGCACAGGCTCTGGTGATGGTGAGCGCCGCCGTGATTGTCTCGGCTCAATCCACCAGCGTGCGCGCGGCAAATCTGGTTGCCAGTTTTATCATTATTCCCATGGCGCTGTTATTGCAGGCGGAAGCGGGATTGCTGCTTTTCAACAACTTTGTTGGTCTGTGGTTGATTGCTCTGGCTTTGTTGGTGGTAACGGCTCTATTCATGCGTATGGGCATTGCGCTCTTCAACCGCGAACGTTTATTGGGGCAGGAGATTGATCAACTCAACTTCACCAAAGGCTTGCGAGCATTCTGGGCTGGCTTCTGGCCCCGGAACGGCTTGTGGCATCTCTACCGGTATGAAGTTCCCCATTTGCTGCGCCTGCTGCGACCGCATCTCGTATTCACAATTCTGGTTGCTTTGGGGGGCGGCGCCCTGTTTGGCTTGTGGGCCGCGCAGCGCTTCCCATTACCGACCGCCGCGATGGATTTTTCTCAGTATGCGGACTTAGAAACGTTTTCAGAGGCAATCGAGGCCTCGGGCTTATTGTCGGGGTTCTCGACATGGACAATCTGGGGACACAATTTGCGTTCGTTGCTCACCGCCACCCTGCTGGGCTTTCTCTCCATCGGCGTGGTCGCCGTGCTCCTGCTGGCGGCGCCGATAGCCATCATCGCTTATCTTGTCCCACAAATGGGGGGCATGGGCATCAATCCCTGGTCGCTGTTCGCAACAGGCGTGCTGCCACATGGCATCTTTGAGATTACGGCGGCTATCGTGGTGACGGCTTATGCGCTTAGACTCGGAACCGTGCTCTTGCGCCCGCCAGAGAAAGATGGCGGGATGATGGATCTGGCGCGTGACCTGGGACAGTATTGCAAACTCTTCTTGAGCGTGGTTTTGCCGCTGTTATTGCTGGCAGCATGGATTGAAGCGGAAGTGTCTTCCCGCTTGATGATCAGCCTTCTTAGTGGCCTCTGAGGCAGGGCTATCGCATCTGGGAAACTTCGTCCTGCTGCACGGTTTGTCGTGCCACCAAAGCGGTCTTCTTAAGGGGTTTTTGTGGTGAGGCTTTGCCTCACTACAAAAACGTCCACTTGCCCTGGCCTTTAGGCCAAACTCAGTTGGCGAAACCAATCAAATGCGATAACCCTAGAAGCGGTTGAAAAGGCGCAAGGCTCTGATCATGGTATAGTGGCGCTTCATATTGAAGCGCCACTACTATGCTGAGATAACCTCTGGTTTAGGTTCGGGGATGATACGGCAAGTAACGTGAATATAAGCGAACTCGCCGTGGGGGGGCAGCAAATCCTTGGTCTCGATAATCTCGCACCATACCTCACCCAGGCGCACTTTCTCTCCCACATAGGGCATGGTGGTCTGGTTGACGATAGCGCCAGGGTGTGCATGACTGGGAATGACGTAACTCACTTTGTAAATCATGATTCGCACTCCTCACGCTGCTGTAGCGAGATGTTCCGGTGTCGCAGTTTGAAGGCGAGATCGCGCGCCAAGTTGTACATGATTCGGTAGCCGACGAGATGCTCTTGGTCACAATAGTCCAATAGCAGCTTGCCGCGAATGATCAGCACCTCAGCACTCTCAGAGACACAGCTGATGGTAGCTGACCGGGGACCGGAATCCAACATGGATATTTCTCCGAAACCCTGTCCTGCACCAAGGAGCACCAGGGTGGGTCCATCTGCGGCCCCGAGGCACCCGACTTTAACTTGCCCTGAGAGCACAATGAAGAATTCATCCCCGGCTTCCTCTTCGCGGACGATGATATCGTTGCGCCGGAAGGTGCGCTTCTCTCCCAAGTCTGCGAGTGCCTTTGTCTGCTCGATATCGAGACCAGCAAAAAGATCCGCCGTTCGTAACACGTCAATGGGTGTAGTCATTCTTCCTCCTATGTTGAGGTGAGGATGAACTGGCTTCACCACTCCGATTTGCAATTCAAGCGCCAATACCTCACCTTTCAATTTCATTATACGCATAATTGTGTCAGGGGGCAAGCTCCCTAACAGGGGGAGCAGACCCACCGCCAAAAATCAATTATCTTCGAGATTTTCACCCCCGTTTTACCAAGATACCACCGCCTATACTGGACTGTGCTAAGACCGAATGATACGCTGATGGTGGTTTCTGGTAGAACCCACCACGCCAGTGACATGGTGGGATGTTGAAACGCACCCCTTATCTGGGTATACGACAGAATATTGGAGAAAATAAGATCGCCATCTTGTAAACGACCCTCATCAGCGATCAACTCTCTGTGCCTTCTTTCTGCAGGAGTGATTTTCGTGAACGGGGGCGCAGCCCCGTTCACGAAAATCACAAAAAAAAACACCCTCTGCGCCTCTTCAGCGTGCTCAAGTGTCTAGACGTATTGTCTCACCCAGCCGACCGCGGTTGAGTACAACCGC
>JAFGFB010000183.1 GCA_016931315.1 Anaerolineae bacterium
GGCAACTCTATACCCAGTTCAAGACGCAATTGGAGCAGGGAAATCTTGCCGCTGCTGAACGTCTCTTCCGTGGGCTAGAAGCTATCTGCCCTGGTTACCGTGACGCGGCGACATTGCTGGAGCAAGCGCGCCGCAGCGAAACGGAAATACGGAAATTGACGGATGAGATTGCCTCGCAGCAGGAGCGTCTGGCACAGTTGGAAACACGCTTCGCTGAGCAACAGGGTATACTAGCGCAAGAACGCCGGGCATTGGAAGTGCAGCTGCAAGACCTTGCCAGACGCGAGGCTGCGCAACTGTCGCAGAAGGCCATTTTAGGAGACTGGCGCCAGCAATTGCAAGAGGCTCTGGCGCAGCTTCAAACGCGGCAGTGGGTTGAAGCGCGCTCCAAGCTGAATGTGGTTCGCCAGGCGCTGGATACCGCGCTCGCTGCTGATGAGCAGAAGCCCGTGGCAACGGCGCCTCTAGAGAAACCGGTAAACGTTGTGGCGTCACCTCCTATTGTTGCCGGCGTTAGCGACGAAGTATCCCCTCAGCAGAAACTTGTGACCACAGCGCCGGTTGCCGCGCCATCTTCTGCGGTTCGCGCTTCTCCCGACGCCACATGGGTTTCCCGTCTACAACCCGTGCATTCCGTTCACTTTTCAACAGACTCTGGCACGCTCAGGGCCGTAACGGGTCTCTCGTTTTCACCTGACGGTAAATATCTAGCCATTGCCGGCGCCAGTCGTGAAATTTGGGTGCTCAGAGTGGTGGGAGGGAAGAAGCAGAATGTCCTATCAGAACACAGCAAGAATGTCTCCGGGATAGCATTTGCCGCGGCGGACCATCTGTTGTCCTGCTCAGAGGACGAGACGGTCAGGCTTTGGGATCTCCGTTCCGGCATCTCACAGCAGTTTCGAGCACTTGCATTGCAGTATAAATCACCGTTCACGGCAATTGCCTATTCTGAGGCGGCGAAAAGCGTGGCAACGGGAACGCGGGCGAATATACAAATATGGAACTTGAATGGCAGTTTGTTAACCAATTTCCTTGGAAATACACACCCTACAACCTGCCTGGCTTTCTCTCCTAATGGGCGATATCTGGCATCCGGCGGCGAAGACGGCAATGTCCAATTCTGGAACATAGCCACCAAGACTTCTGTTGTGATGCGATTGGAGCACAAGGCGGCAGTGCATGCCGTGACCTATTCCCCTGATGGTCAATGGGTAGCAACCGGAGCCGATGATGGATTCGCACAGATCTGGAATGCACAGACCGGGAATTTTTTGCGGGCATTTGAGATTTCCAACCGACCAGTATTCAGTGTGGCTTTCTCTCCTGATGGCTCGGTGCTGGCTACCGCGGGGGAAACGGGTAATATCTATCTCTGGAATACCCATAACGGCACTCTGACTTACACGCTGTACAGACATAATGCGCCAGTTCATTGTATTGCCTTTTCGCCGCGCGTGGGAATTCTGGCACCCGGCTCGGCGGATGGAACGGTGCAGATTTGGAGCGCTGTACCATAGCGATCCGATTGCTTTCCCTGAGAATGAATGAGTAAATAGGAGAGATGCATGTCTTTTCGCCCTGAGGTAAACCAAACATTGATCATTGATGGGCTCACCCATAGTCTCACCGAGCACCCCGCAGCGCCGGGAATGCCTTACGGACAGACGGGGCGTCGTGCCACCGTATATCAAGTGCAGACCGATGGCACATTACATGCGCTCAAGGTCTTCACCCCCGCCTTTCGCTCGCCGCGAGTGGCGGAAACCGCGGCGCGATTACAGTCTTTTGCCACTTTGCCGGGGCTGCAGGTTTGTGACCGCACAGTGTTGACCCCGGAGCGCCACCGTGCGTTGCTCGCCCAACAACCGGACCTGGCTTACGCAGTGCTCATGCCTTGGGTTGCTGGTGAAACCTGGCAGGAGTTGCTGCTAGGTCGACAGCCCTTTACCCCTGAACAAAGCCTGGCATTGGCGCGCGCCTTCGTCAACATCCTTGCCACAATGGAACGCCAGGGACTTGCGCATTGCGACCTCTCCGGGCCCAATCTCATCGTCAACCCATTCACATCCACGGTGACTCTGGTAGATGTGGAAGAGCTCTATGCGCCTGGGCTAACGCGCCCCGAGAAACTCCCTGGCGGTTCGGAGGGTTATGCTCACAAAATCGCCCCCCAAGGATTATGGAGTGCCGCGGCGGATCGTTTTGCGGGAGCCGTGTTGCTGGCGGAAATGCTGGGGTGGTGTGATGAAAACATTCGCCAGATTGCCTATAGCGAGCAGGTTTTCGATCCTGCCGAGATGCAGCAGAACAGTGAGCGCTATCAGCGTCTACTGGCGGTATTACGCGAAAGATGGGGTGAGGCAATAGCCGATACCTTTGCCCGCGCGTGGCACAGTGAGACGTTGACAGAGTGTCCGACTTTGGCGACCTGGGCGCGGCACCTGGCGGCGTTGCCGGGTGCGACTACCACGACTGTAACCGCTCACGGAACACCCATAACTGGCGGAGGCGTCCCCTCACCTAGAGAGCGTCTGGTGCGCAGCAAGGTGGATAGCGCCGAGGCATGGCTAGAACTAGATGATGCTGACAAAGCGCTGGCAGAATTGGAAGAAGCCATGCGGCTGGCGCCGGAGCTCGCCGCGCCGGTGGTTGCGCGTGCCTATCTCAAGCGCGGCACACAGAAGGAGCAGACGGGTGACCTGAGCGGGGCGTTAGCAGATTACCAGACGGCGCTTTCCCACGCTCCGACGGAAGGCTTGCAGGATGAGTTGCGCGCTATTATTGCGGAGGTTGAGGCAAGGTTGATACCGGTGGAACTACTAGAACAACCAAATACGCCTCACTGCCCCCACTGTGAACGCGAAGTGCAAGCGGGGTGGATTCGGTGCCCGTACTGCGGGGAGGTGCTACAAGAGGAGGTGGTGGAAGTCGCCCGACCGGAGATCAGCGAAGTGCCGCAAGAGTCTGGAATACCCTGGGCAGAAGTTGCTGCAGCCAATCCCGAGGTACGCACAGAATTGAAACCCAAACGCCGTTTATCTGGTTGGGTGTGGGTGGTGGGTGGATTAGTTGTGATAGCAGTGTTTGCAGCGATTTGGGCGATCGGATCATTGAAGATTCCTTATACTGCGTCGGAGACGGTGGTTGCTACTGCCAGTGTTCCTGAATCTACATTACCACCGGAACAAACCACAATAACAACAATAACAGGAACAAATCCAACCGAAGTAGCCATCAAGGCACTTCAGATTTGGGTAGTAGGAGACCCCTATAACAATGACACACCTTCGACTGATATTTCGTCAGAATTGAGCCAAATTATGCAACAAAATGGAATATCGGCTGTGGTAACTGCGTTTTCGGCAGACGAATTTGTAACCCATTTTTCTGAAGCCAATTCAATAGGTATACTACCGGACATCGTGACTGGTGGTAATTTCTTCCCACTTGAAGAAGGCCTGGCGATTACTGAATTGACAGACCATGTGCTGTGGGTCTCTGAATCACTGAATTGGCCACTGATGCGTGGGTTTGTGTTTTTGTGTCCATCTTCTCAGAATTATGAGGTGGCGCGAGAATTGGTTTTGCGAGAATCAACCTGTTGGCATAACTGGCCCGAATCCCAGATTTTGCGTCAAGACCAAGATTTGACTGCGTTAGGGGACTCCATTACAAGAGCGTATCTTGAAGGAAACATCGAAACTATGCAGCAGTACTCTGATAGCAATCGCCAGTTGGTGGAAGGTTCTGGGCCAACCGATATAGCAGAGGTGGATACAGTCAAGATTTGTGGGATGTTAGGCAATTCTCGATTGGCTTTTGTTTCAACAATAGCCACTTTTCAATCTCAACATATGTTGGGCTACTACGATCTTTTACTAATCTTTAGAAAGGACTCGGGGAATTGGGCACTTCTAGGTTTGGCCCCCGATCGTGAGTTATTGGAGGAATCCATAGGTGTGATTCCACAATTAGTTAACTCGCTAGTGGAAAACTCAGGAGGTGACATCCCAGAACCAGCAATATTGTTATTTCCACCTGATGGTGAATACCCACAACCGCCTGCTGGGCAGCGCTTTGGTGATTTTATCTGGCAACCGAGTTCTTCGCCTGTAGTAGCAGAGATACTAGAATTCACTTTTGTTGATTACGCAAACCGAATTGGTAACCGTATTTTCATAAACTTGCGAGTTGACCAACCGAGCAACGAGGACAAGATATCTGCTGGAGAACTCTTTGGTACTGGAGACACATGGTATTGGAGAGTGTGGTCTATCGCTGATGATGGAACCATTTCTATCTCGCAGCCTGCGCGGTCTTTTGTGAATTAGCCATTTCTCATAGCGAGGTGATTTTTATGTCAGATGAAACTCCTACCAAAGGCTGGCGCCCTCTGTTTCCTGGCGTGACGCCAGTGACTCCCGAGCCGCACTCCGACGCTGTCCCGATTCCGCCTGCGCCGCCGCCAACTCCAGTGCCTCAAGTCCACCCGCCATTGCAGTTTTCGTCGTCTGTGCCCATTGTCAACGAGCCGCCGCGCTATCAGCGTACGCCGCGCAAGTATGTGGCTTTTCCACAAAACGAAGTGGAGGTGCAGGCGCCTCCGCCTGCACCATCCGCACCCAATACAACGATTGCTTCCTTGATGTTACCTTTATCCGGTACAGTTTTGTCAGTGGTGATTTCAGTTGTTTTGGTAGCGACAGCATCATCAACGGGTGGTATGAGTCTCATCGGGCTCGTCATGTCTGTGCCTATGATGCTGGCTTCGTTGGGGAGTGGTCTATACAACTTCAAACGTGAGCGGAAAAAATACGAGAAAGAGACAACCTCACGCGAACAAAACTATCGTGCATATCTGAGTGACCGGAGACAAGCTCTTGATGCAATGCGTCAGGCGCAACTCAACGCCAGTCTGATTCCAAACCCTGATTTGGCTGAATGCCAACGTCGTGCTGAGCGCCGCGATCCCGAAAAACGCCTTTGGGAGCGCGCTCCTGGTGATGTAGACTTCCTGAGCCTGCGCCTGGGTACAGGACAGACTGCAGCTAGTTTCCCTGTTAAACCACCCTCAATGCCCCAGGGCGGTGGCGCGCCTGATGACCTGCTTCAAGATGCGTTGAATCTGGCAAAGGCTTATGGCCAAATTGATGGTGTTGCTATTCCCCTGCCCTTGCTCCAGGTCGGTTCGGTTAGTTTCGCCGGTCGCCGGGATGTGTTACACAACATCATGCGTGCGTTACTGATGCAGTTGGCAACCCATCATGCGCCCACTGAAGTTAAGGTTGTACTTATCTTTCCCGAAAATGACATAGATACCTGGGCCTGGGTGCGTTGGCTCCCCCATGTTTGGGATGATGACCGCGCTCATCGCTTTATGGCTTCCACACCTGATGCAGCACGCCAGCTATTGTCTGGCTTTTACGATCTGCTAAAACAACGGGAGTTGCAGCGTGCCGATGATAAAGGTGGCTCACAGGTGATCTTTTCGCCATCTTTTATTTTCATCTTTGCGGATCCTGCGCTTTTTAGCGGTCCGGAGGCAGCAAACCTGGGACCTCTGCTGCGCTTACTGGCTAATGGTACAAGGATCGGTGCACATGCCCTCTATCTTCATGAGCGGCTTGAGCAGGCACGC
The DNA here is from genome assembly GCA_016931315.1 of Anaerolineae bacterium. Classification (GTDB taxonomy): domain Bacteria; phylum Chloroflexota; class Anaerolineae; order B4-G1; family SLSP01; genus JAAZNO01. Next base: position 5,639 of record JAFGFB010000183.1, read on the forward strand.
AAAGAGTGTGGCGCAGTGGTAGACCTGACTGGCAACAATGGCAGGCTGCGGCTTGTCGGTCCGCCATCCATAGAGTATATCTTCACTCCTGATCGTGCAGATTCAAATCAGGCACTCGCTTTTTCGGTACCTCTAGCCCCATTGCGCCTTGAAACTTTGGGGGGCGCCAGCAATCTGCCTGCTGTGGTATCGTTGCTGGATCTGTTTGGCGTTACAAAAGTCGAGGATTTGCCCGTTCGGCAGAACTGGCAGAAAAGCGAACCCTTCAAATCCCTTAGTGTTCCGTTAGGGCGACGTGCGGGCAATGATTTGGTCTATCTGGATTTGCACGAACGTGGACATGGTCCCAATGGATTGGTGGCTGGTACGGTGGGCTCTGGCAAAAGCGAGTTAATTCAATCCCTAATTCTCTCACTGGCAATACATTTCCCTCCAAGTGATGTTGTTTTCGTGTTATTGGATTTCAAGGGAGGGGGGATGGCCTTCCCGATGGAGGGATTGCCTCATGTAGTGAATATCATCACTAACCTGGAAATGGAGCTCGTGGGACGTGCATTGACCTCCTTGGAGGCTGAGCTGGAACGTCGCGAGCATCTGTTTAAGCAGGCGGGTGTCACTCATATTGATGATTATATGAAGCTCTATCGTCAAAAGAAAGTGAAAGACAATCTACCTTACCTCGTATTGATTGTGGATGAATTTACCGTTCTTAAGGATAAGCAACCAGACGATATGCGTCGTTTCGTTATGGTCGCAGTCAAAGGGCGCAGCTTGGGCTTCCGCATGATTTTGGCGACTCAGAAGCCTCATGGGGTTATTAGTGATCAAATTGATGCCAACAGCCGTTTCCGTCTGTGCCTGCGCGTTGCGCGTCCGGAGGATAGCACCGATATGATTAAGCGGCCTGACGCTGCGAGCCTTACTGGTGCAGGACGCACTTTCTTCCGCGTCGGCGAGGACGAAATCTTCGAATTGTTCCAGACTGCCTGGAGCGGCGCTCTTTATATCCCCGATGGGGGAGGGGCTAAGCAAGACCCACAGGGTATCGCTGAAGTGTTTTTGAATGGAGGGCGAAGGCCGTTGCAGCCCACAACACAGGCCGCGAAAACGCAGTCCAGTGGCAAGCAGATGGAAGTTGTGATTCAGCACTTGCGACGCCTGGCTGAACAAGGGGGTATCAAGGACCTCCCTAAGGTTTGGTTGGCGCCTTTACCGCTGGAAACCCCTCTGGGGCAGATTCGCCCTGCAGAGGGATGGAATGGCAAGACCTGGCAGCCATCGAAAACGTGGTTGGCACCTGTCATTGGGGTCGTGGATGATCCTGTGCACCAGCGACAGGATCCGCTGCACCTGGATTTGGGAAGGCAGGGCCACCTGGCAATCTATGGCGCGCCAGGTGTAGGCAAGACGACATTTCTGCAAACGCTGGTAATGTCGTTGGTTTTTTCTCATTCTCCACAGGAGGTCAATCTCTACCTGCTAGATTTTGGTGGAAGGATTCTGAAGCTTTTCGAAGCCTTACCCCATGTGGGGGGTGTCATCTTGCCTGATGAGACTGAGCGGTTGAAACGCCTCGTACAACTTCTGCAGCGCGAGATGGATGATCGCAAGACACTTTTACTGCAAGCGGGTGTGAGTACCCTTGTTGCTTATCGCGGACAAGTGTCTGATCCGCCGCCGGCAATTGTCGTGTTGGTAGATAATTATCCCGAACTTGCACTCAACGATCCTGAATTGGCCGATGCCTTTACCGCATTTACGCGTGAAGGCGCCAATTTGGGTATTCATTTTGTATTTACGTCTAACATGGTTAATGCCATTCCGAGTCGAGTCAGCGGGAATATGGCGCTTGCAGTAGCACTGGAGATGAATGAGCAAGGTGATTATGGACAGGTGGTTGGGAGGACCGGGGGCTTGCTACCCCTCCACGATGTCCACGGGCGGGGTCTTGTGCGAGGGGTGCCGCCGTTGGAATTCCAAACGGCTCTACCTGTAGCCGGGGCAACGGAAGGTGAGCGAAGTGCAGCTATGGCGCGCCTGTTCGGTGTGATGAGTGCCGCGTGGCAAGGTCCATGTGCGCGCCCGGTTCCGGTATTACCGGCCGTTGTGCCGTTGTGTGACTTGCAACCGCCCACTAATGTGTGGTCATCAACTCCAAAACTGGCGGTACCCATGGGTTTGGATACGGAGACCCTGGAACCTTTCGAACTTAGCCTAAGTGATGGCCCGCATTTCCTTATCACTGGACAACCGGCTAGCGGAAAGACCTCATTACTACAGAGCTGGGTGCTTGCTTTAGCTGAGCAGATATCACCAGAGCGCTTAGAACTATACCTTCTCGATTTGGGTAACACTAATATGATGCCCTTTAGTCAATTCCCGCACGTCAAAGCCTATGTTGAAGATGATGACCGCCTGGGAGAGATGCTGGATTTGTTGCGGCTCAAACTGGATGAACGCCGACAAAAATTGGACAAAGCCAGGCGCGAGGCTGGCGGGTTGCTGGACGACGATGCCTTTATGTCTAAATTACCGTCAATGGTGTTGGTTATGGATGAGTACGATCAATTTAGCCATCAGGCCAGCGATGGGCACAAGACTCTTTTGGAGGAATTGCTGCGTCGCCGTGGATTAGGTTTCCATACCTTAATTGCCGGCCCGATTTCTGAATTCAGCAATACCTGGGAGAGTCTTGGAAAAACGATCAAAGCCGCACAGACTGGGTTTTTATTGGGTACTACGGATCCCAATGACTTATCGCTGTTCAATTTCCGTCTGCCAATGGGCGCATCAGGCAAGACTTTACCGCCAGGTATGGGGTATTACGTGCGACGCGGGAAATACCGATCGCTAAAATGCGTGACTGCCCGCGAGGGTACACTGACATTGGTCGACTGGGCAAAACAGATTCAGCAAAAAAGTACCGTGTAGAACTGTGATTTACTCGGCCAGTGCAAATCCTGTGCGATTTTGAGCTATGGGGAGAGACTTCATATTCGAATCATACGTATCTGTGGTAATCTAGACCCAACACTTTTTTGGAGGCATGATAATGATGAACAGGAGTGATGGTATTCGTTTTAGTGACCGGGAGCTGTTTTTTCTGGGTATGTTGTTGCAAGGACAGAGTTTGATTGGGATTCCTGAACCCTTCCCAGGTTGGTTGACGGAAGAGATCGAGGAGCAATTTCCTGATATTCAACAAGCACTTCAATCACGCGGCCTGATTCAAGGGTACGAAGATGGTAGTGTAGAGCTCGAAGATACTTTGGAAGCGAGTCTGCGCGCCGTAGTGCTCTGCGACGTGGCTATGATTGCTACCCTAGGTACACCACAGATGGAAGTGGCCGAACAGCGTATGTTCTATTTTAAGCGACCTCAGTTGGTTGAATTACGGGGTCCAGAGATGGAAGCCGAATCTCGTTTCTACACCTTGTATGCTCTCGATGGTTATCCGGCGACACTCTTCGAGGAATTGGTCTCCTGGTGGGAAACTATTGCCCAACCAGCGCCAAATTGTGTCTCTGTAACACTTCAGGAAGCGGACCTGATGAAGGCGCGACAAATGGCTCTTGAGAAGGGAGCCGCAGCAGTGATAGACTATTTCACTACTAAGGGAGTGAATAGCGAAACAGCGACGGCTTTGGCTGAAACTCTGGCAACTGCCAAAAAGAATGGCGCTCTGGTCATTGTTGCACGTGACGACACGGGTTGGAAAACAGAGAACAGCGGCTTGTTGGAGGGCGAAAATGGCCTTTGGCGTTTGCACTCCAGAGAGAGTGGTGAACAGCGCTTGATCGAATGCATTCCCTGTGATGCGGCCGCCTTGCGTGCTGAGTTACAGCTGCTTTTGGGACGTTTTATCTACGGGGAGTAGAGTTTCTTCTGGCTCAAGGGAGAAGATAATGCGCATCATTGTGAATCCGGATCAACTGCATCAAATGGCGCAGCAATTGCATCGTGCTAACAGCGATTTGCGCGGAGCAAGTGGGAATATTGGACGTGTTATTAGTGGCATGAGCCTGGAGATTCGTGCGCGCACGAATGTGGATGAGCGTGCAGTTGCCGCGCGGCGTCAGGCTGAGGTATTGGCGGAACGGGCGGAGTCGTTGGCGCATTTCTTGGAGGAGCGCGCAGAGGCTTTTCGGCGAGCTGATGAACAAGGGATTGCTTTAGGGGCGTTGCTAACTGCGCGTGTAGGATCAGATGGCTCAGGTATTCTTGGGGGTAGATTGCCGGATTGGGTTCTGGGTAGCATTGTGAGTGGAGCACTATTTGGTGTTGGGGGAGTAATCGTTCACACACAATGGATAACGGTAACAGGATTGTTGCCTGAGGCCCAGAAATTAGCTGAACGTCAGGGGAATTGGTGGCGGGGATATGGGTGGAAAACTAACGCTGAAGTAGACAAGATGCTTCCAGATGTTAGTGGTTTCAGCAAATCTGAGGTCCTCACTAGCCGTGAAGTGGTGACATTTCTGAGAAACGAGTTTCCACCCGCGCATACTAGCAAACGAAATCTAGAAAAAATCGAATACACGGATCAATACAAATCCGAGAAACCTGGTTATTATGTTGCTGGAACATGTTATACAAAGGATGGGAAGAGCAGGATTGAAATCAACAGACAGAACAAGAATGGCGCTACCGATGCGGGTAAAATGAAGTCAACCATATCTCATGAAGTTGGACATAATGTGCATAACAATGTGATGTCTGCTGAAATGCGCGACGCCTGGAAGGAGATTAGTCAGGCTAGCGCGGACGATGAATATGTTTCTGACTATGCTAAGACAAAAGTACAAGAAGATTTCGCTGAGACCTATGCGTTTTACATGCTGGATCCAGAAGCACTTAACGAGATTAGTCCGGAAAAATATGAGTTTATGCGCGAGCATGTTTTTGATGGAAAGGAGTATTTGTGATGGGCACAGTAGTTGTGCGCAAGTTTGGTGGTGACGAGATTGGCAGAATAACGCAATCCGTTAGTGGGGATATTGTTATCGAAGCTACAACCGATGAGATTCGTGTGCAACTCCTCGCCATAATTGAAGAATTGCGTCAACAGCCACTTGTCTTGCGCAGTGGTGTTGAGATAGTAGAGGGCGATGAGGTAATCCACAGCACCGTTATTACTGAGTGTCAACCTGGCAATCGGCTTTATCTTCGCGCTCTGGCTGATGCATTGCTGGCTCCTGAAAACCGTGTTGATGGTAAGCGAATTAGAGGAGTATTCGTCGAGAATTGACGGTTTCAATTCCCGGGTTGTTTTGATTGAGGTTTAGGGATAGCGATAAACCATTCTTGCACATTGGATGAGTGTCATGCGAATTTTAGTGAATCCAGACCAACTGCGTCAAGTGGCGCAACAATTACATCGCACTAACAGTGACTTGCGTGGAGCAAGTAGTAACATTGGTCGCATTGTGGGTGGCATGAGCCTGGAGATTCGCGCACGCACGAATGTGGATGAGCGTGCAGTTGCGGCGCGGCGTCAGGCAGAGGCTTTGGCAGAACAAGCAGAGTCGTTGGCGCGTTACCTGGAGGAGCGTGCGGAGGCTTTTCAACGCGCCGATGGACAGGACTTGGGAATTAGGGCTTTCGGGGGTGGCCTTGTCGGGCTGTTTGGCAGAACCGGAGCGGTGTTTGGCGGAGCGCTTGGCACGCTATTCTCGACGGTTCTTTCTGGCTTGGGCGGGTTACTTACCCTAACACCCGTCAACGGCATGACGCAGCTTTTAGCGCGTACATCTGATGGGTCTGTACTGGGTGTTTCAACAGAAGCAAAAGATTATGCCTCTATGCCTTGGAGGGAGAAACTGGACGAACTAGAGCGGCTAGAGCAAGAAATCGAGGCACTTAAGAAACATCTTCCACTCCGAGTGATGCTGGCGGAGGATGTACGAACCAGAATTGTGGACTTGGATAAACAGATAGCCGACCTGGAAGCGAAGCAAGAGGAATCTGAGAAACGGGCTGGGCAGTGGTGGAATAAAATGTTACCCACCTGGCCACTGAGGCGAGATGGCGACGGAGCCCCCTGGCGTGTTCAATCTGACAACTATGAGGATGAGGTCGCGAATTATCAAGACGACTTAAAACAGCTTATACAAGAGCGTGAAGAAGTGGTGCTGATTTACAATGATTGGGAGTCACTCGAACGTTTGCAACAGAATTATGATGCTCTTAATGCGCATTGCGTTCAAGAACTTGGTAATGCTGTGAATGCGAGCATTGCCCGATATAAATATGCTGATCCGGCAATAACTGGCGATTCGAAGATCATCCAGGAGTTCATGGATGTTGGGCGTGATCACAACATTGACCCGATGTTTCTCGTAGCCATCGCCGCCTCCGAAACACACTTTGGCGCAAATCCACATCCTCAGAACAACCCCTTTGGCCTTGGCCCACGCAATACATATGATACTCTGGCGGAGGCGATTGATCATGCATCGCGTAGTATTGATAGATATGGCGTAAGCAGCATCGCTGAAATTGGAGCGAAGTGGGCGCCAGTAGGAGCCTCAAATGATCCAACCGGATTGAACAACAACTGGGTGAAGAATGTCACCTGGTGGTATGGGCAATTAGGGGGTATTGATCCCACCCATGTGGCGCAGTTGTAAGTATTGAATTTCATCTAGGGGGTATCATGCGCATCATTGTGAATCCAGACCAGTTGCATCAAGTGGCGCAGCAATTGCATCGTGCCAACAGTGACCTGCGTGGGGCGAGCAGTAACATTGGGCGCATTGTCGGGGGGATGAGCCTGGAGATTCGCGCACGCACGAATGTGGATGAGCGTGCAATTGCCGCGCGGCGTCAGGCGGAGGCCTTAGCGGAACGAGCGAATTCGTTGGCGCATTACCTGGAGGAGTGCGCGGAGGCTTTTCAACGCGCCGATGGACAGGGCTTGGGAATTCGGGTTTTCGGGGATGGTCTTGGCGGTTTATTGGGGAGAATCGGGGCAGTGTTTGGCGGAGTATTCTCGACGGTTCTTTCTGGATTGGGCGGGTTGCTTAGCCCAACACCAGTCAGCGGCATGACACAGCTATTAGCGCGTATATCTGATGGGTCTGTACTGGGTGTTTCAACAGAGGCAAAAGATTATGCCTCCATGCGTTGGGGCGAGAAACTGGACGAACTGGAGCGGCTAGAGCAAGAAATCGCGGCACTCCAGGGACGTATCCCAGAGGGTATGACGTTGGAGAACGTACGGGCCAGGATTGCAGACCTGGATAAACAGATAGCCGATCTGGAAGACAAGCGAGACGAAGCCGGGAAACGTGCTGGGCAGTGGTGGAACAGAATCATCCCTACCTGGCCATTGAGTCGAGACAATGATGGAGTTCTCTGGCGTGTTCAAGCTGACAAATATGAAGATCAGGTTACGGATTATGAGGCACAACTGGAGCCGCTCAGACAGGAACGTGACCAGTTGATACAGAACCGGCAGGATTTGGAGACATTAGAAATGCTGCAGCAAAATCATAGCACTCTTGATCAGATAATCAAAAAGGGCGATGATTATGTCCTGCAGTATGACGGTATGATACCAGCGCCTGGAATGGATAACATCCGGGGGAAACCCGGACAATTGCCGCTAGATGCCCCAATAACAAATTCTGCCGATGATCGTTCGCCAAATCGTTATCAGGATGTGATCAATCAATTCGGTGTTGGGAACAATCCTCGATATGCACGAGATTCGTATACTTACTGCAACACTTTTGCTGGCGATGTGGCACGGGCCATGGGAGTGCCTTTTCCTCAGAAGCGCGAATTTGGCATGGATCCCAAAGACCGGGCAACAATTGGATTCCCGCAACTCTATGATTACTTTACCAGTCCCAACGCTCCTGTGAAGGCTGTTGATGCCGGCTGGCAGGAAGTAAGTGCTTCAGAATTGGGTGTGCTTGAGGATCATTTGAATAGGGGGAAGATGGCAATTGTCGTAAACGAAGGGCATGTTGCCGTTGTGAGTCCAGGGCAACAAATCTCGAATTTCGATGATATCCGAATTGCTCAAGCTGGGGCAACCAACAGTAATGACCTAACACTGGCGCAGGGATTCGGCAAGACTACGTCTCCGAAGATCTTCATTATAGACTGAGTTGTGTTGTGAAGAATTCTATATCATATTGGGGAGCCTGTTTATGCGTATTCAAGTGAATCCAGACCAGTTGCGTCAAGTGGCGCAACAATTACGTCGTGCTAACAGTGATTTGCGTGGAGCAAGTGGCAACATTGGTCGCATTGTGGGGGGCATGAGCCTTGAGATTCGAGTGCGTACAAATGTGGATGAACGTGCTGCTGCCGCGCGGCGTCAGGCTGAAGCCTTAGCAGAACGGGTAAATTCATTGGCGCGTTATTTGGAGGAGCGTGCTGAGATTTTCCAGAAGGCTGATGGACAAGGTGTCGCGGTTTCGGCAGTAGGTGGTGTATTTGCCGGATTATTGGGCGGCATTGGTGCTTTGTTGGGGAGAAATCTGGGGAGTGTATTTTCCACTATTCTGTCCACAATGGGCGGTTTACTGGCTCCGGCGCCCGTTAACGGTATGGCACAGCTGCTGACTGGCACCTCTTCTGGCTCTGTTTTGGGAGCATCAATAGAGGCAAAAGATTACGACTCTATGCGCTGGGGGCAGAGACTAGCTGAACTCAAGAGGCTAGAGCAAGAAATCGCGACACTCCAGCGACGTATTCCAGAGGGTATGACGTTGGAGAACGTACGGACCAAGATTGCAGACCTGGATAAACAGATAGCTGCTCTGGAAGGCGAGCGGGATGAAGCTGAGAAACAGGCTGAGAAATGGTGGAACCAAATCATACCCACCTGGCCACCAAGTCTAGATGGCGACGGAGTTCTCTGGCGCGTTCGAACTGATGATTATGAAAATCAAGTCGCAGAATATGAGCGACAGCTCAGAGTTTATCAGCGGCAGCGTGAGCAATTATTGCAGAATCAGGCCGATTTACAGAACCTTGAGTTACTAAAACAAAACAAAGCTAGTCTTAGTGCTATCATTGATGGGTTGAGTCAATATGATGGCATCACTCCTGCTAATGGAACTATTGAAAAACCGTGGGTTTATTTAAACCCTCCAGTAACGAGTGTTCTAAGGGAGCGTGACCCCAAACTCTATGACGCAGTGCTTAATCAATTTGCGGTGGAGAATAACACCCGCTACAGTAGTAATCAACAGGGTAAAGGTGATACCTATTGCAACATCTTCGTGTGGGATGCAACACGCGCCATGGGTGCAGAGATACCACATTGGGTTGATGGAAACGGGAATCCTGTACCTCGAGGTGAGGGTAGCGAATTAGGTGCAAATGGCAGCATTGCTTGGTTGGAAGAACATGGCCCAAAACAAGGCTGGTATATCGTGGATGCTAAACAGGCACAGGAGCAAGCAAGCAATGGGCAACCGGTTGTCGCTACGTACAAGAATCCTGGCAAAATTGGTCACGTGGCCATGGTGAGACCGGGTGAGTATTCTACTACAGAAGGCCCACGCATTGCCCAGGCTGGCGGGAGGAATTTCAATAATGGCTCAGTAAAAGATGGCTTTGGCGGTCGAGAGGTAGTGTATTATGCACATGAGTGACCGGTTATTCTTGTGTCTTCGACAAGCCAACATGATCTGAGGCTTGTGTTTTTACCCCCTGACATCTTTAGAAGTCAGGGGGCTATTGTTGAGGTGCCGTTACGGAAGCAAGCCCTCACAACTTCCAATTATCCACCGGGTCCGCTTTCTCGTGCTCACGGGCGCAATCTGCCGCCACGATTTTCGCGTAGCGCTTGACCATTTCAAGCGCGGTGTGACCGAGCAGCGCCTGCAAGGTGAGCAGGTCGCCGCCGTTGCGCAGGTAGTTGGTCGCAAACGTGTGACGGAATTTATGTGGGTTGGCTTCTACTCCCGCGCGCTCGCCGAGGCGATGGATTAGCTTCCACAGCACATCGCGCGTCATGGGGCGTGGAGCTTCCTCGGCGCCCACCGTGAAAATAACCTCATCAGGTTTGAGCGTTTTCAGACGTGGCGAGAGATAACGCCATAGGGCGCGTCCGGTAGATTTGCCGAAGTGGATGACGCGCTGCTTCTTCCCCTGTCCACGGCCCTTTCCGGCAACAGTAATCGTGCGCTGGCTCATATCCACGTCGCGGAAGCGAATATCGCAGAGCTCACTGGCGCGGATGCCGGTGGAGAGTAACAGCAGGATAATGAGTTGATCACGATCTGCGGTCGGGCGCTCGTTGGTTGTGCCTTCGGTATTCTGCCAGACTCGCGATTCTTTGCAGGCTTTGAGCATATCGCGCACCTGCTCGCGTGTGAAGGTTTCGATAACGGGAAGATCGGCTTCCGGGCGTTCGATGGTGCGGAGGATGTGGGTGGGAGCCAGCTCGATGCCAGGGGAGGTAGCCCAGGTATAAAAGGCGCTGAGGTCGGTATGGATGTTGAGTAGCGTCTTTTGTGAGAGGCGCTTCTGCTCACGCCTGGCGACGCCGGGTGGATCACTCACGAAGTCGGATTGCACCCACGCCATGAACCTCACCCAATCCCGCCGGCTGAGGCTTTCGAAAGCCGGGTCCGGTTCATCCGGCTGCGTGCTTTGTAGCCATAGGGTGACTTTGCTGAACGTGGTACGGTAGTTGCGAATGGTGTGAGCGCTCTTGCTGGCGGCTTGCTTGTCGAGGATAAACCCTTCGATAGCCTGTGACAAGGTAATCTGTTTCATCCGTGTGGTCTCCCTTCCTGAAATGGGTTCCGAAAATGCTCGGAAAACCTTCCGAGAATGTTCCCGGCGTTTTTTTTATTCAGATAGGGGAGAGAACCGTGTGGTCTCCGGTACAACGAGGGTGAAATCTGTTGACCTCACGGCATGGATGTCGTCCATGCCGTGAGGTCAACAGTCGGGGCGCAGGGATTTGAACCCTGGACCTCACGGACCCGAACCGTGCGCGCTACCAAACTGCGCTACGCCCCGAACAGTGCGCATCATACCACATTCGGTTGATTTCGCAAGGCAGTCCCGCCTTGTGGGTGTGTTTCAAAATGGGGGTGAAATCTCGGAGAAAATTGATTTTTGTGATGGGGCTTTGCCCCATCACAAAAATCAATCAAAGGAAAGGCGTTTGTATGATAGTCGGCTTGCTTTTGCCCAAAAGTTGAACGCACCCTGCCTTGCCGTTTTCGCCGAGGCTGGTATCATAGCCACGTTATCGTTTTTTCGCTTTCTCGTCTTTTCGCCTTATCGCCTTATCGCCTTATCGCCTTTTCGCTTTCTCGCCTTTTCGCTTTCTCGCTTTCTCGCCTACATCCTTAAAGGAGTTCAACCATGACCTTTATTCAGGCTTTACTACTTGGCATTCTGCAAGGCGCGACGGAATTTCTGCCGGTGAGCAGTTCCGGGCACCTGGTCATTCTCCCCCATCTGCTGAATTGGCCCGAGCCGGGATTGGCTTTCGATACGTTGTTGCACCTGGGCACGCTGGCGGCAGTTGTCTTCTACTTCCGGCGCGAACTGTGGCAGATGGCGCTCGCGGTCTGGGATAGCCTGCGGCGCCGCAAACTCGATACGGCCGAGGCGCGCCTCGCCTGGTTGCTGGTGCTCGCCACCATTCCTGGCGCACTGCTGGGCTTCCTCTTTGAGGACCAGGTCGAGCAGCTCTTTGGCATGCCCCGCACCGCGGCGATTTTCCTGCTGGTCACGGCGGCATTGCTCGCGCTCGCCGAGCTGCTTTCCCGCCGCAGCCGCGGGCTGGAAACCCTCACCTGGCGCGATGCGCTGGTCATCGGCGTGGCGCAGGCGGCGGCGATTCTCCCCGGCTTGAGCCGCTCCGGCGCGAGCATTGCCGCCGGGCTGCTTCTGGGTTACCGGCGCGATGAATCCACGCGCTTCAGCTTTCTGCTGGCGATTCCCATCGTTTTGGGTGGTGGACTGTACCAGCTGCTCAAACTGGTCATGGGCGGTTCTTCTGAATTGGGCGTCCTGGCGTTGGTTGGCATGCTCGCCGCTGCCGTCGTCGGCTATGGCGCCGTTTCGGGTTTGCTGGCGTTGGTGCGCCGTCACGCCCTGTGGCCCTTTGTGGCTTATTGCGCGCTATTTGGCATCTTGGTGCTGACCGGAGTGCTGGGATGAGGATTTGGCGCGCGGCGTTGGGTCTGTGCCTGCTGCTGGCGGGCTGCACGGCGCCGGCACTGGTGCCGACCCCGACGGTGGCGCCGCCTGTGGGCACGCCTCAGCAGTTGCGCGTTACCGGTCCGGAGAGCCTGGAGCCGCTGTTGCGCGCGCTCGCCGCAGCTTATCAACGCGAAGTCCCTGGCGCCCAGGTCTCGGTGCTCAAGCGGGCTGACCCGCTGGCATGGGAGGCGCTGCAAAATGGCGAGGTGGACCTGGCGGGCTTGACGTGGTTGCCCGAAGCGCTTCCTCCAGAAACCTGGGTGCAGCCTCTGGCGCGGGATGGTCTGGCTATCGTCGTCAATCCCCAGAACGGCATCCCCGGTTGCACCCTGGAGCAGGCGCGCTTGCTCTTCCAGGGGCGCGTGGAGGATTGGTTGCCCTGGGGCGGGCTGCCTGGCACCCCTCAGTTGGTTACCCGCGAGGATGCTTCGGGCGATACGGCGTTCTTTCAACAGCAGGTGATGGGGGATTTTCCCATCGCCTTGACTGCGTTATTGGCTCCTACCTCGGAAGCCTTGCTGGCGGTGGTGGGGGAAGAGCCGCTGGCGGTGGGCTATGTCTCCACCGCGCTGCTGGATGAGCGCGGACGGGCGCTGGCGCTGGATGGCGTTCCGCCCGCCCCTGAGATGCTGGCTTCGGGATTGTATCCGCTCACGCGCGATATCGTTCTGGTGGCGCCGGCGCCGCCACAGGGCGCGCTGGGTGACTTCGTGAATTGGCTTGCCGGGGAGCGCGCTGGCGCTATCATCCAGCAGCAGGGCTATCTGCTGTCGCCTTTTGCCGTCTCGGGCAAGTAGGCAGTCGCGGGGGAGTTGTTGTGGTGTCTATTCGGTTTCGTCACCGTTAAAGAAACGGTACGCCAACCGCCCCAAATCCGAAAACAGCGGGGCGCTTTCTTCCCACACCAACCATTCCGGCTGATAGAGAAAGACGGCAATCACCAACCGCCCATTGGGGCTTTCGACGAGCGCGACATCCGCGTGCGTTTGCCCCGTCCAGCCGTTTTTGTGCGCGACCCGAATACCGGCAGGCATACCCGCCCGGAGCAACGCGGTGACCTGGTTCTGTTCCATGGTGCTCAGCAGCGCTTTGCACTCTTCCGGTAGTATCTCCCGGGGGAAAATCAGGCGCAGCATTCCAGTCCCCTGGGTACACTGTCCCAGTCCCTCCAGGAGCAAACCCATTTCCAACGCGGTCGTCTGGATATAGGGGTCAGCCTCGGTATTGTAGGTGGTTTGGGAATTGCCCGGCGTGCTGAACTCTGGCAGCGGAACCCCGTCCTTAAGGTCATAGGGCGCCGCCAGAAATGTGCTCTGTAAGCCCAGGGTGCGCAAGAAATCGGTGACTTGCAGCGCGCCCGTGTAGGGATTGCCGGCGCCGATTTGTTGCAGAATCAGATTGGTCGAGGCGTTGTCGCTCTCCGTGAGTGAGGCGCGGATCAACGCCAGTGTCTCCGCATCGGGGTTGGTCTCGAGCTGCCGGTAGCGCTGCAGGACCACGGGAATCTTGAGCAGGCTCACCCCCGAGAAAGCGATATTGCAGTTGTAGCAGAGTTCCTGCCCGGTATCCAGGTTCTTGACGAAGATGCTCGCGATGCCGGTGAAAGTCTCCAGTTTCGCGTCGAGCGCGTCCTGCAAGACCGTCATCGAGGCGGGGCGCGCCGGTTCGAGCTCCACGACCAGCTGCATTTCGTTGACCGTTGGCGAGAGCAGGGCGGCAATGAGCGGCGCGAGTGAGGCTTCGACATTCAGCGTCGTGCCGGGCTGTGCGGGGCGGAAGGTATCCGCTTCGGGCAGCGGCACCGGGTCCAGTGGCGGATGGTCGAATTGCTGCGCAGTGCGGCGCAAGAAAGCGTCAATGCGTTCGCGGGAGTAGGTGAGCACGGGGCGAATATCCTGGGGTGGGGCCTCGCGGCGCGCCAGCGTGTCAATGGCGTATTCGATGAAGCCTTGCAAGCCGGCTTGCGCCAGGAGCACCTGGTCGAGGTTGGCGCTGGTGGTTTCGACATCGAGCATCAATTCCACCATCTCGGGTACCAGCAGAATGGCCCGGTCCTCATAATACACGGTGACAGGTCGCGCGTAAGCCTCGGAGAGCATGGCGAGCGCCTGCTCGCGCGTCATGCCTGCCATGGAAAGCCCGGCGATGGACACGCCTCTAGGGAATACCCGCTGGCTTGACTTCCATCCTGCGTAGAGCCAGGCCCCACTCAGGATGAGCAAGGCGACGATCACGAATCCGAGCCATCCGACTCCCCTGCGATGTTCTTCCACGTTGACCTCCAGAGCGAAGTATACCTGGAAGCTTGACCGCGTCAACAGAGAAGACCGCCACCTTCGTCTGACTTGGCTTGATAAGAGTGTTTTCTGGGCTCGCGCAGCGGGCTGTTCGTCTCTGCTTGATAAAGTGTGTTTTTCGGTCGCGCAGTGGGCCCAAAAACACACAAAAAAGACCCTCCGTCCCTGCTTGATAAGAGTGTTTTCTGGGCTCGCGCAGCGGGCTGTTCGTCTCTGCTTGATAAAGTGTGTTTTTCGGTCGCGCATCGCGCGACCGAAAAACACATAAAAAACGCTCCTCTGCGTCTGTTTGCAGAACCTCTCCCGATTCCCACCAATGGGTGCGTTTCACTTTGATGGCAAAAGTAAGGCGACTATCATGCGAAAACTCTTCCTTTGAATGATTTTGTGCGGTGGGGCGCAGTCCCACCGCACAAAATCATTTTTTCCTCCGCCCCGCAGGGGCGCCTGTGACAATGTGCAAAACCTGGTTATAATAAACATGTTGAAATCAATTGTGGGCCGCATGGTGGGCTTGAAGCCTCGCCGGTCCATGTTGCGATGGAGGGTCCTATGACGAATGATCAGCACACCGAAATGTCCTTTGAACAGGCGCTGGCTGAACTGGAAACTGTAGTGCAGCAGCTCGAAAGTGGCGCCCTGGCGCTCGAAGAGACGGTGGCGCTCTACGAGCGCGGGCGGAAGCTGGCGCAATACTGCCAATCTTTGCTGGATGATGTGGACCTGCGTTTGCAGCAGCTGACGCCGGATGGCGCGGGCGGTCATACCGCTACACCTCTGGCAATCAACGAGTGAACGCTGTTTTGATGGAGGTGAACCGATGCGTTGGAAACCTGGTTTGATGCTGGCAGGGATGATGTTACTGGTGCTGGCATGTTCCATCCCCATTCCCAATATTCCTACCCCGGCGCCCTTGACCCTGATTGACCCCGTGGATTTGCAGAAGACCGTTGCTGCCGATGGCGCTTCACAGGCAACGCTGAAACTCGGCATCTATCTCGGCGACCTCACGCTGCGTTCCAGCGATGCCGTGCCCTTCTTCGATGGGCATTTCCGTTACAATGTGGCTGAGTGGGAGCCAGTGCTCCGCCAGGAGACGGTGGATAGCACCCTGCGTCTGACCGTCAACCAGGGCTTGGGCACGCAACTGCCTCTTTCAGACCACGACCAATATTCCAATGCCTGGGAGATCACCCTGGGGCGGGGCTTGCCTCTGGATTTGCAGGCGGATTTGGGCCTGGGCGCTGCGCAGGTAGACCTGGGCGGCATTCCGCTCACGGACCTTTCGGTTACCGCTGGCAGCGGTGATGTCGTCCTTACCTGTGCTACTCCCAATCCTCAGGCGCTGGGCATGTTGCGCCTGACCGCCGGAACGGGCGCGGTCATCGCTACGCAGCTGGGCAATCTCAACTTTGACCGGCTCTCCTTTATCGGCGGCACCGGCGGCGCGGACCTCGACCTGAGCGGCGCCTGGACCCGTTCCGCCCTGGCGGACATCAAGGCTGGCGTCGGGAAAGTGACCGTGCGCACGCCCGCGGGGGTGGGGGTGCGCCTCAGTTTCTCCGGAACGCCGGTGAGCGACCTGAACACGGTGGGCTTCACCGAGCAGAGCGAGAATGTCTTTGTCAACGCTGACTATGGCAATGTGCCGCTGACGCTCACTCTGAACATCGCCGTTGCGGCTGGCAGCGTTACCGTCATCGCTCCGTAGCTGGAAGGGTGGGGCGCGCTTATTCGAGCGGCGCCCCACCTGCACCTTATGTGGAGGGTATTCATGCCTGGATTTGTGCGTCTGACGAAAGGAGATGGCAGCGCCTTGCCGTTGCGGGTGCGCCGCTGTGACACCTTCCTGTGTCGCCTGCGCGGCTTGATGTTCCGGCGTCGCCTGCGCCCGGCTGAAGCGCTGCTCTTTGTCGAAGCGCAGGAGAGCCGCACGGCGACCGCCATCCACATGTTCTTTGTCTTCTGCCCTATCAGCGTCGTCTGGCTGCAAGGGGATGGCGTCATCGTGGATAAAGTGCTCGCCAGGCCCTTTCGCCCCTTCTATGCGCCACGTCTTCCGGCACGTTACTACCTCGAAGCCGCTCCTGAGGTGTTGGATTGGGTGGCCGTGGGGGAGCGGCTGAACATCGAGCCTGATTGACTTTCAACTGATTTGATTTATTATGTAAATTATGATCTTATTATCGCGTGATGTTTTATCCGGTTTTTGAGGCACTTATGAGGCGTGGCTTTCTGCTTGCGACGTTGGCTTTGCTGTTGCTACTGAGTGGCTTATTCCCCGATGTGGCTTGGGCTTATGCCGTGCCTCCCACAGAAGAGGACCGCCCCGCGACCCATACCGTTGCCGCCGGCGAAACCTTGTTCTCGATTGCCAAACGCTACGGCGTGGATGTGACGACGCTGGCGCAGCTCAACGCGCTGCCCAATCCCCGGCAAATCTACGCGGGCGAGACGCTGCTGCTGCCCCTGCCCGAAGGCTATCCCCGCGCCGATTGGCAATCTCACACCCTGGCGCTGGCGGAGACCTTTGCCTTACTGGCGCAGCGCAGCGGCTTTGACTGGCTCACTCTGGCGCGCGCCAATCGCGTGCTCAACCCCGAGCGGGTCACGTTGGGGCAATCCATTTTGTTGCCCCCGCAGACGACTTCCCTGACCGTGCATATCGCCCCCGCCGGCGAAACGCGTCTGACGCTGGCGCTACGTCACGCCCTGCCCTATTGGCAGATAGCCCAATTGAACTCCGCCCCCCTCTATGCCGGCGCTGCCTGGGTCGCCCCTGGTGCGGCAGCTTCCAATACGCTGCCCTATCCTATCACCGCTTTGACCCTTGGGCCGCAACCCGTCACCCGTGGTGAGGCGACCGTGCTCAGCCTGGAGACGGCGGAACTCGCCAACTGTTCGATTACGTATCTGGATCAGACGGAAGCCTGCTACCGGCAGGATGCCACCCATCTTTTCGCCTTCGTAAGCCTCTCACCGATGCTGGATTCTGGTGAATACAAGGTGGCGCTTACCGTGCAATATGCCGGCTCCGAAATCGCCCTCGATTTGCCCCTCCTGGTCGCGCCGGGGCGCTTTGGTTACGAGCGTATTGATGTTTCCGGCAGCCTGAGCCAGCTCATGGATGCCTCGCTGATGGAGGCCGAACGCAATGCCCTGGATGCCGTGGCGGATTTGCGCACCCAGCAGCGCTATTGGGACGCTCCCCTCGATTTCCCGGTTCAAGCGGCGATTTCCTCCTATTTTGGCTCTCGCCGTTCCTATGGCGGCTCTTACAACACGTATCACTCCGGTGTGGATTTCCGGGCGGGCACGGGCACCCCGGTGCGTGCGCCCGCTGCCGGGCAGGTGGTGCTGGCGCAAAAGCTGGCGGTGCGTGGCAACGCGATCATGGTGGATCACGGCTGGGGCTTGATCAGTGGCTACTGGCACCTTTCGCAGATTGATGTGGCCGTGGGCGATTGGGTCTCCCGTGGGCAGATTATCGGGCGGGTCGGTAATACGGGCCTCTCGACCGGTTCGCACTTGCACTGGGAGATGTGGGTGGATGCCAAACCCGTCAATCCTCTCCAGTGGGTAGAGCCATTTTTCCCCATCCCTCCGGCTGCCAACGCCGAAGCTGCACCATCTCTTGAATGATGGTTGTGAATCAGGAAAGCCTCTCTCAGTTCTGCCGCTCTGAGGGTTGGCTGGGCGCTCCGCCGCGTTTTTTCTTTCACAGCACCGTCACTTCGACCCATGACGTGCTGCGGGACCTGGCTGAGCGCGACGTGCCCGAAGGCGCCGTAGTAGTGGCGGAATCGCAGACTGCCGGGCGTGGACGTCTGGGCCGGCGTTGGGTGGCGCCCCCGGGGAGCGCCTTGCTTCTATCGGTACTGTTTCGGCCCCCAGAGCCATTTTTGACCTATGCCCCACGTTTGCTGATGCTCTGCGGGCTTGCCTTGCAGGAAGCGGTGACTGCCACCACCGGCATCCTGCCGGCCCTAAAGTGGCCCAATGATCTTATCGTGGAGCATGGCGAGGAGTGGCGTAAGCTCGCCGGCATTCTGGCGGAGATTGGCGTGGTTGCCGGAGCAGCGCCTTTTCTCATGGTGGGTGTGGGGCTGAACGTCGCCATCCCCGCTGAGCAGCTGGCGCAGGTATCGCCTGTAGCCACCAGCTTGCTGGTCGAGCTGGGATGCCCTGTGGACCGTGCGGCGCTGCTGGAAGCCTTCCTGCAGCGCCTGGAGGGCGGCTACGAGCGCCTTCGTGCTGGCTGGAACCCTTTGCCCGAATGGCGGGCTGCGCTCGCGTGGATGGGACGCGAGGTAGTGGTCAAGGCGCCTACCGGGGATGTGTGCGGCGTGGCTACCGACGTGCTGGACGATGGCGCGCTGGTCTTGCAGACCGGGGAGGGCGTGGCGCACTTCCCGGTGGGGGATGTGAGTCTGCGGCGATAACAACCTGTATGAGATGAGGGTGGCGCCGCGACGTGGTGCTGGCCAAAGCCGTTTTCTGGAAGATGTTATTTGTTGGCGGGCGCAGCCCACCAACAAATAACATCCCCAATTTGCGAACCTTTAGAACCTATCCGAAAATCGTAACACGATGCGACGCCTCACTGGGCCTTGGTGTCAAATTCGCTTTCTGGAATGTGTTTTTTGGTTGGCGGGCGCAGCCCGCCAACCAAAAAACACTCTCAAAACTGCGCCTTTAGGCGCAAATCCCGTATCACGATGGATTTTCGGACAGATTCTTAGGTCGATGGATGGATTCCTCTGTGGGAGGTTGTGAGCGTGCGTTATTTAGTGTTGACCGATATTCATGGGAACCTCGCGGCTTTACAGAGCGTGTTGGCTGACGCCCAGCCATTTGAGGGTATCTGGTGCCTGGGCGATTTGGTGGGCTACGGACCTGATCCCAACGAGGTCATCGAGCGCTTGCGGGAATTTCCCCTGGTGAGCGTGTTGGGGAATCACGATTGGGGTGTGTTGGGGCGTGTGGACCCCCATATCTTCAATCCCGACGCGCGCCACGCCATGTTGTGGGCGCGGGGGGAGTTGGAAACTGAGAACCGGCGTTTTCTCGCGGGCCTGCCTGCCGGCATCGAAGTTGAGGGTTACGTGTTGGTACACGCCAGCTTGCGCGAGCCTATCTGGGAGTATCTGCTCGATACGGAATCTGCGCGAAAGAACTTCGCCTTCCATGATTTTCAAACGGCATTCGTGGGGCACACCCATATTCCGCTGATTTTTGAGCTGGTTGAGCCAGCGAAAGACGTGCGCGTGCTTCAGCCTGATTGGAATGAGCCTTTGCAACTGGACGGGCGACGCCTGATTATCAACCCCGGCAGCGTGGGGCAACCGCGCGATGGCGACCCGCGCGCAGCTTATGGGATTCTTGATACTGAAGCCCGAACCTTCAGCTTCCACCGTGTCGCTTATGCTATCGAAATCACGCAGGAGCGGATGCGCGCCCGTGGCTTGCCGCAGCGGCTCATTGACCGTCTGGAGATTGGACGTTAGGCATGGGGGAACTTTCTCCTCCCGCTCAGCGTTTGTAGAGTGAGATTGAAATTGCATCAACTTCAGGGAGGTGGGCAATGAAAAAGCGTTGGTTATTGGTTTTGATGTTGGTAACGTTAGTCCTGGCATCCTGCGGCGCGAAGTCAGCGGACCAGATGACGGATGCCGCCTGGGAAGAGGGTGGGGAGCGTGCGCCATCCATGGTGGCACAGGAGTCTCCGGTTGTTGACTATGATGGGAACGCCGCTACCGGTGATATCACACCGATGATCATCTACAATGGCTCCCTGGACCTGGTGGTCCTGGATTCGACAAAGGCCCAGGAAGACGTGCAGAAGCTGGTCGAAGAGTTCAAGGGCTATGTGGCGGCTTCGGAGAGCTACCGCTATGAGGAAGGCTCGGTGCGGGTGAACATGACCCTGCGCGTGCCGGCGACGCAATTCAATGCGCTCATGTCGCGCCTGCGCGACCTGGCGCTGGAAGTCAACCACGATAGTGTCTCCAGCGAGAATGTCACGCAGGAATACGTGGACCTGGAATCGCGTTTGCGTGCCCTGGAAGCCAAGGCGGCGCGTTTGGAAGAGCTGATGGAGGAGGCTGAGGATACCGAAGCCGTCCTGGCGGTCTACCGCGAGCTCAGCGCCACCCAGCAGGAGATTGAGCAGGTGAAGGGGCGCATGCAGTACCTGGAGCGCGCGGCGGGTATGGCGACGATTAACGTGACCCTGACCCCCGATGCTCTCTCGCGACCCGTCGAAGTCGCCGGATGGCGTCCGCAGGGCACCGCCAAGCGCGCTGTGGAGGCGATGCTCAGCGCCTTGCAATTCCTCGGCGATGCCTTTATCTGGATTCTGTTGTTTGTAGTGCCCGTATTGGCGGTGATTGGCGGCGTGATTTACCTGATCATCAAGCTGCTCTCCCGCTTGTTCGGACGGCGCAAGCGCTCACGGCAACCCGCTGCTCCCGTGACCCCGGCTGAGTCGAAGTAGAATTCGAGCCTATCACCACGCGGCGACCTGAACGGTCGCCGCGTGGTTGTTGAAAAATCGCGGCTTTAGCCGCTCTGCCTCATGGCGCATAGGAAAATACTGCGCAGTTACCCTTTATGGGTGCGTTTCAACTTGGGGGAAAAAGCAAGCCGATTATCATGCAAATGCCTTTCTTTGAGTGATTTTTCGCAGCGGGGCGAAGTCCCGCTGCGAAAAATCACCTTTTTATGCGTCTCGTAGGGGCGCTTGAGATTGTCGCCCCAGATTTGGAACGCCCCCCCTTGATGGGGGATTTCACCTTTGGGGTGAAAAGAAGCTGATTATCACGCAAATGCTTTTCTTTTGATTGATTTTTGGCGGCGGGGCTTTGCCTCGCCGCCAAAAATTAATTGGGTGTGTTTCATTTGAGTTAGGCGGCAACAGCCAGGATTTCCGGGGTTA
>JAFGFB010000184.1 GCA_016931315.1 Anaerolineae bacterium
AACGTATGGCCTCACCCAGCCGACCGCGGTTGAGTACAACCGCTTGAACTTCCCAATAAGCGGCAGCCTTTGTCCTATACCCCAAAATCAACTTTTCATTGAATTCAACACATTTCTGTGCTATACTGAAATTGTATCGAAAATCACCCCGGTGTTCCAAACCGCTCCTGCTTACAAACCAACAGAATATCCACACCACGGGCAACGCACCAACCTGTTGCATTGACGAACTGGAAACAGGCTAACGTGACGCTTTCAGGCGTCCGGCAGTTCACGACATGGCTCAGGAAAGATTTCGCGCTACGATGGATGGAGGAAACGATGCGGAGACAATTCAAACTCAAACGATGGTTGGCGTTGTCTGTCATTCTGGCGGTTCTGGCTTTTGCCGGCGCCACCCTGGCTGCCGCGAACGCCGCAAGCCTGGATTGGTGGGTCATCGCCAGCGGCGGGCAAGGCGGCGCTACCACATCCTTGGGCTGCACGGTGGGCCAGTGGGCATCCGGCTCCGGCGGCGCTCAATTGTGCGCCGGTTTCTGGTGTGGCGCGGCGGCACAGTATCGAGTCTTTTTGCCCTTGGTCCTCAAGGGGGCATGAACCCACCGCCCCCTCAGTCTCGGATAAACCACGAGAGGAGATCCAGAAATGAAACGCAGCATGTTCAGTAGAGCCTTGGCTCTGGCGCTGGTGTTGTTGGTTCTGGCTTCCAGCGTCAAGAGTGTGACCGGGCAGGAACCAAGACCCGACCAACGGAACACTCCGCCGGCCGTGACCGGCATTGAGGCTGCGGTCGCGAGCCGCATCAGTTACCAGGGCGTGCTCAAGGAGAGTGGCACGCCGGTCACCGGCAGTCGCAACATGGTCTTCCGCCTGCACACGAACAATACCTGCACCTCGCAGGTGGGCAGCAACATCACAAAGAACGGAGTGTCGGTGGTGAATGGGTTGTTCACTGTCATCCTGGATGTACCGCAGAGCAGCTTCAATGGCCAGGCCCTGTGGCTGCAAGTACTGGTCGGGGGTGTGTCTCTCGGTTGCCATCAAATCACAGCCACGCCGTATGCGCTTTCGCTGCGACCGGGCGCTCTGATTTCGGATACACTCAGCGGCCCCGTATTAAAATTGTCCAACACCGCGGTTGCTCCGGGAATTCAAAGCCTCACCGGAGAGGGGAAAGCGGGCGACCTTCACCCACCATTCTACAATGCCGCGGGCGAGTTTGCCGGCGCTAACGGCGTCATCGGCGCTGCCTCGACCGACTCCGGCGATGGCTATGGCGTTGTAGGGCTTGCTCAAGGCAGCAGCGGGGTAGGGGTATACGGTAGGGCTAGCGCCGCAAGTGGCACAACCCATGGCGGATCCTTTGAAGCCTATTCCACCGCCGGGAAGGGAGTGAACGGCAGGGCCATCGCGGTCAGCGGCACCACCTACGGCGGATACTTTTATGCCAATTCCACCAGCGGGCGAGGGGTATACGGTGAAGCCAACGCCAGCAGCGGCGTTACTTACGGTGTGTATGGCATGACGAACTCTCCCAGCGGCTATGGAGTGCTGGGCACTGCCCCAACGTATGGTGTGCGGGGTAATTCCACCTCGACCGGAAGCAGCTCCTATGGCGTGTATGGGGATAGCAACTCTCTCAACACCAGCGCGGCTGGCGGGCGTTTCGTAGCCGGTACGAGTGCCACTACCTCGCAATCCGATGGCGTAATCGGGCTTGCCTACGGCAACAACACGCAGGCGGTCGGCCTGGCTGGCTGGGCGTACTATCAAGGTGTGGGCGTCGGCGCCTGGAGTTATAGCGGCAACATCATGGAGGGCTACCAAGGGGACTACCCCGGCGGCACACGGCGCATGTACCTCACCGGAGCGGGGAACCTGTATATTGATGGGTCCTACAGCATCTTTGCCAAAACCCAGGATGGCTCCCGCCAAGTTCTGTACAGCGCGCAGAGCACCGAGCTTTGGGTCGAGGACTTTGGCACCGCGCAGTTGGCGGAAGGGCTGGCGACGGTCAGAATTGCCGCCGACTTCGCCAAGACGGTCAACCTGAACGCCGATTATCACGTCTTCCTCACCCCCCTGGGTGATTGTGCGCTCTACGTGGCGGAAAAGACAGCAACCTCGTTCACCGTCGGCGCGATCGACGACAAAGCCTGCAACATCGCCTTTGACTATCGCATTGTGGCCAAACAAGTCGGCATGGAAAGCTATCGCATGACAGAAATCGCCTCCCAGCCCGTATCGCCCAAGACAGAGCCCCTTCCCGAGGAACCGCCGTTTGCATTACCAGAGCCAGAACCGCACCAGCCATCGGTGAATGGACAAGCCGCACCCTAGCACGGCGTTCGTGACCGTTTGAGAGAGTATTGGCGACGGGCAAAATCCCGTCGCCAATACTCTCTATCCCGATTGGCCGCCCATTTCCCATGCACGCACCCGCTTGCCGGCAACCGTCCCCCTGGGTGCGACCCACCTCTCCACTTTGTGGCTCCTCCGCCGCCGCGGCGTTCCTCTGCTTCCTGCACCACCTCCGCCACACATATGCCGCTCCCAGCCCCCTTGAGGGGGCTTCGTATGTTTAGCCCGGCGGCTTCAGCCCCGGGCGGCGCGGAAAATGCAAACGCTCCTTTCCGTGGTGATAATGCATTCCCCAGCCTGAAACGCCCCCCTCTCACGAGGAAGCGTGTCAGCCTCTACGATTTTCCGTGTGTTCCGTGTGTTCCGTGGTTAAAAGAATTCCCCCAGCCTGAAATGCCCCTCGCAAAGATTTATTGACATTTCCAACAATCTGACCTATAATGAATGTAGGTTTTCCCCCAATCGCACCCACGACCCAATCCGAACACTCCCACGCGCTTCACTTAGCAGCTTAAGGAGGCTTGAAATGTCCATTAACAGCACCCGTGAAACGCTGTTGCGCTACCTCAACTCAGAACACGGCGACACCAGCAGCTTGGCGCCGGATGTCGTCTTCACCACCATGGCAACGGGCGAAGCCTACCAGGGACCTGCTGCCGTGCAAGGCATGTTGCACTACCTGTATCACGTGGCCTTCGAAGCCACCGCCATGACGCGCGTCATGCTCTTCGGTGAGGACCACGCGATGTTCGAAGGCGATTTCGTTGGCAAGCACACCGGCGACTTCGCCGGCATTCCCGCAACGGGCAAGGACGTGCGCGTGCCCATCTGCGTAGTCTATGACATCGCCAACGACCAAATCACACACGCCCGCGTCTACTTCGAGATGCCCGTTCTCTTCCAGCAGATGGGAGTGCCCGCGAGCTAAACCACGCCGCTTCGCGCCGCAGCAACCAACCGTCAGAGGTGCGTCGTTTTCCGCAAAAACCCCGCCTCTGCGCCTCTTCGGCGCGCCACAGTGCCTGAGCACACTATCTGATGACTGGCACAATTTCGTGAATAGCTATACAATCACCTCAAGCAACTCACAAGCAACCTTCGATCGCCAAACACTCTAGGAGCGCCCAATGATCAAACAACGATCCGAAAAAGTACCTGCAGCAATGCAGCCCATCTACAAGAGCATCATCGCCCTCACCAACAACTTCTGCGAGCAACACCTGAACGCCGAATACGCCGTGCTGTGCCGCGAGCTGGCAGCGGCGCTCGCTCGCAAACGCCCCTCACCCCTGCTGCGTGGCGCGCACAACATTTGGGCTTGCGGCATCGTCTACGCCTTGGGCACCGTCAATTTCCTGTTCGATAAAAGCCAGACCCCGCATAGTAACGCGGATGAACTCTGTGCAGCCTTTGGGCTCAGCAAAAGCAGCGGCGCGAACAAAGCCAGGCAAATTCGCGATTTATTTGGCATGTCACAACTCGATCCCGATTGGTGCCTGCCCAGCCAAATCAGCCACAACCCGCGGGTGTGGATGTTGCAAGTGGATGGACTCATCGTGGACGCGCGCTATATGCCACGAAAGATTCAGGAGCTCGCCTATGCCCAAGGGCTGATTCCCTACATTCCCGGTGACCCGAAACAACAAGAATAACCTTGCCTTTGTCTTTCCTTTGATTGATTTTTGGCGGAGGGGCTTTGCCCCTCCGCCAAAAATCAATCTTATTCATCGTCGCCCCCATTCTGAAACGCACCCAAAAACGAATTTGCCTTGACAATTCCCCCGTAACGCCACATAATACCCTCATAAGCACATTCGAAAAACCGTCCCGGAACGGGGTGAGAAGGAGAACAACCATGCTCATTGCCAGAGTCATCGGCACGACCGTTGCCACCATCAAAGACCCCAAACTCACCGGTCGCAAACTCCTCATCCTGCGCCAGACGGATGAGCATGGCGCGCCCTTCGGCAACCCCTACGTTGCAATTGATACCGTGGACGCCGGCGCTGGGGACCTCGTCCTCACCGCCGCCGGTTCCTCCGCCCGGCAGACCGACCTCACCCAGGACGCGCCCGTGGATGCCGTCATCATGGCCATCATTGACTCCCTCGAAGTGGACGGGCAAGTCGTCTTCCAGAAATCACCGTAGACCCGCTTATTCAGAGAGGCGTACCATGCCCAAAACCTTCTATACGGAGAACGACATCAAAGCGCTGGCGGCGCGCGGCATTCAATCGCTCGCAATCAACGACGACATCGTCCTCACCGACCTGGCGCGTCAAAAAGCCCGTGACCTCGGCATCAAGCTGCTCCGTGGCAGCGGCGCGACCGCGGCGCCACCCGCTCAGCCGGCGCGCCCCTCACCCCCAGACCCCGCCAGCGCCGACCTGCTGCGCCGCGTTCGCCAGGCGGTGACCGCCCGCCTGGAACACCCGGTGGACCCGGCGCTGCTCGATGCGGTCATCCAACAAGTCCTCGCTAGCATGGAGCGGAAATAATGCACCTGGCACGGGTTCGCGGCGCGGCAGTCTGCACCCTCAAAGTCCCAGGCATCGAGGGCTTGAAGCTCCTGATCGTCCAGCCGCTCGACAAGAACCTGGAGCCGGTGGGGGCGCTACAAGTGGCGGCGGATATCGTGCAGGCAGGCCCGG
>JAFGFB010000011.1 GCA_016931315.1 Anaerolineae bacterium
TGGGAAGTTCAAGCGGTTGTACTCAACCGCGGTCGGCTGGGTGAGACCATACGTCTAGACACTTGAGCACGCTGAAGAGGCGCAGAGAATGGTTCTTTTTGTGATTTTCGTGAACGGGGCTGCGCCCTCACCACGAAAATCACTCCTGCAGAAAGAAGGCGCAGAGAGTTGATCGCTGATGAAGATCGTTTACAAGATGGCGATCTTATTTTTCCCAACATTCTGTCGTATACCCACGGTTGCGGGTACGTTTCAAAACGGGGGTGAAAATCTCGGAGAAAATTGGATTTTTGGCGGTGGGGCTTTGCCCCACCGCCAAAAATAAATCAAAGGAAAGGTGTTTGCACACCCCGCTTGAACACTCGCGCTGCTGCAAACCTGAGCCATTACACTGGTATAATACCCTTGTGCGATAGCCAGGCAGATGCATGCCGGCATAGACGATCTGTAGGGCTTCGCCACCGCTTGAACCAAATCACAGGAGCGTAGGGAAGCGAATTGCAACGGGTTAAAGATTTCCTGGAGCTCATCAAATTCGAGCACACGATTTTCGCGCTGCCCTTTGCCTATGTGGGCATGTTGCTGGCTGCGGATGCCTTGCCTCGGTTTGCGCATCCCTCTGGTTGGCCCACTTGGACCGAGCTTCTTTGGATTACTGTGGCTATGGGCGCGGCGCGCACGTTGGCGATGGGTTTCAATCGTCTGGTAGATCGTGCTCTGGATGCGCGCAACCCGCGTACCGCCAGTCGTCCCTTGGTGACCGGGAAGGTGACACTCTTGACCGCGGCATCCGGCACGGCTATCTCCGGTCTGTTCTTGGTCGTAGTGGCATGGCGTCTGGGGCCGCTGCCCTTGCTGTTATTGCCCGGGGCTTTGTTGTTTCTGTTGGGATATTCCTATACCAAACGTTTTACATGGATGTCACACTTCATCCTCGGTTTTACGGATGGGTTGGCGCCCATGGGTGCCTGGGTTGCTGTGCGCGCCTCGCTCTTTACGCTGGCTGATTGGCCCGCGTGGGCCTTATTGGCAGCAGTGACGTTGTGGATCGGCGGCTTTGACCTCATCTATGCCTGCCAGGATGTGGATTTCGACCGCGCTGCACATTTGAAGTCTATCCCTGCTCGCTTTGGGATTGCTACCGCATTGCGTTGGGCACGGTTCTCCCATGTGGGCGTGGTCGCATTATTGGCGTTGCTGGGGTGGGGGATGGGCCTTTCGTGGCCCTATTGGCTTGCATGGAGCGGCATCATTGTTCTATTGGTGTACGAGCACCGTTTGGTATCACCCGATGATCTTTCACGGGTCAATCTGGCGTTTTTTACCATGAACGGTTATATCAGCATCTTGTTCTTCCTGGGCGTGCTTGGCGCGCTGTTGAACAGGTAAGTGCAACAGAATGAGGCTGGAGGCGAAAATGGACTATGGCAAATTGCAAAGCGCTTTACGGTTATCCGTGCCACTCCTTATCTTGACTCTCCTGAGTGGAATGCTGGCGCTGATGCTATCCGGGTGCACCGAGTCCTCATCTGAGTCTGTGACGCTGCGCGTCGGTGTACTTCCCATCCTGGATGCGTTGCCGCTTTACGTCGCAGAGAGTGAGGGCTTCTTTGCCGAGGCGGGCGTACAGGTCACCTTGATACCCGTTGCTTCTGCCGCAGAACGCGATCAATTGCTTCAAGCGGGGCAACTCGACGGGGTGATCAGCGATTTGGTAGCGGTAGCGCTCTATAACCGGGAAGTCCCCCGGCTATTGGTGCTGCGCTATGCCATGCAGGCGACCGCTACGACACCGCAGTTTCGCATTCTGGCGGCAGGTGACAGCGCCCTTGTTACGCCCTCCGATCTTCGGGAAGTACCCATAGGCCTCTCGCAGGGGACGGTGATCGAATATGTGACCAACCGCGTGTTGCAGCAGGAAGGACTGCTGCCTGCTCAGATTGTGGGTCTGGCGGTTCCCAGGATTCCCGATCGCTTGGCTTTGCTGGAAGCGGGACAGCTCCAGGCGGTGACACTCCCGGAGCCTTTGGCATCGCTCGCCGTACAACAGGGCGCGCGGGTAATTGTGGATGATACACACCATCCCCAGTTCAGCTGTAGCGTCTTTGCTTTCAGCCGTGAGTTTGTGACCGCTCAACCACAAGCCATACGTGCTTTTCTGGTTGCCATCGAGCGCGCCTCGACTTTGATTAACGCGGATAAGACGCGCTGGGATGAATACCTGATTTCGCAAGCGCTGGTGCCGCAGCCTGTCTTGGGGACGTATACATTACCGGATTATCCGAGTTCAGCGATTCCTTCGCGTGAGCAGTTTGAGGATGTCGTCCACTGGCTACAGGAGAAGACGCTGCTCACAGCAGATGTCGCCTATGCAGATTCGGTAGACGGCAGTTTCCTGCCTTAAAGCCAACGGAAGTCCAGTTCGACCAAAGCGGCGTTTTGCGCGTATCCCGTTCCAACTTGCTAAAACACGGGCTGCCCGATAAGGGCAGCCCGTGTGCTTTACTGGGGGTAGACAGGTTTTTACGGATAGATGCGCTTGATAGTGCGCGGGAAAGCGATGGCCTCACGAATGTGCTCGATGCCGCAGATCCAGGCAACGGTTCGCTCGATGCCTAAGCCAAAGCCACTGTGCGGTGCGCTCCCGAATTTGCGCAGTTCGATGTACCACTGGAAAGCTTCCTCTGGCAACTTATCGCGGTGTATGTGTTCCAGGAGCACTTCAGGGCTTGAGATGCGCTCGCTGCCGCCAATGATTTCACCATAGCCCTCTGGCGCCAGCAAGTCCACGCTTTTGCAGACCTCCGGACGTTCGGGCCACGGCTCCATATAGAAAGCTTTCACCTTGGTGGGGTAGCCGTAGACAAACACCGGCTTGTCGAATTGTTGTGTCAGTGCGGTCTCGTGCGGTGCACCAAAGTCCATACCCCATTCGAAGGCAAGCAGCGCTTTCTGCTCGGGGTCGTCGGTTGCATCGGCAAGCTGCGCGATTCGTTCGGCGGCTTCGTCGTAGGAGATGCGTGGGAAGGGGGGGGTGATGCGTTCCAGCACACTGGTATCCCGCCCCAATACCCGCAACTCCGGTCCGCGTTCCTTGAGCACCCGCTGGACGATGTAGGAGATGAATTGCTCCTCGATTTCCATCAACTCATCTAAATCGCAGAAGGCTATTTCCGGTTCCACCATCCAGAACTCTGTGAGGTGGCGGCGGGTCTTGGATTTCTCCGCGCGGAAGGTAGGTCCGAAGCAATAGACACGGTTGAAGGCGAAGATGTTGGCTTCGTTGTAGAGCTGCCCGCTTTGTGCCAGATAGGCGATGCCCTCATCAAAGTAGGGCGTGCCGAAGAGCGTTGTGGTGCCTTCACATGCGGCAGGCGTGAGGATGGGAGTATCCATATTGATGAACCCGTGGTCATCCAGCCAGTCGCGGATGGCGCGAATCACCGTGGCGCGGATGCGCAGGATGGCCCATTGACTCTGCGTGCGAATCCATAGATGGCGATTATCGAGCAGAAAATCCACGCCGTGTTCTTTGAGCGCGATAGGGTAGTCTTCCGCCACGGCTTGCACTGTCTCCATCCCGGTAATGCCAATCTCATACCCTCCGGGAACGCCGGGCGCGCGGGGATCGGCGCGCACAATGCCGGTGACCAGTACCGAGGATTCCTGGGGAATATGCACAGCCATTTCGAAGACTTCGGCGGGCACATCCTTGCTGAAGGCCACACACTGGACGAAGCCGTAGCCATCACGGATCAGGAGGAACACAAGTTTGCCCTTGTGCGTGCGATTATACACCCACCCGCGAAGCGTGACTTCTTGACCGACATAATCTGCGATTTGTTCCACACGGATGATGGGCGCCATAGGCTGTTCCTCCTTATCACCTTGAATCTGTTATCAATGAGCGCAAACCCGCAAATCTGAGTCTTAGGCGGCTTCTTGGGGTTGGCGGCGTCGCTCGCGCAGGCGCTTGACTACAAAGGCCACTACCGCCAAAGCTCCTACGACCAGCACAACCTTTTCGTAGCGGCCAATCCATTCAATCACCAGTTGCCAGTTCTGGCCCAGAATGAAACCGGCTAAAGCTAACAGAAAACTCCACAATGCGGTCCCAATGGCGGTATAAATAGTAAACCGTCCCATATTCATGCTGGCGAGACCCGCTGGCACGGAAATCAGGCTGCGCACGATAGGGACCATGCGTCCAAAGAAAATGACCAGCTCGCCATAACGATTGAACCAGGCGAGCGCGGTGTCGAAATCGGCCTCTGAGAGCAGCAGCCACTTGCCAAAGCGGCGCAACAAATACCGCACACGTTCCTCACCAAACCAGTGTCCCGCTGCGTAGAAGACCATCGCGCCCGCTACGGAGCCAAGCACTCCAACCAGCGTGATACCCCACAGCGTGAATCCACCGCGCTTTTCAAATGCAAGCCAGCCCGCCATGGGCAAGACGGCTTCAGAGGGTATGGGGGGAAAGATGTTTTCAATGAACATGACGAGGCCCAGGCCTACATACCCCAATGCCTCGATGATTCCCTGAACCCAGATGGCAATCTTGTCCAACAATCCACTTAAACCCATCCGACCACTCCTTCAAAAACCTTCCTGCGCTTGGGTGTATTACAGTCCAGGCGCAGCTGCACCTTTGAATTATACCACGTTTGATGTGGTTCCAACGTAGCATGTGGGTATGGGTGCGTTTCAAAATGGGAGTGAAAATCTCAGGCGTCCCTACGGGGAGCAGGAAAAAATTGATCAAAGAGAAGGTATTTGCATGCGAGTCATCTTGCTTTTGCCCCAAGACTGAAACGCACCCGTGGGTATAGGACATATTTTGGGGAAAAATTGGAGGAGGCTGTGCAAACAAACCAAGAGGATCTTTTTTATGGCAGTACCGCAAAACTAACCCTGTAAGAGAAATGGGGTTATCATAGGGACCAACTCCTGACTAGAGAAAGGAACCCTATGAGAA
>JAFGFB010000185.1 GCA_016931315.1 Anaerolineae bacterium
ACGCCTTTGCTGCCTCCACCGTCTTAATCCCGCCGATCTCCATCAGAAGATCACTACCGTGCTTCAATTTCAACATATGACGCTCCTTAACTGGATATGATCAGTGTGCTCCCAGGGTCAGGTAAGTCTACAGATGGCAAGCCAGCTGAGCCTCTTAAGGACTGTAACGGCTTATGCATCGAAGTGCGTTTTTGGTTGCATGAATAAGTATAGGGTAAATGGAGGCATGAGCAACCCTGATGATGAAAGGTAACACAAAAGGGGCGCAAAGCCAAACCTTCGCCAGGCAGGTTTGTGCAGAAAGCTGCCGTGCGCGTAGGGCAATTCCCCAATGTGCCCCCTTGCCCATTTTGCCTGGCAGAGTATACTCATTTCTGGTTGTTTTCCGCAACCACATCCAGCAAGCCACCAGTATTGGAGTCACACAGCCATGTTCGATCTTGGCGGGAGGACAATCGGGAGATACCGCATCGGCGAACGCCTCGGGCAGGGAGGTATGGCGCAGGTCTACAAAGCCTATCAACCAGGCCTGGATCGCTATGTCGCCCTCAAGATCCTGCATCCTCACCTCACCACAGATGAGGATTTCGCCATACGTTTTCAGCGCGAGGGTCGCGCCATTGCCGCACTTGAACACCCCAACATCATTCGTGTCTACGATTTCGACACGGCTGAAGACATCACCTTCCTGGTGATGGAATACCTCGAAGGCGTCAGCCTCAAAGCGCGCCTGCGCGAGCTGGCAAATCAACAGGAGCAAATGGCCCTCCCCGATGCCGCTGCCATTGTCTGCGCCCTTGCAGAAGCGCTCGAATATGCGCACCAGAAGGGCGTTATCCATCGCGACATCAAACCCTCCAATGTCCTCATCACTACCGGTGGCAGGGTGGTTCTGACCGATTTTGGAATTGCGCGTATGATCGAAGCCACTGCCATCACCGAAGGCAGCACCACCCTCGGTACTCCGGCGTATATGTCGCCTGAACAGGGGCGCGGCGAACCAGGGGATGCGCGCGCGGATATCTACTCCTTGGGAGTGCTGCTCTACCAGTTGTGTACCGGACAGGTTCCCTTCGATGCGGATACCCCCTACGCCGTCATCCTCAAACATATCAGTTCGCCCCTGCCCTCCGCCCGTTTGCTGCGCCCGGAGCTGCCGGAAGCTGTCGAGCGGGTGATCCTCAAAGCTCTGGCGAAAGACCCCAAGGATCGTTTTCCCACCGCGCTGAGCCTGGCACAGGCATTGCGCCAGGCACTTAATGGCACGCCGCTGTACGCAACACCGTTGAGTACAGCGGCACCGGAGGCTATGGAAAACGGAGAGGGACTTACAGCTGCGCCGGCTCGGCGCTCACGCTGGTGGTTGCTCCCCTTTGCCGCGATGCTTATGTTGGGGGCAGGACTACTGGCTTTGCGCCAGTCCTGGCGACAGAGGCCCACACGACTGCCACCCGCAGGGCCAGAGATGCTGGAATTTGGCGGACCCGCACAGACTGCCGACACCTGGCTTGATCCAGATGTACCAGAGTCCAATTGGGGCGAGGCTGATCTGGTTCATTTGCAAGGCCCGCTGACGCCCGATAGGGTTCTACTGCGCTTTGATCTCAAAGGGCTGCCTCCAGACGCAGAAGTGCTCACCGCTACACTTGCGCTACAAGCCACGCTTTGGGGTGAGGAGCGTTTTCCCGGCGCAGCGGTACTCTACCGTGTATTAACGCCATGGGAGCCTGCTACAGCGAATTACAACATTCCGTGGACGCAACCCGGATTGGCTGCTGGGGTTGATTATGATGCTACCCCGCTTGCCATTCAGCCTCTGGAGCCTCCAGGGTCATTGCACTTCGAGGTGACCCAGGCCGTGCGTGACTGGCAAAGTGGAGCCTGGGTGAATGAAGGTTTCGTGATCATGATGTCCGGAGATAGCCACAACATGGCACACTGGTGGGTCTCATTAAGTGAACAAACCGATGTCCAGGCGCAACCCACGTTGCGCATAGCAATTCATACACCGCCATGACCGAGACTGACCCATATCTTCTCGATAGCAGTGGGCGTCGCTTTCCCCTAACCAATCCCAACACGACACTGGGACGCTCAGCAGAGGCGCAGATCATCATTGTGGATCGTCGCGCTTCGCGACGCCATGCCGAAATCCAGTGCGATGCAAATGGGTGCAGCATCACCGACCTGGATAGTACCAATGGCACTTCCCTCAACGGCTTGAGTCTCGCCGTCCCACAAAACCTGCACCCCGGCGATGTCATTACCGTCGGCAGCGCTACTTTCACCTTTCACGATCCAGAAGCCACGTTACGCGAGAGCCATGGTCCCTTGCTGGTGGTCAGCCTGGATCAGCGCGAAATCTGGGTCAACCAGCGCCCAATAACGCTCACGCCTAAGGAACAAGTGCTTTTCAAGTTGCTATACGAGAGCCGGGGGCGGATAATCAGCAAACAGCAGATTGCCGCCGCCGTATGGCCCGAGTACCAGGCTGAAGTTTTCGATTACCAAATCGAAAGCCTCATCAAACGGCTGCGTGAGGCGCTGGAACCCGATCCGCGCCGCCCCGCTTTGCTGCTCACCGTCCGCGGACAGGGGTATCGGCTCTTAGCAAGCCATTGAAGGTCCCGATCTCGCCCCCGGCACATCTGAATCGCCTCTCGGTTTCCTCCGCGATATTTGTTGGCTAAATGTTGGCTAAATGCTGGCATTTGTTCAAGCAACGTTCCACTCCTGCGAGTATGCTATAGCTAAGCCATGTTGCAGCCTTGTTGAACGGCGCAACCGCGCAGGTTCCCTCTCTATCAAGCGCCTACCCACCGCCGTGCAACGCAAGGTGACAAAGGGCAACATGAGTTCGTCTCTGCCTTTTGTGTCGTCTGAGCCAACCTTCAGGAGGAAGTGCGATGAATTACCAGAACAGAATGATCAGGTTGAAAAAGGGAGTTGGGATGGCGCTGAGCCTCATACTGCTTTGCTGCACCCTGCTCCCCACTGCCAATGTGGGGGCGGCCAATTCACCGAAATCAAAACCCGTCACGGCACCAACACCGGTCACAGTGGAGCAAGAAACCGAAATACCGCTCACAGAAGCCGAAATCGAAGCCATGACCGATGTCGTCATAGCGGAAACGGCAACCGCCGCCGGGGACGCGACGATGGCTTGGGATCTGCCCTTTGTCCGGTTGGGGCACACAGGCATCCTGGATGGTGCAAACAAGCGCGTCATCGTCTTCGGCGGTTACAACGGACGCGAGTTCTTCAACGATGTGTGGGCGCTGGATGTCTCGACCGCGGCAAGCTATAGTTGGACCAAACTCAACCCCACCGGTCCCTGGCCTGCGCCCCGGGCGCAGCACACTGCGATCTATGACCATGCAAATCATCGAATGATCGTCTTCGCCGGGCACAGCTTTCACTACAACTTCGACGACATCTGGGCCCTAGACCTGACGACGCCTGGCGCAGAAGCCTGGACGCAGCTCTTTCCCAGCGGCGAAGGTCCTAGCGCCCGGCGCTGGCACACAGCCGTATATGATCCAGACGAAGGCCGCATGCTGGTTTTTGGCGGTGGGGGCAATGGGGGCGTTTTCAACGATCTGTGGTCTTTGGATCTGACATCCGGGGCTGAAGCCTGGACGCCCATCGCCGTGGCAGGCACAGTGCCCGCGGCGCGCGTGCAACATTCAGCCATCTATGATGACGACAATAACCGCCTGGTCATCTTTGGCGGCATCGCCGCGGGCGGATTCCGCAGTGATACCTGGGCCTGGAGCGCCAGTACCTCACAGTGGGCGCAGTTGACCGGTCTGGGAACCCCACCTGCAGGGCGCGCCGGACATACTGCCGTCTATGCAATCCATAATGACAGAATGTTTGTCTTTGGAGGTCGTAACGCCAACGGCTTCCTCAATGACCTGTGGACACTCGAACTCGATGCTGGTGTCGAGAGCTGGGATGAGGTTAACCCATACGGCACACTGCCAGAGAGCCGCGCCTGGCATACCGCAGCGTATCAACCTGTGGATTCGATGGTCTTTGTCTTGGGTGGTCGAGGCATGAGCACATTTTCCGGGCAGCTCCAATGGCGCTTCAACATTGGCAGCATGATATGGGAACCACTCCACCCCACCCTACCGGAATGGTGGCAGGGCGAAACCACAGCGCAAGCTACGACCCTCGCCGGTGGCAAACCCACCGTGATCCTTGAAATCGAGGATGCACCTTCTGAGACCGTGGTTGACGTGATGCGCGGCAACACCATCTGGTTTGTGGTCCGGTTGCGCTGCCCAGTGAGTACCTACGCCAACAACGTGGATGTCGTGTTAACCCTGCCCACAGCCAAATTCCAGACCGTCCAGGCTGCCACGCGCCACAACGACTGGGATACTATTGCCACCTGGAGCACACCAACGGACCTTGGCAAAGGTCAATACCGCTTCAACGATGCGGACATGGTCAAACTTGGCGGTGAGCAGGATTACAGCGTGCAGGTCGTATTCCGCGCCACGGTCAAAAATGATGCAGCCGAAGGCAATACCGGGGTCACCGCAGACGCCTTTGGCGACGCCTGGTTGGCGCACCTGGGGGATACCGCCACAGCGCGAGTCCGGCAATCCACACAGGTCTGGATTCTCGCCAACCGCACCGGCTTATTTGCGGAATACGATAACAACCAGGTAGCGCGACTATTGGACACAGTTTACGAAACTGTGCCAGGCCTGGGAAGGACGGCGGCAGTCTTCTACATTGACCGCCATGTGCCATCGCTCGCCACATGGGATAACACCACCGTCAGTTACTCCAGCGAAACCAATGCCAACGTCGTCGCAGATGCCGCCCTTTCCTGGTTGAGAGACCGTGGGAATTCTATCAATGGACACCCCAACTACATCGTCGTTCTAGGCGATGACAACACCATGCCCTTCTATCGCAAACACGCTTACCATCCGGATCAGGTGGATGGGGATCATACCGAAGACGATCTTCCCAACTGCTGGGCCAGTGAACCTGTTTGCGATGCGTTGGTGAGCCATAACTACCACATGACAGACAACCCCTATGGCGACTGGCAGTATGGCACGCCGACAGCGGATTGGGAAGAGGGCAACCTGGAAACACCGGTAGGGCGCATTGTGGGCGCTACCGCAGCCGATATGCAGACTTTCTTCGAGAACGCTGTGCGCGGTCCGAACGCTGCCGAATCACGCGCAATTCTAGTCAGCGATGGGTTGGATTGGTGGCTGCCCGGCGATGCCAATGACGCGCATGACGTACTCAAATATGATATGGGATATACCATGGACGAGACGCTCACCGATAACAATTCAGTGAACCAGGCTCAAGTCGTCAGTGCCATGAGCGCCGGCTTCTCCGTGATGGCGGCTGCCCATCATGGAGAGGTGGATTACTGGGAAGCTCCCGATAGCGCCGGCGGGCTGTATTCTTTCTATCTTCCCTCATACGATCCCAACGCCAAGATCACCACGAATCGTCCTTTCTTTTACTTCGCTGCTTGTCGCATGGGCTTCAGCTACACT
This sequence comes from Anaerolineae bacterium, assembly GCA_016931315.1. Classification (GTDB taxonomy): domain Bacteria; phylum Chloroflexota; class Anaerolineae; order B4-G1; family SLSP01; genus JAAZNO01. The sequence goes on from JAFGFB010000185.1 coordinate 5,541, forward strand.
CGCGATTGGGGCATTGAGCTACCCGGCGCTTACGATGAGAGTATGGTTTACGCGCTCGTCAAGCGCGGCGCCTCTGGTATCGTCGCCTCAGCGGGCCTCGGTTATGCCTCTTTCACCGCTAATGCTGCTAGTTCTGCTGAAATTCTGGCGAATAACTTCTGGCTCGAAGCCAAGGCCGCGGGAACGCAAAGCGATCCCCTGGGTTGGAGCTTGATGCGCGCCAAAGCCATGCATCCGGTCAACGGCAATGTCACCGACAAGAAGACGGTGCAGACGTTCACCTACTTCGGTGTGCCGTGGATGCGGCTGAGTTACCCCGATAAGAAAATGCAAGCAGCGACACTCGATGCGCCGCAATCCTCGCCGCTATGGTCCACGCCGCAGCAGGTCACTCGGCATGCATGCCGCGGCATTGAGTCGCAAATTCAAGCCACCTACAGCATCACGGCGCACGTCAGCGCCTCCGTCTACGCTATCACACAAACCGTAGAGGGCTTCGACCTGCTCGAGGTCGATGGCTTACAACAGCGGTTGATGGATGGCGAGCTGGTGCGTCCGCAAGCCTCACTCGCGCTGATCCTTCCGGTCAGCGCCACCATCACCGGCGTGGTATTCACGCCGACCCAAGCGCTCGCGTTGCCAGGTCTGGACCTTCCTACGATGGTCACCGGCGTCCCGATTCCGGGTGGAACTACCGGTGGCTACACCACTACCGTCGGCGGCGTCTATCCCGTTACCATCACTGTGGAAACCTCCACCATGGGCACCTATCAAGTTGCACGCTTCGATGTGATCCCGGTGGATTATGATGCAACTACCGACGCAGCGACGCTCTACCGCAGTGTGGATGTACGTGTCTTGTATGACAGCCCTGAACCTGTCGCCCTCACCGCCATGGCGCTGGACCAGGAGAGCTACCTCCCCGGCGAGACGATTACCGCGACCGCGCACCTGATTAACTCGGGCGCCGCAAATGAAATCGTCACCGCAACGTTGGTTCTGCAAGATGCTCAACGGAAGGTCGTTGGCTTCAAGAGCAGTGGTCCACTGACGATACCGGCAGGCGGCAGCCAGGATGTGGCATTGGGGTGGCAGGGCAACCTCGAGGGCAGCACTTACTGGTTACGAATGCTCATCTGGCAAAATGGGGCGATCGTTACCGGAGCAGGTCGCGAAGTACAGCTGACCAGCGGTGAGTTGCGAGACCTGACCGTTCCTGATACTGCAGCGCCGGGACAGGATAGCACCTTCCAAGTGACCTTCGCCAATCTTGGCGAGAGCTCCGCCGTGGCGGCGGCGACCCTATTGGTTAGCGATGGGAATGGCACGCCGGTGGCATTCCTTGAACCACAGATGGCTTCTGTGGCAGCAAACGGCAGTCACACGTTCACCTTTACCTGGACGCCCGCCCTGGCGGGAGACTACACCGCCTCGGCAGTGGTGAGCGCCGGCAGCGAGGAATATGGTCCGCTCACCAAAGCCTTCGAGGTGGTGGGGTACAACATCTTCCTCCCGCTTGCGTTGAGGAATTGAAGGACCTAACCTACAGTCGGGTCGCAACTACTCGGCTTGTGTGACTATGCCGCCAAAGCGGCGGAGAAATTGCACGTTTTACGGCGGCGCCAGGCGCCGCCGTAAAACGTGCGACAAAAGGATCGCCTTTTGGGGTGAAGTTCCATTTCAGGACAGAAGGTGCGTTGCATCACAGTTCAGATCGCACACGGACGCGCTGTATTGCTCCTGGCAGATATCCAAAGCGGCGTTCTTCAGTGATCATGGTCCTTATCCGCCCATTGCGCCTTCATGCGCTGCATTTCAAAATTGAGCGCAACAGGCGGGCTGGCACATAGCCGTTGAGAGTCCACCAGCCAATTCCCCTGATTATCGCGCAGCACGGGCAACCGTTGCATCACAG
>JAFGFB010000186.1 GCA_016931315.1 Anaerolineae bacterium
AAACCTTTCTGGAGTATGTGCAGCAATTGCGGGATGCGGGAACTCGGGAGGGTGAGGCTCGCAGCGTGGCGCGGGGTGCGGTACAGTTGCTCACCGTTCACGCCGCCAAGGGCTTGGAATTCCCGGTCGTCGTTTTGGGTGATGTGACTCGTGAGACTCCCGGCGCTCGAGGCTTGTTGCTCGATCCCCAACTGGGCATTGTTCCGCCAATCTCAGGGGAGCGCGATGGGCAGACGGCGAAATCGGCGGTCTGTGCTCTGGCGCAAGCACGCGCTGCCGATCAGGAGGCAGCGGAATCGGACCGGTTGCTCTATGTGGCGGCGACCCGGGCGCAGGAGTTGCTGTTGCTCAGCGGCGTTGCCGCTCGGGGCAAGACGAACTGGTTGGCGCGTCTACCCCTGACGCTGCCAGAGCCTGCTTGTGATCCGGCAAAGCCGGAACCGGTCATCCTCGATGTGGGGGGCGCGCCGGTCGCCTGCTATAGCTATGCCGAGGACTGTGACTTGCCACTGCTGAAAGCTACCCCGTTAGTGACGCCTTCGGCAACTCTGCCGGACACATTGCCGCTCCTGGCGCCGCTTCGCACCGAGTCTCAGCGGGCTGATGGCGCAACGGAAGCCGCGCTCCAAGACCCGCCGCCGCGCACCTGGCGCGTGGTGCCAGTCCGCAAAACTGCGTCGGCGCCACCCCCGGCGCCGGCCTGGGTTGTGGGACAGGTGGTACACCGGGCGCTGGAGCGTTGGCGTTTTCCTGAGGAGCTTCACGCCGGATCGTTCACCCATTGGGCAGAGGCGGAGGCGCGCAGCTGCGGCATCATGGATGAGGCAGAACTGGCAAACGCCATTCGTCGCGCTGCGCGGATGCTCATCCGTTTTCAGGCTACCCCACTTTATGAGAGAATGTCAGGAGCGTTGCGGAGGCTCCACGAGGCGCCCTACAGCTTGCTTACGGCTAGCGGTTTGGAACAGGGCATCATCGATGCGCTTTTCGAGACCTCCGCCGGATGGACGCTGGTGGAATTCAAAACCGATGCCTTTCGCAGCAATGTTTACCTGGAGCAGTCACTAGCGGCAACGGATTACATCACCCAGGTAGGACGCTATGTGCAGGCAGCGGAACAGCTGTTGGGGGTACGTCCGCAATCAGTGCTGTGCCTGCTGAACGTGGCAGGCGCGGTGCAGATTATAGAGGGCATCGAGGACTGGTGAGGGTGACGCGACTTCCGACCGGGGAGTTGGCTATTCTTACCTCCCTGGCCCTGTTGACTTGGTGTTGTTGCCAAATCCACATTCCCTACGGCGGTCACTGGGGAGATTGATAGAGCATGAATGGATTCTACATAAACCCGTGGGCAATCAGTGAGCTGGTCTTTTTTATTCTGTCGCTGGCTATCACTGTCTACCTGGTTGGTATCAAACGCAAAGCCAGCCCTACTCGCTGGTTGGTGGGCTATGCGGCGACCATGACGAGTATCTTTCTGATTCTGGCGGTGATGTATCTTGCCCCGCTCAATGTCTGGAACTATGTCTTCTATCTGTTGAGTTTCGCCGCCGGTCAGGTTTGCATCGTCTTTCTGCTGCAATTTGCCTATCACTTCCCCTCGCTTCACCCGCCACAACGCCGTGAAGCGCGTCTGGCTCTGGTCATCACCCTGGCGCTGACGCTGCTCACCGTAGTCACCGTGGCGGTGATGATCTTTTCCCCGACGCTTTACTATATGGCTTCACCGGAGCCGGTTCTGAATGTCTTGACCGTTACACAGTATCTGTGGATTTTCGTTGTACTTGTGCGCCGGGCGGTGCAACTCTCCGAAAGCCGGATGCGGCAGGGCTGGTTGCGGGCGCTCGTATCCCCGCAAGGGCAAAGTAGCCGGGCGGTGTGGGCGTATGCGCTGGTCGCCAGCATCCCGCTGTGGGCTTCCTTATTGATCATCACGGTGGATTGGATTTTTGATTGGGCGACGTTGCTGGTGCAACCGGTGCTGTTCCTGGCGTTTGTGCTGGTCTATCTCACCACTACCCCCGAAGCGACTACTTTCCTCGTCAAAGTGGTGGGGGTGACGCTCGTCACGGTGCTGGCGATATTGAGTATTGTGGGTGTCATTTTCTGGAATTTTCTGCACCAGAGCTATAACGCGCAGGTGACTTTTGCCGACCCGCAGGCGCTGCGCTTCACACCCAACGTTGAAGGTAGTTACACCATCACCCGCATTCCGGCGCAATTCGATGCGGAGCTGGAGACGCCTCTCGCGTTGCCTGAGGATGGCAGCGCAGAAGTGCAGCTCCAGTTTTCGTTTCCCCTCTTCGGGCGGGAGTGGGACTCGCTCTATGTGACCGAAAACGGCGTGGTAACCTTTGGTGTTCCCTTCAACGTCGTGGAGATGTGGCGCGGATGGCAACCGGCAATTGTGCCGCTGCTAGGCGATTTTACCGTCGGCGAGGTTGCCCCGGTGTGGGTCAAATCTGAACTGCAGACGATGACGCTTACCTGGAGCGCGCTCTCTGAATACCAGGAACCGGAGCGTTGTAATACATTTCAGGTCGTACTGCGCGCGGATGGCACGTTTGATCTGGTTTATGCGGGGGTGGATTCAGTGCATATTTATTACCCGACCTATCAGATGTGGGATGCGCGAGTGCGGGGCGTTTTTGCGGGTGAGCCTGGGCAACCGGTGGTAGAGATCAACCTGGAGAGCCTTCTGGCGCAGGAGCAGCCTTACATCGGCGCGGCAACAGGTGGAATTATCGAGCCGTATTATGCTTTTTACCGCCAGTACATCCATACTCACATGCTCCCACTCACGGTATTGATTGTGACTGCGGCAGTGGCGATTTTGCTGGCGTTCCCTTTTCTGTTTCGAGCGATTCTGGTCAAGCCGCTGGAGGCGTTGGTCGAGGGAATGCGACAGCTCGATGCCGGGAATCTGGAGGTGAAGGTCGCGCCGCGCTTCAACGATGAAATCGGTTTCCTGGCGCACTCCTTCAACGCGATGGTCACGGGGTTGCGAGAACGCGAGTGGTTGCGCGATATCTTCGGGCGTTTCGTGAGCCCGGAAGTCGCGGAAGCCCTGCGCACCGGACAAGTCAAATTGGAGGGGGAGAGTCGTTTGGTGAGCGTGCTATTCTGCGATATCCGTGGTTTTACCGCGCGTTCGGAGCGTACCACCCCCCAGGAAATCGTAGCGCTGCTTAATGCCTACCTGCCACTCGTCGTCGAGGCGGCACAGCGGTACCATGGGACGGTCAACAAATTTGGCGGGGATAGCACGCTTATCATCTACGGCGCTCCACGCCGCCTCGCCGGCAGTGCGTATCAAGCTGTGCTGACCGCACTGGAGTTGCGCGCGAACCTCAAGCAGCTCAATGGGCAGCTTGCAGCACAGCATATCGAACCGGTGCAGATTGGTGTGGGAATCAATACCGGGATGGCGCTGGCGGGCGCGGTTGGACCGCACAAACGGCAGGAGTACACGGTTATTGGCGATGCTGTCAATCTCGCCGCGCGTATTCAGGACCTCAACCGGGAGTTCCCGCAGCACAGCATTTTGATTAGCGCTGCGACTTATGAAGCGCTGGGCGAGCACCGGGCAGAATTCGCGTGTGAAGATTTGGGCCTGGTCGAAATCCGTGGCAAAGCGGACCCCGTGAGAATCTGGGCGGTCAAAGGGTAGGTAATCTGCCACCTGATTCTCCTACCTCGGATTCAGAATCCGCGTGTGCAACATCTTGTTGACCCATACAAAAATCCTGTGCATCCTGTCTTTTCGGAGCTTTGGACCAATACCTTTCAAATAACGGCCACAGCCTGATGAAAGGGAAGAGTAGGCTGAGGCCAAGCGTGATGTTGCGTGCGCTTGAGATGG
>JAFGFB010000187.1 GCA_016931315.1 Anaerolineae bacterium
AAAAATCACAAAAAAGCTACCTCTTTGTGTTCTTGCATCGCCCACATGCTCGTTAGTCTAGCCACTATTGCCGCTCTAGAAAAAAACAAATTCCAGAAAGCAAGTTTGACCGCAAGGCTCAGCAAGACGTCGTAGCATGCCATCATTTTTGGGTAGGTTCTTAGAAGAGCCGTGCGCCTCGGAAACCGAGGCGCACGGAACAAACATCCCAAAACGGATCTTTGCGCGCCGCTAAACAGCGGGCGCCGCTAAAGCTTAGCTCTAAGCCTAGCGCATCCGCTTGCGCCTCCAAGCCAGACCGCTCAACGCTAACGCACTCGTAGCTGCCAGACCAATGAGCAGCGGAGCGTTGGCGCCAAACGCCAGCACCGTCACCGCCGAAGGCTCGAGAATCAGAACCGAGTGCAGGTCATCCGTCCAATCAGCGCCCCAGTTGAGGTGCGCGACGTTGTCAATGACATCACCCGGTGTGCCCGTAACGATCACATCGAAGTTGAGGGTCACAACCGCCGGCATCGGCTCGGACATCTGCGCGACCAGCCAGTTGATGCTGTTTTCCAGCAAAACTGCGCCGTCGCCGGTCCAGGGATAGCCAGCGTCAGCCCACTCGTACAGGAAATTAAAGCCGACCACGGCATCACCTTGCGTGTAGACCAGAGGCTGACCAGTGCTCCAGCTGGCGACCCATTGAGCGCCCGCCGTTGTCGGGACGATCATGTGACCATAGGTGCCGCTCACCGCCAGGCTGGTAACGCCTGCCATGATGGGATGGGTATTATCGAAGGTGCCAAGCGTTGCCGCGCCACCCGCGCCAGTTGCCATGGCGAAGGGTGTATAGCCCTCGCTCATCAAGCGTCCGGTCAGGTCCCAACCCTCGTTATCCCAGGCGTATTCCGACATGACAATCTTGCCGCCCGCATCCACGTAATCCGCCAGGATATTGCCGATGTTGGGATTGCCGCCGCCAGCGCTCCACTGGTTGTTGTTGCTGGTGACGATAACATTGTAGGGCAACAGCTGCGCTACCGTCATCGTACTCAGATCGCCAGCAATGCGCTGCGCAGTGATGCCGGTGAAGCCATCAATCATGGCGACAAAGTCGGCCATTGCGTCGCTATCGGGCGAGAGGACACCCACCATGATATCAGCCTTCACGGTCGGTGTGATGTTGGTCCAGTGGATGACGCCGGTGTCTTCCCAGGCATGACCGTAGTCTGCAACCAGCGTGCCGGGCACGAAGGTCATGCCGGTGGGCAATGTGTCGGTGAGGTAGGCTTCGCCGCGGAAGTTGCCGCTCGAGTTGATGACGGCAGTTACCGCCACCGTGTCACCACTGTAAGCTTCGGTTACACTGCTGATATCGAGGGTCATCGCCGGCTGATAGCGGTTGATCTCGACGATCACATCGTTGAGGTGTACACCCTCATCCACTACGGAGTAGCTCTCCAGAATCTGATCCGTCGTCCACTCGCCGTAGAGTACCTCAAAGGTCTTGACGATGGGGTAAGCCGTGTTGGGCGCCACATCGGTCAGGGTCCAGCTCAGGCTGTTGGCGCCCACCGTCACCGCGCCTATCCCGCTGGTGTCATAGCTCACCAGGGAGAGCGCCGTGCCCCAGGTTTCGGTCAACGTACCCGTGATATTCGCGGAGAAAGCCGCACCCACGTAATCCGTGACCACGACGATATCGCCAGGGCGAACGACGTGAGGACCGGTGACCGGGCTAGAAGGTGACCCATTGACAGTGACTTCCTTCGTCCAGGTGGGGAAGGGGTCCTGCCCGGTGCAGTAAAGCTCCACATCCACCGTCGTGCGCGGTTGGCAGGGATCGTTGCTGTTGATGAGCACCTGCGCCATGAGCGGTTGCGCCTGCTGCGCCTCCGTGATGGTGCACGTGAAGGTGACATCTACCAGCTGCGAGCCACCCGTCCCGACCGTGCCGGTGATCGGCGCAACCGAGAGCCAGGTCACATCCGGGCTGTAGACTTCCTCCACCGCCGCGAGACAATCCAGATAGCCCCAACCGTATTCATAGTTGGGATAGGGATCGCTGCCCGCGCAGGTGGGTTTGCCACAGGCGCCCTCGTTCTGGGAATCGGTCCAGGTGCGATCCGCCGTCTGCTCGAGCACACGGAAGGTCTCGTCAATCTGGCCGATCATGCTGGGATTCGCAGCCCACATCAGCGCCACACAGCCGGCGGTATGCGGACTGGCGCCAGAGGTGCCGCTCAAGTTGTAGTAGGCGCCTGCCGTGTTGCCGGTTGTACGCCCAAAGGTGGGTGAGTTGAGGTGCGGGTCAACCTCGTGCGCGTCAGGATCGCAGCTGGGATCAGGATAGTAGCAGCTGGGACCGCCAGCGTACTGGTTCAGACCGGCAGAACTGTGCGCCGCCGTGCCGAAGGCGCCGGGGTTGTCGCCGGGCGAGCCTACAGCATCGCAAGCCTCGGTATTGCCCGCGGAGAACGCCGGGAAGATACCCGCCGCGCGCCAGGCGTCGATGTACTCCTGATACCAACCATCGCAGCCATCGCCGCCCCAGGAGTTGTTGACGACGTGTGGGCGCATATCCGGGTTGGCATCGGTACCGTCGGTACGGGTCGGAGCGACCATCCAATCCGCACAACCCGTTAGCGCAGCATCAGAACAGGAAGTGGATTCGCAGCCCTTGCAGGCAATCCACTGCGCCGCCGGAGCCGCGCCGACCTGCTCTGCCAGATCTTCGGTCTCGCCCACCATGATACCCATGGTGCCGGAGCCATGTCCGTTGTTGTCACACGGGTAGGTACCATCGCCGCAGCCAGAAGTGGGCATATACCAGTTGTAATCATGCTCATAGGGACCGCCGATGTTGCCGCTGAGGTTACCCCGGTACTGGCGATCGAGGCCCGCGTGTTCGTAGAAGGCGCCGGTGTCAATATTGGCAACAACAACGCCCTCGCCGCGAATGTCGAACTGCTCCCAGACCTGGCGCGACTGCATACCGAACAAGCCAGCGTTGGGTTCAAGCTCGTCCATATTCCAGTAGACAGTGCGCGGCGCATCTTGCGCCTGCTCGTCTTGCGCGGGCACGTTCTCTTCAATTGCATACGTGTGATTCGCCCGAATCTGGTAGACATCGCTGCGCGCCGCGAGCTGGTTGAGATCATCCAGAGTCGCCTGGTAAAGGAAGACCGAGTTGTTCGCGAGGTAGGTCTTGTAGGTTAAGCCGCGCTCCTGCGCAAAGGCGATGATCGGAGCCTGCGCCTTTGCCGCAGTCTGCAAGGCATTGTAGACGTACCAACCGCGCTCGCTCCAGTCCTTAATCTCGTAAGCGGCGCTCAGGTCAGCCTGCGCCCGCAGCTGCACGAAGAAGTCCGTCGTACCCTTGGCATCGAGCTCGGCAAGGGCTTGCGGATCAATCTCCACCGCGCCCTTCTGCTCCACCACCGTGTACGCCGGTTTTGTCTCAACCTGCTCCTTGCCGACCGCCATTTCGAAAATCTCGAAGGATAGCGGATAGGTTCCCAGGTTGCCGATAGTAATCTGACGGGTCACGCTAGCCGGCGCAACCAGGCTTTCACTGAAGCTGGTCGGGCTGACCTCGATATCTGGGCGAGTGAGGATGAAGTCTTGCGTGGTGGTTTGGGCTTCCAGAATCGTGACATTTGCCATAGCAGGTTCTGGATAATCCGTCGCCGAAGCCGTCACTTCGTAATCGAAGGGAACCAGGGTCACGGTGTAATACCCGGTAGCATCCACCGGCACTTCGATGTTACCCGGCTGGATGGAGACGGTCGCGTCCTGGCAAGGCAGCATCGCGCCATCGTAGTCATAGACATGACCATCGAGCGCTCCAACTGCATCACAGATGGGGCAACTATCCAGATATTCATTGGTCGGATGGCCTGTCCATACCGGCTCCATGCCGCCAATGACATAACCACTCGCCGCCTTCATCCGGAAGCGGGCATCCTGTAGCGGTACCCCGTCACTCCAGGTATCGGTAGCGGGATCGTAAATCGCCACCGCTGTCGTAACTTCGGCATTGCGGTTGCCGCCCGCCACATAGATAAGGCCATCCCTCACGAAGATGCCTGCGCCCCACCAGGTCGCCGGCAAGTCCGCCATCGCCTCATCGCTCCAGGTGTTAGCCGCGATGTCGTAAACCTCAGCCTTATTGGAATCGGTCGCTGCCGCATCCAGACCGCCGGCCACGTAGAGCTTGCTATCCAGGCAAGCGACAAGGGGCCAGGTGCGTCCCGTGGTCATAGGAGCCAGCGTCGCCCAGGCATTGGTCGCCGGGTCGTAAACCTCAGCAGCGGTAGAACCATTGGGCCAGGTCGCATACTCGGCGCCACCCACGCGATAGAGTTTGCCATCGCAGGCGGCTACGCCATAACCAGCAACGCCGCGAGGCGCTGCCGCGCCCGTGCTCCAGGCATCCGTTGCGGTGTTGTAAGCCTGGTGCGTGGTCGCAAAAGCCGCACCATCATAACCGCCAGGGATGTAGATTACGCCGCCGATTTGCCCGGCGTCAATGATGCGCATATCCGTTGGAATGGCCGCACGAGCAGCCCAGGTATTGGTGGCAATATCGTAGCGATAATTGAGGCTCGTGCCATTGCCGTTGCCGCCCAACGCATAGATGCCGCCGTCGCCGCCATCCACCACCGCGTGGTCGTACAAGCCTTGCCCGCTCATGGGCGCCTTGGCATTCCAGAATTCGCCACTGACGATGGTCTTCTCGATGAGGGACGTATCGCTGTAGCTATTCCCTTCCGCCGTCACCGAGGCCTCAAGCAAGACCTGATTCGGCAAGCATAGCGCCGGATTCAGGGTGACCTCGAAGGACTGCGTCTCGCCCTCAGCCAGGGTCAGAGTCGCGGGTCCGGTCAGTGTGCCGTAGACGGGATCAATCGTGTAGCTTAGGTCGAAAGTTCCCGAGATACCGGTCCAGTTGGACAGCGAGAGCGTATGAATTTGCTCCACGCCGTTACAGCCGGAAGCCTCGAGCACGTTGGGAGCCAGATAAAGCCCCGGCAGCGGCGCGCAGCTGTAGATGCCAACATCATCCACGTACCAGCCGGGGTATGTCACCGAACTATCCGTTTCCAGCAAGAAACGCACCTGGAAATCGCTTGCGCCAGCGAAAGCAGAAAGATCAGAGGAGAAGCGCGTCCACTCCAGGTTGATGGCGCCGCTGACCGGACCATAGATGGTCGTCCAATCCGTGCCGCCGCCGCGCACCTGCACAGTGGCATAGTCGTAGTTCGCTTCGGTGCGTAACCACTGCCACCAGCTCAGCTCGATCGTGCCCTGCAACGGGCTGAGGTCAATCAGCGGCGAGGTCAACGCGATGGTCTCGCTAGTACCGTAGTCGCCGGTGAGGTTGGTACCCCAGGCGTTCACGCCGGAATGGGCGCCCGCCGGGAATTCGGGACGTGTGCCGCCGTAAGGGCCCACGACGCCCCAAGCCCAGGAGCCTTCACCGCTGAAGCCACCGTTGTTCGCCTCGAAGTCAGAGGCATAGGCTTCATATTCCCAGATAGTTGTGGCGGCAGATGCCGTAGTTTGCTCGCCACCGTACTCTAATGTGGCAACATTCGTCACCTCGCCACCACAGGTCACAACATCAAGGTCCACAGAAAAAGTGACCGTTGCCGGGCTGTTCGATGCCAGGTCGCCAACCCAGGAGATGGTATTGGTGCCGGAATCATACGTCGCGCCGCCGGTAACGCTGCCGGGAACGTAGACCGTCCCCGCCGGAATGCCATCCGTCAGCGTCACCCCTTCAGCAGTCCCCATGCCAACATTCTTGAACACAATGCTGTAGTCAACGGGACCGCCAATCACAGCACCGGGCGCCTGCTTATCCATAACCAGGAGCACATCAGAAACGGCAAACTCAATCGCCAGCTCATCGGCAACTGAGTTGCCCAGATTGCACGCATAGGTAAGGCCATGGTCGGCAGCGAGATTGTTGCCTTCAATGCCCGTCGTCGAGCTGGAGCCTAACTCAATACCGCTATCCAGAAATTGCAGGCGGATAACGCCAGTCGCGTAGAGGATGGTCTGCCAGGTTCCGGCAGATCCCGCTGCAGTGCCGTAGTGAGCCGCGTCGTGGTATGAAATGACGGTACACTCACCGCTACCCACCGGGCAGGTAGCAAAATGCTCATAGTAGGCAGTGCCGCTGATGTTGAAACTGAGATCGTCCCATAACATCGCGATGAGATTGTTCGGTGTACTGCTGTTGGGCAGCGGACACTGGTTGCTAAGACTTGTGGACCCAGTCCCAAAGGTAATAAAGCCATTGGAACCCGCATAGAACTGCGTCCAGTCCGTTCCATAGAAGGGGAAAGTGAAGCCAATGTCGAACGGGCCCTGAGAATTGTCATCCGTCAGGCCCGTGATTGGCGTACCCGTGCTGGAGATATCCACCCAGCTGTAGGTTACCACCCTGCCCCCATAACCGTAACCATCGGGACCAGGCCAGGCAGCATTTAGCCCTGCTCCACAGGTTCCCACCTCTTCGCCCTTGGCAGGGCCTTCCAACTCGGTAAAAGCCTGGTTGGCGCGTTCCGCCGGTTTGGCTTGTTCAGGGTTGGCTTTGGCGTCTGCCGGGGGAGGCGGCGCCGCAGCCGCAGCCGCCGCTGCAGGTTGTGCTGCCAGAGGGGTCGAGAAGACGCCCAGCAGCATGGTCATGACGACCAATACATTCAACAAAGTCCGCTTATACATAAAATGTCGTTCTCCTTTCAATAGGTTAAGACGCACAAATACCTGGATGTAGCCGTAGATGGACCTACGGTAGAAATATCGCCCTATCGAATCAGCAGCACCTCCTTTTGAAGCACAACACAGCGCGATCAATGTGCTTGTGAACACCACCCAGAGAAGAATACGTTTACCCGCATACATAAAGCCCACGTATATAGTCGCGGTTTTTGCCAAAAGGTTCAAAAGTGAAGGTTGTGTTTCAAAAGCGGAACAGAACATACCGGAGCAATGACCAGCGGGCAGATTCCTGGGCGGTGCTGCGCGCCCTCCTAAAAGTGAGAGTTCTGGCGTAGCGTAAGCTTACATCAGAACTCTCATTCCATAGAAGGGGGGGATAGATGAGATGCAACGCTTAGTCTTATTCCGCTACTGGCGGCTCGACATCACACAGCAGCAACGGCAAATAGATTACGGCTAGCGCCCGTGTGTGCAGCTGTGCGGTGGCAAATTGGGCTTGAGGGTCTTGCTGCGAGACTGCGGTGAGCAGCAGAGTATCCGCGTAGCCAGGAAGCGCTGTCAGCGGCGCTGTCACCTCAACAACGATCATCACCGTGGTCCATGGCGCCAGGGGTCCTGCCTCCGCCGCCGAGAGCACACTGGGCCAACCACCACCGGAGAGACTCAGTGTGTAGGTATCGGTTATTGTGCCAGTATTGGTCAACCACAAGGTGTGGGTCACGCTTGCACCAGGTGCCACCATTCGCTCGGAGAGCTCTGGCGCCAGGAGCACGCCATAATCCCCAACAACCAGATGGTGGGCTACAGTATTCGAAAAACAACTATTGCTCGCGGTCAAAGTCGCCGTCACGATGCCGGTTGTGGCATAGGTGTGGTCCGGTGACGTAACCGTGGTCGTCACACCATCGCCAAAATTCCACAGAAAAGCATCCGCATTCTGGCTCAGGTTGGTAAAAGCCACCGGTTGCGCGCGAATCACCGGTTCTGGAAAGTTGAAAGCCGCCTCGGGCACGAAAGCCGTCGTGGTCACCGTCACAGGGGCGCCGGTCGCCGCCACGGGCCAGCCGAGCGCCGTCGCCTGCGTCGCGCCACCCGCCAGCAGAGTGCCGGAAGGGACACAGCCCGCGCGCATTCGAACCGTTAAGGGCAAGGTCGCCCCAACTGGCAGGGTCATATTGCGCCAGAAGACGGCCTCCCCTTCGAGGGCGCCCCCATCACTGGCGGAGAGGAAGGTGACGTCTGCCGGCAGTTCAGTGCGCACGACCATGCCCGTGGTCGCAGAGCGAGCGGTGTTGGTCAAAAGCACCGTGTAAGTGAAGAGCTCTCCCGCAGTCACTGAGCCAGGCGTCGCCAGGGTGGCGATTTCAAACGGATAGCGGCGCGTCACACCTGCCAGGCGCGTCGCGGTTCCCACAGAGGCTTTGGCAAAGTCGACATAGTAGGGCATATTGAAGTACTGCAACAGGTCATTAGTTGTGTGATAATGGTCATTGAAATCACCGCCCGTGTAATCTTCGATTGCTAAAATTGCCGGGAATCCGCGCTGCCAGAATGGGTAGTGATCGCTGGAACCCATCCCGGTGCTGCGGATGTTCGGGGTCAGATCCAAAGCATACGTGTTCACGATGCTGGTAAAGGTGTTGGCAATGACCATATCGCCGGCATAACCCGGGTTAGAGGTAGTGCGGGTAAAGAGATCAAGGTCGGGTCCGGAAAGTGCATCCCAGGCGAGCATATCCATATTGTAGACTGCCACGATGTTGTCGCCAGCATTATAGACCGTTGTCGCATACTCATAGCTGCCAAGAAGTCCCTGTTCCTCGCCGGTGAAGAGAACGAAACGCACGGTGCGATCCAGGTCATAGCGGCTGAGGATATCGGCGGCTAATAGCACCGCTGCCGAACCGCTGGCGTTGTCATCGGCGCCAGGGGCAGGGTTTACACCGGGCGCATTAGAGGTCGAATCCAGGTGGGCTGTAATCAAAACGATCTCATCTGCGTGCGTGGTCCCCGGAATAACACCAATCACGTTGCGGTTATTGTAGCCAGAGCGCGTCCAGGGATGATAACTCACAGAAAGCCCCAGAGCCTGCAACTGCTCATAAGCGTATTGCGTGGCTTTGGCGATGGGCGTGCCAGAATTGGTGTAACGTGTCGTCATCGTATAAGGCGCCCCGCCCACAATGACGGCAGTCTCGCCGCTCAAACCGCTGACAGAGCTATATAGTGTTCGCTCTAACACCTGAGCGAGAATCTCCCCAACCAGGGTCTCATCATGCGCCAGCGCCGTTGCCGTGACCACCGGAGCCAGCGTCAAACTCACCGGCGCATCGCCCAACCATTGCAGCTCAAATCCAAGAGGGAGCAGATGCTCCGCCTGCGCCGGTGTCGCCCGCACGAGCAGGCGCGGCCCATCCACGAGCAACGAGCGCCCAATATCGAGCGCGTCAGGGCGCAACGCAGTGAGGCGCTCGGGTCGCCGGTGCGCCAGGTAATAGGCGCCGGGCTGCGCTTCGGCATCCAACACGCGGAAAGGAAGCCCTGTATGCTGCACATCGGCTAACGGCGCGATGACCAGCACGACCTCCAGACCCGTGGCGCTTTGCCAATGCGCCAACACCGGCAAGGGTAACGCCTGTAGACTTCCAGAGAAGAAAAACTGCGCCAAAACCTGCGGGGAAGCGCCTTGAGCCTGCGCCCATCCTGGCAACAGGGCCAGGAGCATCACAGCCAACGCCAATAAATGCATGCCTTGCTTAACCATCGTCAGACTCCTTAATACGGCTCTTCCAGCCCTTTGGACGGCCCAAAGGGTAGCCCAAAGGACCACCTAAAGGCCACAAACACGCATCGAAGATGAATCTATTTTCAAGGCGCCGTCAGCAGATAAGTGGCGCTCACCCAACCCACCAACGTCCCATCGAGGGTTTGTACATGATACCAAATGTTCTCCGCGACAGTAACCGGTCCGCCGGTGACGATTACCGCCGTTCCCCCCGGCAGACGCCCCACTTCCAAGCCATCAGGCGAATAGCGCACCCGCAATCCCCCAGCCCCCACATCACTCACCACAAGGATAAAAGGCGTCGCGGTCGGCGATGCCGTCGGTGTCGGGGTAAGTGTAGGCGTCAAAGTGGGCGTAGGCGTGTGAGTTGGCGTCGTAGTCGTGGTCGAGGTTGCCGTTGGCGTTGCAGTAGGGGTAGCGGTGGGCATCCCTGTGGGGGTGGGCGCCAGGGTCGGCGTAGGAGTGGGAGGAATAAAAGCCCGCAAGCGTGTCGTTGACAAGGTGCTCAGCGAGAGCGCCACAGGCCGGTTAAGGTGCTCGGCAAGGCGCTCTTGCAGATCGCGGGCTTCGCCATGAACCAGCTCTTGCGGCACAGTGAGGCTGACTTCAATCTGCAAGGTCCCGTCAGCTTCAGTCGAAAGCAGCTCCCAACGCAGCAACTGCGCATCAGGAATTTGCTTCAGTTCCGTCTGTAAAGCAGATTCAATGCTGCGGTTGAGCGTCACCTGTTGCAACGAACGCGAGGTCAAGAACCACAAGGGCAATACCACCAATAACAACAGCACCAGCACGCCCTGTATCCCACGGTGGAAAATCTTGCTGCGACCCAACTCCGGACGGAAGCCAAGCAGCGAGAACATCAGACCGCCGGCGGCAATGATAGCGACCATATTCGTCAGAAACATCAGCAAGGCGCCACCCGCCAAGATCCACTCGCCCGCTTGCAGGCAAATGCCTGCCGTCGCCAACGGCGGTGTCAGGGAGACTGCGATGGCGACTCCGGCAAGAGACGCCGAGACACTTTTGCGGCTGATAGCGTAAGATGCCGCGGCACCGGAGATCAAGGCTATGCCCAAATCCAGAAGGCTGGGATTGCCGCGGCTCAGAATCTCTTGAGTCAGTTCGCTACCGGGGACAATCAGCGCAGTAAGAAAGCCCATACTCACCGCCAACACTATGCCACGCGCCGCGGTGCCCAGGGCGCTCCAAAAGAAACGCGTATCGCCCAAAACAATGCTCAACCCCATACCCAGAATCGCCGTCATCAGCGGCGCCACCAGCATCGCGCCAATGATAGTAGCCGGGCTGTTGAGCAACAACCCCAGGCTTGCAATAGCGGCGGCGAGG
Organism: Anaerolineae bacterium; assembly: GCA_016931315.1. Classification (GTDB taxonomy): domain Bacteria; phylum Chloroflexota; class Anaerolineae; order B4-G1; family SLSP01; genus JAAZNO01. The sequence continues at coordinate 10,850 of JAFGFB010000187.1, forward strand.
GTAATCATCACGATGAAATCTGCACTGGGGCGTGACCCTCGACGCATGGAGCGGTAGATTTCCGCCTGCTCCGGCACCGATAACGCCGGAAACAAGCCATGAACTTTAGCCCACAACCGGCGAGAGAAGGAGTTCAGTGAGGTGATGCGACGGCGGAGAATCATCACCGGAATCGTCGACTTGAGCAGAATAGTTTGGGGCACATCGCCAAAGAGGAAACGCCCCACGATACCCTCATCGCCCGCTCCGAGGATCAATAAATCGTAATCCCTGGCAGATTCAGCAAGAATCCCTTCCGAAGGATTGGCGGCTTGCGCCACCACCGCACGGGTAGTGGATGGCTCATCATATTCGCGCAGCAAGGCTTCCAGGCGTTGCTGCGCTGCTACCCTGGCGGTTTCACCCAGGCGTTGATTTGCCACCGTCAACGCCGTAATCTCAGCCTCCGGCGCCAGATGGCGAGCAATGGCAAAGGCATGGGGCGCGTGGGGTCCGCCTGCCACGGGAATCAGGATGCGCTTGATCGCCGGCAACTCCCGGTCCTGAAGCAGCAGTACATCGCACGGCGCGCTTTGCATGACCGGGTCCAAGGTATGTCCCATCAGATAACGTCCGCGCCCCAGACTACCATGCCAACCCAGCAAGAGCACCTCGGGCTTGAGCCGCCCGATCTCCTCCAGGATAATCTCTGCGGTATCACGCCCTGAGCGAATAATCACCTCAATCGGAGGTTGGTTCGAGGCATCCGGCAACTTGAGCCAGGTGGGCGGCTTGCCGCTCTCGGCAATGGTCAACAAGTAAACTATACCTTTTCTGGCGCGAACCCAATCGCAGGCCACGGGCAGCAAGAAGCGCAGGTCACTCTCATCACGCACAGCGACTATCAGCCGCGGTGCGTCAGATGCCACAGGGGGCGAAGCATTCAACGCCATATCTATTTAGCTCCTGGTCATGCCCGGCATATTCCAGATCCCAGCTAACCAAGGCACGAATCGCCTTGCACTCCAAAATCACCCGGCACGTGGTTGAAGGTGCTCCAAAACCAGAAAATGCGAAAGCCCGAAGGCCCGAAACGGCGTGTGTTCCAATGCATAGGTCACGCGTTGCAGCAAGCGTCCCAGAGCCGGTTTGCGCGCGACGATGTTATCGTAGCCAGGGAAAACACCTGTGTGCAAGACTACCTTGACCGGCAAGCCCTCAAACAGGCGCCGCAAACCGCGCGCCGTATACGCGCGCACATGTGGCGCAAGCCGGTTTCGCAACGGAGTGGGGAGCCAGTTGACCAGTGGAATGTTTCCGAAGCGATAACGCCCCCGGACGAAGATGCCGTGCGTCTCAAAGGGGTAAAGGCGGTTGGGGACGAAAATGACGATGCGCCCCCCCGGACGTGTGACGCGCACCATCTCTCGCGCACAAGCGCCATCATCACGCACATGCTCCAGCACCTCATGCGAAAAAACCACATCGAAGCTGGCATCGGCAAAGGGCAAAGCCTCACCCACCGCCTGCGCGATGCCCTGTGCACGTTCCCGACCTTCTAAGGCGCGGGAAAATTCCACTTCGATGCCAAAGACCTCCGGGGTCCTATGGCGAAAAGCAGAGGTGTACATGCCCACACCACAACCCACATCCAATACACGACGCCCCTGAAGCGGCGCGGCATGGTCTACCATCGCCAGGCGGCGATCCTGCCCGGCGCGCCACACAAACGAGGGGTTGCCCCGTTCCGCTGCCTTGTTCAGATCGAAGTTCATCTGATCCAATTCCTCCCCAGCACCTTCTTAGAATCTGTCCGGAAATTCATCTTGATCCGTGATTTGCGCCTAAAGGCGCGGTTTTGGGAGTGTTTTTTCGTTGGCGGGCTGCGCCCGCCAACGAAAAAACACTCCCCAGAAAGCGGATTTAATCGCAAGGCTCACCGGAACGCCATAACCTGCCACAATTTCCGGAATGATTCTTAGCCATGCCACCAGGCGAAGACCATTTTTCACACTGACGGACGTTTCGATTGTAGAAGTAAACCCCTTTCTGTCAATCACTTGGGCGTAGGTTACTGTTCAGCGTTCTCCCGCTTGCCACAATCAAGAGCGGCTAAAACCGCGATTTTAGAGAGTGTTTTTGGCTGCCGCGCTACGCGCGGCAGCCAAAAACACTTCTTATAACGGGCCTTAGCCCAATACCTTTCAAATAACGGCCACAGCCTGATGAAAGGGAAGAGTAGGCTGAGGCCAAGCGTGATGTTGCGTGCGCTTGAGATGG